>NZ_JAUSYK010000001.1:1804880-2105693 GCF_030816855.1 Arthrobacter sp. B3I4 | reverse complement strand
AGGTCGGGCACGGTCAAGAACCCCGGCAGCAGCGTCGGCCGCAACGACAGCCCGGGCGGCGCGGGTGCCAGCGGCGACGCGGGCGGCTCGGGTGGCCACGGGGACGCCCCGGGTGACAGCAGGGACGATCCGGCCTTCGCGACCTGGGTCCGGCGGCTCTACACCGCCCCCGCGACCGGCGAACTCGTCGCCATGGACTCCCGCGCCCGCATCTTCCCACCCGGACTGCGCCGGTTCATCCAAACCCGCGACGACACCTGCCGCACACCCTACTGCGACGCCCCCATCCGGCACCTGGACCACATCATCCCCTGGCACAACGACGGACCGACCACCTCCAGCAACGGCGCCGGACTCTGCGAAGCCTGCAACCACACCAAAGAAACCCCCGGCTGGAACGCCCAACCCAGACCCGGACCCGGCCGACACACCCTCGAACTCACCACCCCCACCGGCCACACCTACTCCTCCACCGCACCCGCCCTCCCCGGAACGGCCAGCAGCAGGGCACCTGAGTCTGCGGCAGAAGTGACGCTGCGCATCGTGCTGACGGCCGGCAGACGAAAGCGGAAGGACCCCTCCGGGCTACGGCGGAGTCGGCAGCGCAGGGCCGGCCCTGCGGGGAAGCATGATCCCGCCGAGCAACGGTCGCGTGGCCTGGGATTCGCTCCTTAAACCACCCAGCCAAACCACACCGCCGCCGGGCATCAGCCCGGCGGCGGTGTCAAAGCGGTCCAAGTGAGAAACTCAGGACAGCCTGGCCGGCAGCGTGGTCGGCTTGAAGGCGGGGCGTGTCGCCTCGTAGGCGGTGATGTCTTCCTCGTGTTGCAGAGTCAGGCCGATGTCATCCAGTCCCTCCAGCAGCCGCCAGCGGGTGTAGTCATCGATCTCGAACGGCGCGACGACGTTGCCGCACTCGACGGTCTTGGAGGCCAGGTCGACCTTGACCTCGATTCCGGGGGCGTTTTCCAGCACCTTCCAGATGAGTTCAATGTCGTCCTGGGCCAGTTCGGCTGCCAGCAGGCCCTGCTTGCCGGAGTTGCCCCGGAAGATGTCAGCGAAACGGGAGGACAGGACGGCCTTGAAGCCATAGTCCTTCAGCGCCCAGACGGCGTGCTCGCGGGAGGAGCCCGTGCCGAAGTCCGGCCCGGCGACCAGCACGGAGCCGGCGCTGAACGGTGCCTGGTTCAGGATGAACGCCGGGTCCTTGCGCCAGGCCGAAAAGAGGGCGTCCTCGAACCCCGTCCGGGTGATGCGCTTGAGGTACACAGCGGGGATGATCTGGTCGGTGTCAACGTTGCTCTGGCGCAGCGGGACACCAATTCCGGTGTGGGTGGTGAACTTTTCCATGGCGGATCCTTCTTAAGCGGTGGGATCGGTGCGTGCAGCCTGCGTCAATGCCGCGCGGCGCGGAAGCGGCGGGGTTATGCCGTTGCGGTACGGTGTCCGGCGGATACGGGCTCAGGTTCGAGGTCCGACGGGGAGCTCAGCGTGCCGCGCACCGCCGTCGCCGCCGCCACGACGGGTGAGACGAGGTGCGTGCGCCCGCCCTTGCCCTGACGGCCTTCAAAGTTGCGGTTGGAGGTGGACGCGCAGCGCTCCCCCACCTCCAGCTGGTCCGGGTTCATGCCCAGGCACATCGAGCAGCCTGCGAACCGCCACTCGGCGCCGAAGTCGGTGAAGACCTTGTCCAGGCCCTCGGCCTCTGCCTCGAGCCGGACCCGGGCGGAACCGGGCACCACGAGCATCCGGACGTTCGGGTCCTTCGTCCGGCCGCGGACGATGTCCGCAGCCAACCGGAGGTCCTCCATCCGGGAGTTCGTGCAGGAACCCAGAAAAACGGTGTCGACCCTGATGTCCTTCATCGGCGTGCCGGCCTCAAGGCCCATGTACTGCAGGGCACGCTCGGCCGCGGCCTTGGCGTTCTCATCACCGAAGTCCGCCGGCGACGGCACCTTCGCGGACAAGGAGACGCCCTGCCCGGGGTTGGTGCCCCAGGTGACGAACGGCTCGAGGGTGTCGGCGTCGAGATCCACTTGGGCGTCGAAGACGGCGTCGTCGTCCGAACGCAGCGTGTTCCAGTACTCGACGGCGGCATCCCAGTCCGCGCCCTGCGGGGCATGCGGACGGCCCTGCATGTAGTCATAGGTGGTCTGGTCCGGGGCGACCAGCCCCGCCCGGGCGCCCGCCTCGATGGACATGTTGCAGATCGTCATCCGCGCTTCCATGGACAGCGCACGGATCGCAGAGCCACGGTACTCCAGCACGTAGCCCTGGCCGCCGCCGGTGCCGATCTTCGCGATCACAGCCAGGATGATGTCCTTGGCCGACACGCCAGGGCGCAACGTGCCCTCGACGTTAATGGCCATGGTCTTGAACGGCTTCAGCGACAGTGTCTGGGTCGCCATGACGTGCTCGACCTCCGAGGTGCCGATTCCCATCGCAAGCGCCCCGAACGCGCCGTGCGTGGACGTGTGCGAGTCACCGCAGACCACAGTCATGCCCGGCTGGGTCAGGCCCAGCTGCGGGCCGACGACGTGCACAATGCCCTGCTCCGCGTCGCCCAGGGAGTGCAGCCGCACCCCGAATTCCTTGCAATTGTTACGCAACGTCTCAATCTGGGTCCGGCTCGTGAGGTCCGCGATAGGCTTGTCGATCGCCAGGGTCGGGGTGTTGTGGTCCTCGGTGGCGATCGTCAGGTCCGGCCGGCGCAGCTTGCGGCCGGCCAGCCGCAGACCCTCAAACGCCTGCGGCGACGTCACCTCATGCACCAGGTGAAGGTCAATGAAGAGGAGGTCGGGCTGGGCGTTGGCGCCTTCGCCGTCCCCCTTGCGCACCACGTGCGCGTCCCAGACTTTCTCGGCCAATGTCTTTGCCACGGCCTGCTCCCTTCACTGCGGTTTTCGCTGCCAGTCCACGCCAGCTCGAGTCCGGCGGGGTTGTTGCTGTCCACTGAACCAGCCCTGCCACCCAATTCGCCAGCGCAATGATTTGCATCTCAGATATTGAGACGGCAATATCATTACATGGACAATTCTAGTGGCGTCGGCGTCATTGATAAAGCGGCCCATGTGCTCGACGCGCTTGAGGCCGGGCCCACCACCCTGGCACAGCTCGTGGCCGCCACCGGTCTCGCCCGGCCCACGGTCCACCGGCTGGCACTGGCGCTGGTCCACCACCGCCTGGTGAGCCGTGACATCCAGGGCCGCTTCGTCCTCGGCAGCCGCCTGGTGGAGCTCGCCTCAGCCGCCGGGGAAGACCGGCTCATCGCGTCCGCCGGGCCGGTGCTGATGCAGTTGCGCGACGCCACCGGCGAGAGCGCACAGATTTTCCGCCGCCAGGGCGAATGGCGTGTCTGCGTCGCCTCCGCCGAACGGCCCATCGGCCTTCGGGACACCATCCCGGTCGGCACCCAGCTGTCAATGAAGGCAGGCTCCGCAGCCCAGGTGCTGCTGGCCTGGGAAGACCACGACCGTCTGCTCGAGGGCCTCCAAGCCGCCCGTTTCACACCCACCGTCCTGGCCGGAGTGCGACGTCGGGGCTGGGCCCAGAGCCTCGGCGAGCGTGAGCCGGGGGTCGCTTCCGTTTCGGCTCCGGTCCGCGGGCCGTCCGGCCGCGTGATCGCCGCGGTGTCCATCTCCGGCCCAATCGAGCGGTTGACCCGCCAGCCGGGCCGCCTGCACGCCGAGGTGGTCTGCAACGCCGCACGCGTGCTGACCGAGGCGCTGCGCAAGACCAACGACTAATCCCCACGCAGGTCCTGTGCCGGCGCTAGGCTGTGCGCATGAACAGCTATGCGGTCTTCCTGCGCGGCGTCAACGTCGGCGGCATCACCATCAAAATGGCCGACCTCAAGGAAGCACTGAAATCGCGTCCCTTCTCGGCCGTGAAAACCCTGCTAGCCAGCGGCAACGTCGTATTGTCCAGTGACCTGCCGGCCGCCGGGGTGAAGGCCGAGTTCGAAGCCTGCCTCCGCGAGACGTTCGGCTATGACGCCTGGGTGGTGGTGCTGACGGCGGACCGCGTCGCGGCCCTGGTCGAGGCCTGCCCCTACCCGGCCGATGACGCCAGCACCCACAGCTACGTCACCTTGTCCTCGGACACCGCCGTGCTCTCGGATCTTTACGACGCCGGCGCGGCGCTGGACGGCGTCGAACTCACCCGGCTGGGGCCGGAGGCCATGGCCTGGCTCGCACCCGCCGGCGGAACGCTGGACAGCCCGTTCAGCAAGCTCTCCGCCAAGCCGAAGTACAAGGCCAGCACCACCACGCGGAACCTGCGCACGCTGGTGAAGGTCCGGGACGCGGCCGCGCAGCTCGGTGCAGCATAGAGGCACGCCGCAACCGGCCTGCCGCCGTCGGCCCCCTCTACCCAGCGGCCGATTTTAGTGCTGCGTTGAAGGACTTGAGACGGCTGACCTCAAGCTCCACCGGTTCCACCACCAGGTCCTGCGCGACGGCGTCCACCGAGGCGCCCAGCCGCCTGCGCGCGGCCCTGGCCCGGGCTCGTGCCGCCGCGCCGGCGATGAATCTCGCCGCAAGTGCCAGGACGATCCCCAGCAGCGCGCCCCCGGCCACCAGCACGGTCGGCACCGGCCAGCCCTCCACCCGCGGTACCTCCGGTACCGGCAGCTGGAAGTAGCCCAGTCCAGCAAGCACGCCGAGCCAGCCAAGACCGCCGACGGCGACGAGCAGGCCCAGCCACTGGATCACGTTGAAGGCCGTCCACCACCAGGAACGCTGCCCGGCTTTCAACTCGGTCCCCGCGATCGCCTGGTCCAGCGCGTCGGGGAGCTGCTCACGGCCTTCCCGGGCGGCTCCGCGGATGACGGCGCGCCACGGGCCGGGTGCGCCCTCGGACGCCGCGTCGGCAAACTCCCGCACAGCCGCATCCGTCCGGGCCCGTTCCGGTGCCCCGGCAGGCGGCAGCGAGGTCCGGTTCAACTCCGGCCGCTCCCCTGTCCGGCGCAGATTCAACCGCCGCAGCGGGTCTGGCCGGAACCTCACCAGCCAGCGCGTGACCGGCCAGCCGGTGCGGCGGATGGCTTCCTGCCGGTAGGAGCGCGCTACGGCGTCCACCACCAGCGGCACATTTGCGGCGACGGCCAGTTCCGAGGACAACCGGTCCCGCGTGCCGGACCGGACGCCGGCCGCCTCCCCCGGGCCTGAAGCGGCGGCGAGCCGTGCGGACGCCCGGTCAACGTCGGCGGCGAGCCGTTGCGAGAGTGCACGCCGCTGCATGGCGACCTGGCGGATGGCGGCCCGCACCTTGTCCACGCCGGTGCCCACAAGCGCCGAGGCGCCGAGCACCTGCACCTTCCCGAGCCCGTCCCTGGCAAGGATGGCCTTGAGCGACTCCAGCACCGGGCGGACCTCGTGCTCCGGCAGCCGGTCCACCTGATTGAGCACCACGAGGGTGACGGCCGCGTGCGAGGCGAGCGGCGCCAGGAAATCATTGTGCACCGCAGCGTCGGCGTACTTCTGCGGATCCAGTACCCAGACCAGCACGTCCACGAGCCCCACCATGCGTTGCACGATTTCCCGGTTTTCAGCGCGGGTGGAGTCGAAGTCGGGCAGATCGAGCAGGATCAGGCCCGTGCTCTCCTCGGCGAAGCCCGGCACGGCGGTGGCGTGGTGCCGGGTGCGGACGTCCAGCCAGTCGAGCAGTTCGTCGCTGCCCTCGGCGCCCCAGACGCCAGCGAGCGGTTCCGACGTCGTCGGGCGGCGCGCTGCCGCCGTCGCGAGCTCCGCCCCGCTGACAGCGTTGAAGAGCGAGGATTTGCCACTTCCGGTCGCCCCGAAGAAGCCCACCACGGTGTGGTCGGCGGACAGGGACCGCCGGGAACTCGCCCGCTCCAGCACCTGAAGCACCTCGTCCAGGGTGTCATCCGGCAGGGCGCCGTCGGCGAGTTGCCGTGCTTCGTCCAGGGCTTCCAGCCGCCGGTCCAGTTGTGAAGTCTCGCGGGCAGCGCCGTGGCGGCTCATGCGGAAGCCGCCACCCGGGCCAGGTCCGCCGCGCGGGCAGTGAGTTCATCCGGCGGAACGCCGTCCGCCACGTCAAGTCTGACCAGAAAGCGCTGCTTTTCCGCCTGCAGCAGCCGCTCGCAGCGCGCCTGCAGGTCATCGCGTGCGGTTTTGGCCAGCCGGCGGACGGCATCCTCACCGAAGACCGCTTCCAGGACGCGCTGGCCCACGACGGCGGTGCCGCCGGCGACGCCGATTTCGAGCCCGGTCAGGCCTGCGGTCATGGAAAACACCACAATCATGAGCGCCGCGCCGAGGCCGTTGATGCCGAAGGAAAGCCAGCGCGCCTGGGTTCGTTTGCCCTGGCCTTCAGTGCGGATGAGTTCCATCAGGCTGCCCTGCCAGGCCCGGATCTCGGCGGCGACGACGTCGGAGAAGCCCTCGCTGGCGCCGGACAGGTCGTCGTTGCCCAGCAGCCGACGGCCGGCCGGGTCCGCGCGCCAGCGTTGGTCGGCTTCCTCGGCCGCGTTGGCCGCTTCGTCAACGATGACTGCCTGCAGGCCGGTTTCGATCGCGGTCTCCACCCGGACGGCCGGCGTCGGCTCGCCCCGGAAGAAGGCGCCCATACGGTCCCGCAGCCGGCCGATGTTCTGTTCCATTACCCGGAAGAACTCCCCGGTGCCGACGAAGTCCTGCCAGCGGGCCAGGACTTCGCCGCGAAGCAGCGCGCCGTCACGGGTGGCGTCCAGGATGCGCACCCCGGCGCCGTGGTAGGCGCCGTCGACGTTCCTGGCGAGCAGAGCCGCCGCTCGGTGTTGCGCCGTCACGGCCTCGGCGACGGCGTCGACCCGGCCGCCCAGCGCCTTGACGGTGCCGTTGAGGGTCCGGCGGGCGATGTCCGCGCGGCCGGCGGCATCGGCAGCGAGTTCCTGGAGCCAGCCCCGCAGCGGCTCCACCGCGTGAGGGGGCAGCATGCCCATGGCATCCAGCGCCACTTCCGGAACGACAAAGAGCCGGGCCGAGCCCAGCCCCTCCCGGCTCAGCATGGACCTCAGGTCGGTCGCGACCTCCTCCTCGGCTGCCGGTGGTACCCGGTCCAGCACGACGGCCACCAGGATGTCCCGCGAGGCTGCATCGAGGAGCAGCCGCCACGGCACGGCGTCGGCGTACCGGTTGGCGGTGGTGACAAACACCCACAGATCTGCGGCAGCGAGCAGCTGGCCTGCCAGTCTGCGGTTGTCGTCGGAGATGGAATCGACGTCGGGAGCGTCCAGCAGCGCAATTCCTGGCGGCACCGCCGGGTCCGCGGCCAGCACGAGGGAGGTGATTGCGGCGGCGTCCGGCGTGGGGCCTGCCTGGTGCGCCGGCAACGGCGAGGCAACCACCGTTCCGCGGATGCGGCTCAGGCTCGGCAGGACCCGCTGGTCTTCGAACCAGGCGGCGTCGTCCGGGTGGTGCAGCAGGATGGGCTGGCGGGTGGTGGGGCGGATAGCCCCGGCCCGCGTCACCGGGTGCCCGACGAGCCCGTTGACGAGGGTGGACTTGCCGGCACCGGTGGAGCCGCCGACGACGGCCAGCAGCGGCGCGTCGAGACTGCGGTAACGGGGCAGGATGTAGTCCTCGAGCTGGGCCAGGGCGTGGCTGATTTCAAGCCGGGCGTTTTCCGCGCCGGGCAGGGCCAGGGGAAGCGACACGGCGGACAGCTCGCCCCGCACCGCTTCGAGCAGTTCGACGGCGGAAGCCTGCCGTGCGGCGGGTGATGTTTGCCCGGACCGGCCGGTGCTTTCGTTGGAACTCACTGCATCATCATGCCAGTTGGATCCGCCCGCGGGCCGTGGGGCAGGCGGCGCGCGCCGTCCATGGATGGGAACGAGAAACGGCCCCGGACTGATGTCCGGGGCCGTTTCGGTGGTGACCCCAGCGGGATTCGAACCCGCGTTACCGCCGTGAGAGGGCAGCGTACTAGGCCGCTATACGATGGGGCCCTGCACTTCCAAACAGCATCTCTGCCGTTCAAGCTCAGTGAGTATTTCACACACTCAGCCCGCGTTCCAAATCGGCCAGGCCGCTTTGGAACCCCTGATTCGCCGCTAGAATCCGCGGTTTTTTCAGAGCTGGGATACCAGGACTCGAACCTAGAATGACGGTACCAGAAACCGTAGTGTTGCCAATTACACCATATCCCAATGGAACTTTTGCGCCGGTTCCGCAGGTCCAAACCCGCGCTCCCAGCGCCTCAGCACGAGTAATTACTTTACCCGACACTTTTGTCCGGCACAAATCGACCCCGCCGCGTCGCCGTCGGCGCTGTCCACGCTGCAGCCTTCCCGCTTTTTTCGTGCAGAGCAGCAAAAACCCTTGCAATTCCGACGGGGATAAGTTTACGCTCGGTAAGTTACCAGCGAGTAACCCACCTCCCCCAACCCAGTTGCGGGAGAACAACGGCCAATTTCAACTGTTAGCTGCATCACATGCCTGGCCCGCCAGCAGAGCCGCTGCCGGGGAGATCGTCGAGAGGAACAACCTGTGCCACAGAGTCGTGTCGCCGCCGCACCGCCCCGTACCCGCGCCCAGCAAATAGCCATCGCCATTCTGGCGTTGCTCCTGATCGCGTTGCTTGGGTTCTACACCCTGGTCACCGGGCGGATCACGGACGGGTCGGCAAAGCTGAACGACGGGGCCGGCCAGGCTGCCGCGGGAGCGCAGCAACTGAAGGACGGCGCGGGCAAGCTGGCCACCGGAGCCGGCCAGGCCGATACCGGAGCGGGCAAACTCTCGGATGGGGCTGCGAAGATCCACGCCGGAATTGCGGGCAAGCTCGCCCCGGGCGCTGACCAGTTGCAGGAAGGCGCCGGCCAGCTGGCCGAGGGTGCCGTCAAGATCGAAACGGACGTCAACAACAAGCTGGCGCCCGGCGTGTACCAGGTCGACGCCGGCGCCCAGAAACTGGCCGCCGGCGCCGTCCAGCTCTCGGCCGCCCTCACTCCGACGGCCGGTGGCAACGCCGAAAACAACCTCGCGGATGGCGCCACCCAGTTGAACGCCGGTGCCGGGCAGCTGGCCGACGGGACCGGCCGGCTCGCGGCCGGCACTAATGAACTTGCGGCCGGCACCAGCAAGCTCGCGGCAGGGACCAACCAGCTCGCCGCCGGGACCAACCAGCTCAAGGGCTACCGCGGCGCGAACAACAACCCGGAGGCAGGGACCGGAACCGCGGCCCTCGCCCAGGCCCTCGAGCAGTTGAACGCCGCGGCCAACGATCCTGTGCAGGGACTGGTGCCCATGGCCGTAGTCAAGGACAAGATTGCCAAGATCCTCGCCGGGGCGCAGAAGCTGGACGCCGGCGCCTTCCAGCTGCAGGCAGGGGCGGCCCAGGTGAACGCGGGAGCGGGCCAGCTCAATACCGGCGCAGCCCAGCTGCAGAGCGGAGCCGCCCAGCTGGACACCGGCGCCGGCCAGCTGCACGCCGGAACCGGAAAGCTCACCGCCGGCTTTGCCACCCTTGCGGCCAAGCTCAACAGCCGCGATCCCAACAACCCGGGCGTCGTTCTGGGCACCCAGCTGCTGGCAGACGGCACCGCCAAGATCCGCGTCGGCATGGACGGGGTACCCGGGGACCCCGAGCACCCCGGCCTGCTCAAGGCGACAGCAAAGATGACCGACGGCAGCTCCCGGCTGGCCGACGGCACGCTCGCACTGAATGCCGGCATTAAGGGCGATCCGTCCGATCCGGCCAACCCGGGCCTGCTGAACGGTTCGACAGCGCTGGCATCCGGCGCCTCGGAACTCTCCGACGGCAACACCAAGCTGGCCTCCGGTTCCAGCCAGCTGTCCACCGGCGCGGACAAGCTGGCCGACGGCAACGCCCAGATCGCTGCGGGCACCGGCACGCTGTACTCCAGCGCCGCCGCGGTCTCGCCGTCGAACATGATCAAGAACGACGTCGCCGTGGCCCTGGGCCTGGTAACGCTCCTGGGCCTGGGGGCCGTGGGTGCTTACCTGGCACTGCGGAAGCGGCGGTTCGCGCAACTGCGCGACTGACCGCCAGCGGCCTGAGCCAAGGCAGCAGCCCCCAGGAGAACGTGGCTCTCCTGGGGGCTGTTCGCTGATGCGGGAGTTTTAGCCCAGCAGGTCCAGCAGCGAGGCAACCTCGCGGCCGGCGAAGCCCGGCGCCGGTTCCCCGCCGCGGTTCAGCCAGACGCCGCGCAGGCCCGCCGCCGTCGACCCCTCCGCGTCAAGCAGGCGGTTGTCGCCGATGTACAGCGTCTCCCCCGGGCCGGTGCCGAGCAGGCGCACACCCTCCAGGTAGATCGCCGGATCCGGTTTGGGCACGCCTAGAGTGTCGGTGCCGACCAGCACCCCGATGCGCTCAAGCCCGGCGGCGTCCAGCTTCACCCGCTGGTAGTCGTGGACATTGTTGCTGACCGCGCCATAGGGAACGCCGGCAGCGTCCAGGGCGTCCAGCAGCGGCATGACATCGTCGAAGGGGCGGATGTAGCTGTGCTGGAGGCTGGCGTAGGAACTGACCCAGTGATGGGCCGCTTCCCCCTCCTCGAGCTCGACGCCGAAGTGTCCCAGTGCGGCCCGGCCGCGCAGCAGCCGCTGCTCATTGAAGGTCAGCTCACCGGCCAGGTAGCGGTCATAGTAGTGCGTGGTTTCGCGGGTGAAGATCCGGCCGAACTTCTCCCACTCATCGTCATCCAGGCCCGGCAGCAGGTGCTCGCTCACACCGCGCAGCGCGGACGTCATGGCGAACTCCAGGTCCACCAGGGTGTCGTCGATGTCGAACAGCACGCCGCGGATTCCGGCAAGCGCACCGGTCAGTTCGCCGCTCAGTTCACTGGGCCGGGAGCTTGTCTGGGCGCCCGTCTGGGCCTGCGGTGCGGACGCCATCAGCCGCGGAAGGCGCGAAGCCGGGCCAGGGACGAGTCCTTACCCAGGATGACCATGGACTCGAACAGCGGCGGGGAGATCCGGCGGCCGGACACCGCGGTGCGGACCGGACCGAAGGCCAGGCGCGGCTTGACGCCGAGCCCTTCCACGAGGGCTTCCTTGAGCGCGGCCTGGATGTTCTCCGCGGTCCACTCGGTGATCGGCTCGAGGGCGGCCAGGGCGGCGTCGAGGACCTCGGCGAGGTTCTCCGGCAGGCCCTTGCGCGCGTCGTCGGCGACGTCGACGGCGTCGTCGGCCTTGAACAGGAAGGCGAGCATCTCCGGGGCCTCGCCCAGCAGCGAGATGCGCTCCTGGATCAGCGGCGCCGCCTCTGCCAGGATCTCTTCCTCACGGGCGGTGAGGCTGTCCCCCACCAGCCCGGCGGCCTGCAGGTACGGGACGAGGCGGCCGCGGAAGTCCTCGGCGTCGAGCATGCGGATGTGCGTGCCGTTGATGGCTTCGGCCTTCTTGATGTCGAAGCGGGCCGGGTTGGCGAGCACGTCGTGGACGTCGAAGTTCTCGATCAGCTGCTCGACGGTGAAGATGTCCTCGTCCGCGGAGAGGCTCCAGCCCAGCAGGGACAGGTAGTTCAGCAGGCCCTCGGGGATGAAGCCGCGGTCCCGGAGCAGGAAGAGGTTGGACTGCGGATCGCGCTTGGAGAGCTTCTTGTTGCCCTCGCCCATCACGTACGGGAGGTGGCCGAACTCGGGCAGGTAGCTGGCGACGCCGATGTCCATCAGCGCGCGGAACAGCACCACCTGGCGGGGGGTGGAGGACAGCAGGTCCTCGCCGCGCAGCACATGCGTGATACCCATCAGGGCGTCATCGACCGGGTTGACCAGGGTGTACAGCGGGGAACCGTCGGCGCGGACGATCACGTAATCCGGGATGCTGCCGGCTTTGAACGTGATGTCGCCGCGGACCATGTCGGTGAAGGTGACGTCCTCGTCCGGCATCCGCACGCGGAGCACCGGCTTGCGGCCCTCAGCCTGGAACGCGGCCACCTGTTCCTCGGAAAGGTTGCGGTCAAAGTTGTCATAGCCGAGCTTCGGGTCACGGCCGGCGGCACGGTGCCGGGCTTCAACTTCGTCCGGGGAGGAGTAGCACTCGTAGGCGTAGCCGGCCTCCAGCAGCTTGGCGACGACATCCTTGTAGAGCTCCAGGCGCTGCGACTGGCGGTAGGGCTCGTGCGGGCCGCCGACTTCCACGCCCTCTTCCCAGCTGATGCCGAGCCACTTCAGCGCCTCCAGCAGCTGCTGGTAGCTCTCCTCCGAGTCCCGGGCCGCGTCCGTGTCCTCGATCCGGAAGACGAACGTGCCCTTGGTGTGCTTTGCGTGGGCCCAGTTGAACAGGGCCGTGCGGATCAAGCCGACGTGCGGGGTGCCGGTCGGTGACGGGCAGAACCGGACCCGGACCGGGGTTTCCTCGGTGACTTCGCGGGGGGCTTCACGGGTCAGTTCCGTGGTGGCAGTACTGGAGACGGCGTCGGGCGCGGTGGGAGTAGTCATAGTGGTACCAACTTTACCGCCTGCCCGCCGTCGGATTTCGCTACGGAAACGGACAGCCGCACCGAGGGTCTACGGTGCGGCTGTCCGGAACCGGCGCGCTTTTTCCTGGCGACGTGGCTAGCGGCGGACCACGGGGTTGGATAGGCGGCCGATGCCCTCGATCTCAACCTCGAAGCGGTCGCCGGCCTGCACGAGGCCGACACCGGCGGGGGTGCCGGTCATGATGACGTCGCCGGGCAGCAGGGTGAAGGCGTGCGAGACGATGGAGACCAGTTCACGGACGCCGCGGATCATCTGGTTGGTGTTGCCGTCCTGGCGCAGTTCGCCGTTGAGCCGGCCCTGGACCTGCAGGTCCTCGGTGTCCAGTTCGGTCTCGATCCACGGGCCCAGCGGCGCGGAGGTATCGAAGCCCTTCGCGCGCGCCCACTGCAGGTCCGACTTCTGGACGTCCCGGGCGGTGAGGTCGTTGCCGCAGGTGTAGCCGAAGACGACGTCGTCGACCCGTTCCTCCGGCACGTCCTTGCAGATCCGCCCGATCACGACGCACAACTCGGCTTCGAAGGAGATCTCCTCAGAAAACTCGGGCAGGATGATCGGATCGTTGGGCCCGATGACGGACGTGTTGGGCTTGAGGAAGAGCAGCGGCTGCTTGGGGACTTCGTTGCCGAGCTCATGGGCGTGCTCGACGAAGTTGCGGCCGACGCCGATGACCTTGCTGCGCGGGATGATGGGCGCAAGTAGGCGCACGTCCTCCAGCTTGTGCCGGGCGGCGGTCCGCTCCACCCCGTGGAAGAAGGGGTCGCCGTTGATGACAGTGATTTCCTCACTGCCGGGCTGGCCTTCGACGATGCCGTACATGGGATCAGAATCAACTACAAACCGGGCGATACGCATGGTTCCTAGCGTAGCGCCTCCCGCGGCGGCGGCCCTTCGGCTTGGGCCCGTGTCCGCGCCGCCGCGCGGCCGCAGGCCGGCTAGTTGGGCAGGCTGCGCAGGTAGTCCAACTGCGCGGCGACGGAGAGCTCGGCGGCGGGCCGGACGGACGGGTCGACGGCGGCATAGACAAGATCTGCCACCTCGTGCACACCGGCGCCGGGGCCCAGCTCATCGAGCGCGGTTCGTATTTGTGCCAGCCGGTCCTGCCGGTGGTCCCGGTACGCGCGGACGATATCGTCCAGCGCCGGCAGGATGGGCCCGTGGGCGGGCAGGACGGTGGCAGGGCCGAGGCTTTCCAGCCGGTCCAGCGAGGAGAGGTAGTCCGCCAGCGTGCCGTCCGGGTAGTCCAGCACGGTAGTGCCCACGCCCAGGATCGTGTCGCCGGTGAGGACGGCGCCGTATGTCCCGTCCGCGGGCAGGTGGAAGCAGACCGAGTCAGAGGTGTGGCCCGGCGTCGCCAGCACCCGGATCTCAACCCCTGCGGCATGCAGCACCTCGCCTCCCCGCAGCGGTTCTCCGCCGTGGCAGTGGGCAGGGTCGGCGGCGCGGACGGGCGCGCCGGTGAGCTCGGCGAAGCGGGCCGCGGCGGCGGTGTGGTCGGCATGGCGGTGCGTGATCAGGACCAGCTCCACGGCGCCGAACTGGGAGAGCTCGCGCAGGTGCTCCTCGTCCAGGGGGCCGGGGTCCACGACCACCACCGAATCCGAGCCGGCGGCCGCGATCATGTAGGAGTTGGTGCCGTGGAGGCTCATCGGCCCGGGGTTCGGGGCGAGGCGGAAGCGTGTCAGCTCGGTGCTGCGGACCGGGGCGCGGGCATCATCTTGGATCACCCTTCCATCTTGCCACCGAGGGGCGTTCCCAGACAGCGACGGCGGCCGCACCGGTTCAAGGGTGCGGGCCGCCGTCGTGCTTGGCTTTGTTGTGACCGGGCCGGGCTACGCCAGGCGGGTCAGCCAACCGTGCGTGTCCTCGACCTTGCCGGTCTGGATGCCGAGCAGCTGTTCGCGGATGGCCATGGTGGTCTCCCCCGCTGTCGCGTCCTCGGAGCCGATGAATTCGGTCTCGTCCTTGAGCACGCCGATGGGGGTAATAACGGCTGCCGTGCCGCAGGCGAAGACCTCGGCGATCTCGCCGGAGGCCACGCCGTCGCGCCATTCATCCAAGGTGATCTTGCGTTCGCTGACGCCTCTGCCCATGTCCTTGGCGACCTGGATCACGGACGAGCGGGTGACGCCTTCGAGGATGGTGCCGGAGAGCGCCGGGGTGGCGAGCGAGCCGTCCTTCATGACGAAGAAGACGTTCATCCCGCCGAGCTCTTCCACGGCGTTGTCGTTGAACTGATCCAGGAACAGCACCTGCTTGCAGCCGTGGGCTTCGGCCTCCTGCTGGGCGATCAGCGATGCGGCGTAGTTGCCGCCGCACTTGGCGGCGCCGGTGCCGCCGCGGCCTGCGCGGGCGTACTCGCGGGAGATCCAGATCGACACCGGCTTCAGCTCGCCGCCGAAGTAGTTGCCGGCCGGGGAAGCGATGACGCGGAAGGAGACCTCGCGGGCGGCGCGGACGCCCAGGAACGCCTCGGTGGCGATCATGAACGGCCGCAGGTACAGCGCCTCACCGTCGCCGGAGGGAACCCATTCCCGGTCCACGGAGACGAGCTCGCGGATGGCGGTGAGGAAGTATTCCTCCGGCAGCTCCGGCAGGGCCAGCCGGCGGGCCGATTTGTTCAGCCGCGCCGCGTTGGCCTCGGGACGGAAGGTCCAGATCGAGCCGTCGGCGTGGCGGTAGGCCTTAAGGCCCTCGAAGATTTCCTGGCCGTAGTGCAGCACGGCGGCGGAGGGATCCAGCGTGATGGGTCCGTAAGGCTCAACGCGGGCATCGTGCCAGCCGCCGTTGCCCTCGGCGTCGACGCTGTAGTCAACCACGGCGGTGTGGTCGGTGAAGTAGTCGCCGAATCCGGGGTTGGCCAGGATGGCTGCACGCTCGTCAGCGGACTTCGGGGTCTCCGAGAGCCGCTGGGTGAATTCGACGCCATGGGCAGTCTGGGTCATGGTTCCTCCACGGTCGGCTGCCTGGTGCGTGAACGTGGTTCATCCTAGGACCACGGCAGCTAGTTGGTGATTCGAATCAAGCTTACGCCCGGCTCCTGCTCCTGGAGAGCGGCTACAGCGCGGCGGCGATGGCATCCCCGATCGCGGCAGTGCCGCGGAAGCCGCCGTCCCGGCGTTCGACGTCGGACGCCACGGCCTCCTCGATCTTTCGGGCGGCCGCGGCATAGCCGAGGTGGTCCAGCAGCAGCGCAGCGGAGAGGATCGCGGCGGTGGGGTCCGCTTTCTGCTGCCCGGCGATGTCCGGCGCGGAGCCGTGGACCGGTTCGAACATTGACGGCGCGGTCCGGTCCATGTTGATGTTGCCGGACGCTGCCAGGCCGATGCCGCCGGTGACCGCGGCGGCGAGGTCGGTGAGGATGTCGCCAAAGAGGTTGTCGGTCACGATTACGTCGAAGCGTGACGGGTCGGTGACCATGAAGATGGTGGCGGCGTCGATGTGCAGATAGTCGTGGCTGACCTCGGGGAACTCCTGGGCAACAGCCTCCACGGTGCGCTTCCAGAGGTGTCCGGCGTAGACCAGGACGTTGTGTTTGTGCACCAGGGTCAGCTTCTTGCGCGGGCGGTCATTGGCGCGGCGGAAGGCGTCCCTGACTAGGCGCTCCACACCGTAGGCAGTGTTCAGCGACACCTCGGTGGCCACCTCCTGGGCCGTCCCGGTGCGCAGGCTGCCGCCGTTGCCGACGTAAGGGCCTTCGGTGCCCTCGCGGACCACGATGAAGTCAACTGTGCCCGGATTTGCCAGCGGGCTGGCGACGCCGGGGTACAGCCGGGAGGGCCGCAGGTTGACGTAGTGGTCCAGGCTGAAACGCAGCTTGAGCAGCAGTTCGCGTTCGATGATGCCGGAGGGGATGCGGGTATCGCCGGGAGCGGCGCCCACTGCGCCGAACAGGATGGCGTCACGCTGGCGCAGGTCCGCGAGGGTTTCTTCCGGCAGGGTCTCCCCCGTGGCGAGCCAGTGCGCGGCACCCAGCTCATAGTGCGTCTGCTGCAGGACAATGCCCTCCGCGGCGGCTGCTTTCTCAAGAACCTTCAGTGCCTCGGCGATGACCTCCGGGCCGATGCCGTCGCCGGGGATGACGGCCAGGTCAATGCTGGATGCGCTCATGCTTTCAGGGTAGTTCGGGTATCCGCATGCTGGTCAACTCGTCTCAACATCCGAACACCCCCTGCGACGCTCCCTCACCTCCGGCCGCCAAAAACCGGACGCTCCCTCAGCTCCGGCCGCCAAAAGTGAAACGCTCCCGCACCTCCATATCGGAGCTGCGGGAGCGTTTGCCGAACCGCCGCCGGACCTGCGGGAGCGTTTGCCGAACCGCCGCCGGACCTGCGGGAGCGCTTGCCGAAACGCCGCCGGACCTGAGGGAGCGTCACCCCAACCGCCGCCGAACCTGAGGGAACGTCACCCGAACCGCCGCCGGACCTGCGGGAGCGTCATCCCAACCGCCGCCGGACCTGCGGGAGCGTCGGGGGTGCGCACGGTTAGGCCTCTGCGGGCTCCTCGTACTTCGGGAACACCGGAGCCGGGGCCGGCAGGGCGGTGCCGGACTCGATCGGCGTCGCCAGGGCCGCGAAGGACCGGGCCTCCCCTTCGGCCTGGCCCAGGCTGTCGAGGATGGCGCCGGACGCCGCCGGCATCACCGGCTGGGCCAGGATCGCCACGGTGCGCAGCACTTCGAGGGTGACGTAAAGGACAGTGTTCATGCGTTCGATGTCGGTCTTCCGCAGCACCCACGGGGCCTGCTCGGCGAAGTAGGCGTTGGTGTCGCCGAGGACGTTCCAGATGGCCTCGAGCGCGCGGCTGAACTCCTGCTTCTCGAAGGCGGTCCGGGCGATGCCCAGCAGTCCGCGGGCCTGGCCCAGCAGCGCGGCGTCCTCGGCGCTGAAGCCTGCCGGGACCGGAACCCTGCCCTCGCAGTTCTTGACCACCATCGACAGGGAGCGCTGGGCGAGGTTGCCGAAGTTGTTCGCCAGGTCCGAGTTCATCCGGCCGACGATGGCGTCATGGCTGTAATTGCCGTCGGCGCCGAACGGCACCTCGCGGAGCAGGAAGAAGCGGACCTGGTCCAGGCCGTACTGCGCCACCCAGTCGGCCGGTGCCACGACGTTGCCGAGGGACTTGGACATCTTGATGCCCTGGTTGTGCAGGTGGCCGTGGATCATGACGCGCCGGGGCAGTTCCAGCCCGGCGGACATCAGGAACGCCGGCCAGTAGACCGCGTGGAACCGGGAGATGTCCTTGCCGATCACGTGGACGTCCGCCGGCCAGTACTTCCGGAAGCTCTCGGACTCGGTGTCGGGGAAGCCGACGCCGGTGAGGTAGTTGGTGAGCGCGTCGACCCAGACGTACATGACGTGGTCCGGGTTACCCGGCACCGGAACACCCCAGTTGAAGGAGGTGCGGCTGATCGAGAGGTCTTCGAGGCCGCCCTTGACGAAGCTGATGACTTCGTTGAAGCGGCCGTGCGGGGCGCCGAACTCGGGCTGGTCCGCGTACAGGGCCAGCAGCTTGTCCTGGTAGGCAGAGAGCTTGAAGAAGTAGCTTTCCTCCTCGGTCCAGGTCACCTCGGTGCCGGTTTCGGCGGCGTAGCGGAGCCCGTCGTCGCGGACCTCGGTTTCGTCCTCGACGAAGTAACGCTCGTCGCGGACGGAGTACCAGCCGGCGTACTTGGACAGGTAGATGTCGCCGTTGGCTTCCATCCGCTGCCAGAGCGCTTTGGCGGCCTCGTAGTGGTCCGGGTCGGTGGTGCGGATGAAGCGGCTCAGCGAGATGCCAAGATCGTCGCTCATCTGCCGGAACGCCGCCGAGTTGCGGTCGGCGAGTTCCTTGACCGGGATGCCTTCCTTTTCCGCCGTCTGCTGCATCTT
Source organism: Arthrobacter sp. B3I4 (assembly GCF_030816855.1). Lineage (NCBI taxonomy): Bacteria > Bacillati > Actinomycetota > Actinomycetes > Micrococcales > Micrococcaceae > Arthrobacter > Arthrobacter sp. B3I4. The sequence goes on along the minus strand of NZ_JAUSYK010000001.1, from coordinate 2,087,381 downwards.
CAGGCCGTGCTCGTCGGTGCCGGTCATGAAGAACACGTCGTAGCCGTCGAGCCGTTTGAAGCGGGCCATCGCGTCGGTGGCGATCACCTCGTAGGCGTGGCCGATGTGCGGCACGCCGTTGGGGTAGCTGATGGCCGTGGTGATGTAGAACGGGGTTTTTTCGGAAGGGGTCACGGGTTAAACCTAGATCAGTTCGGTGAGGGTATCGCTCTGGCGGACAAGTTCGTGGTCGTGTGAAGCGACCAGGACGGCGATGCCGTCCGACGTCGTGTCCTTGAGGATGCTGATGATGCGGTTGGCCGAGGCACGGTCCAGGCTCGCGGTGGGCTCGTCGACCACCAGCACGCGGGTGCCGAGGATGAGGGCCCGGGCGATGGCGACGCGCTGGCGTTCGCCGCCGGAGAGCTGGGCCGGGCGGTGGCGCATGCGCCGGCCCAGGCCGACGAGGTCCAGCAGGTCCTTGGCCATGTCGCGGCGCTGTTCGACCTCGCCGTCGGGCACAGCCGGGAGCAGCACGTTCTCCAGCGCGCTCATGCCGTCAATCAGGGCGCCGCCCTGGTCCACGTAGCCGATCAGCGCACGACGGCGGTCGGCGATCTCGTCGTCGCCCATGGTTTCGAGCGAGTCGCCTTCCCAGAAGACCCGGCCCGAGGTCGGCAGGGTCAAGCCGGCGCCGACCGTGAGGATGCTGGTCTTGCCGGAGCCCGAGCGGCCGGCGACGCAGTGCATCTCGCCGGCGTGCAGCGTCATATTGAAGTCATCGACGACGTTGACCGCCTCGGCGCCTCCCTTGCCGCCGCCGTAATGGATCGTGATGTTGCTCAGTTCCAGCGGCGTGGCGTGGTCCGCAGCCTTCACGATCGTGTTGGCGCGGGTCTGCGCGCCGCGACGGGTGCTGGCGGTCATCTGGTCGTGTGCCTCCCGGTCAAGGTTCAGCTCGTTAGTCATTGGACCACTTTCGTTGCAATCGGAATCCAGCAAAGTACCGCGACGAAGCCGGCGATTCCGGCCCAGAGTGCGGCGTAGGGGGCGAGGACCAGGCCGACGCCGAGGGCGCCGAGGACACCCAGCGGCAGCGCGATGGTCCCCACCATGGCGTTTTCGAAGAAGCGGACCTGGCCCAGCATGTCCGGGTTCCAGCCCATCGCCTGCAGGACGCCCAGGTACTGCCGTTTGGCGCCGAGCTCGAAGCGGCCGGTCACCATCGTCAGCACCAGCCCCACGGCGACGCCGGACACGCCCAGGACAATGCTCGGCAGCGCGATGCTGGCGGCGGCCGCCCCGCTCAATGCGCTGGCGCCCGCGGCCCGCGGAATATCGATCAGCAGCGCGGCGAGCCCGCCCACCGCGGCACCGAAGACGCCGACGGCGATGGCGAGGGAACCGGTGTTGAACTTGTTCGTGCTCAGCTGCCGGCTGGCGAACGTCAGGGGCGAGTCGACCGGGATGAGCCGCTCGTCGTGCTGCGGCTCCTGGTCGATGACCTCGCGGTGGCGCAGTTGCTGCGCGGCGAAGTAGGCGGCCGCGCAGTACAGGACCAGGACGGAGGCGGAGACGATCCCGGTGACCGGGTTCCAGCTGAGCAGGCTCAACGCGATCCCGGCGACGGCGAGCAGGGCTGCGCCCACGCCGAACTCGGCCAGCACCCAGGAGCGGATCTTCCGCTGGGTCCAGCCCATGGCGCGCAGGGTTCCCGCCTCACGGCGGCGCTTGCGGACGTAGCTGACGGTCGAGGCGCCGGTGAGCAGGGCCGCCCCGCACAGGGTCAGGAACAGCAGCGTGACGTTCGTGCCGGTCAGCGATCCGGAGACGGCGTCGGCCGCGTTCTGGCGGACCCACGACTGCTGCACGGTGCCCAGCGGAGATTCCTTGCCGGCGTCGTCCTTGGAGTAGCCGGGGACGAAGATGCTGGCATCCTCGCGGGCGGAGCCGGCCACCACGGTGGCCTGCAGGCCCATGTCGCGGATTTCGTTGGCGAGCTTTTCGACCTCCGGCTGGGCCTGCTTCCAGCTTCCGTCGGTCTTCGCGCGGACGCGCACGGCGTCGATCACGGAGACGTTTTTGTCATAGCCCCGGGCCGCGGCCAGGCCGTAGTAATCGGTGATGGCGCCGGCCGACTGGCTGACCAGGCCGGTGGCGCTGAGCGAGGGCTTCAGCGCGGTCGGCTCAACATCCTTGCCGGCTGCGTCTTTGGTCAGGGTCATCGGCGTCGGGTCGTAGCCGCCCAGCGGGAGACGGTTGATGTCCCCTGCCGCTTCCTGGACCTTTGCGGGGTCGAACGTTCCGTAGACCATGGCCAGCGGAGTGGCCTGTTTCTTCCCGGTTTCGAGATTCTCGCGGTAGGAGCGCTCGTCCACCGGTGTGCGCTGCGTCTGGTCCACCGGCGCGCCGTTGGCGCCCTTCTCCGGGAGCCGGTTAACCGTGATCCAGTCGCCCGGAACGGCGGACTTGTCGACGGCGCCGTTGCTGGCGGTTTTGCCGTCCGTGTATTTCGGCGCGGCGGCGAAGTCGGTACTCCAGGTCGCGGGGTTGTAGAGGCCCTGGCTGAAGCTGCCGGTGTCCCCCATCAGCTGGGAGAGGTCCTTGGAGCCGGGCCAGGCGAGGGAGAACGGCGACTTGGACACGAACGGCAGGTAGTCCTTGTCAAGGGACCGCGAGACGGTGCCGACGTCCTTGGTGACGTTGCCGGCGGCGTCGATCTCCTCGATCTTGACTGAGTACTTCAGGTCCAGCGAGGTGCCGGAACGCACAATCAGCGGAATCGCCTGTGAATCCGCTGTCAGCTGGCCGGCTCGCTTGGCCTGCTGGTACTGGGTCATCAGCGGCGCCCAGTACTTGAGCTTGACGCCCAGGAAGTCCGGGCCTTCCTTGAGCTGGTCCATGGTGATGCCGCTGGTGAAGAGGCTCTCGAAGTGGCGGCCGATCGCCCCGGCGTTGCGGGCGTCCGCGGGAGGCGCCTTCTCCAGCGGCGCCAGGAAGTCGCCCGCGCCGCCCAGGAGCGCGCGTTCGGAGACCGGGTCGACGGCGACGACGGATTCGGTGACCTGCGGGGCCAGGGGCAGCGAGACGGAGAGGTTGAAGAGGTTGTGCTCGGATCCTCCGGCGGGTGCCGGGAACTTGATGCCGGTCTCCCCTGCCGGACCGGCGATCCGGACGTTCTTGCCGCCGGCGACCTGCTCTTCGATGAGCTTGGCCTTGCCCAGGGAGCCCTCGGCGGTGGTTTTGAAGAGGGTCTGCTCGGTCTTGCCGTCCGAGCTGACGGCGCTGGCGGTGAGCCGGTACTTTTTGGCGGTGTCACTGAGCACGGATTCGGCGGCGGGCCACTTGGCCGGGTCCGCCGCGGTGGGGTCCCCGGCGGTTCCGGCGAGGCCGGCGTTGTAGCCGAGGTAGTCGGTAGCGTCCAGGCGCGGGGACTCGAGGTTCTGCGAAACCCGGGAGACCAGGCTGATCGGGGCCGCCACCGAAGTGCCGGAGAGCTTCCGGATGGAGTCCAGCTGCTCAAAGCTGATGCCGCCCTGGCCGGAGGCGATCTCGGGCTGCATCAGCCCGCCGTTGTCGTCGGCCTTGGCCTGGACCAGGACGTCGTAGAGCCCGCGGGAGTTCTGGTCGACGGTGCGGTTCAGCGCCGCCTGCGACCGCCCCTGAACCAGGACTGACAGGCACATAGCCACGATCAAAATGGACGCGGTCAGCAAAAGCACTCTGCTTCTGATGAACCTCTGGACGGCGTTCATTGGACTCCTGAAAACTGGATTGCGTGCACGCCGCTGTCCGTTCCGCGCGGGTCGTTCAGCGCAAAAGTAAAGGTGTCCCTTGCCGGGCATGCAAAAGTAAAGGCCGGTTGGCCGGCCAGATCCGAAATTCGGACGTAGTTATTGTACGCAGACCGGCCGCCGATTCGTGGCGGCCTGCGGCGGTGTCGCCGCCGCAGGCGCCCGTCGGACGGACTCAGTCCTCGAGATCGACTTCGCGCACCATTTCGGCGCCGATTCCGGCCTTGATCGCGTCCAGCACCTGCTGCGGCACCGAGCTGTCGATGGTCAGCAGGGCGAGCACCTGGCCCCCCTCGGCCTGCCGCGCCACCTGCATTCCGGCGATGTTGATGTTGTTCATGCCCAGGATGTGTCCGATCGTGCCAATCACGCCGGGCCGGTCGGAGTAGGCCACCACCACAAGGTGTTCGCTGATCGGGATCTCCACTTCGAAGCCGTTGATGCCCACGAGCTTCTCGACCTGCTTGGGTCCGGTGAGAGTACCGGCAACCGAGATCTGGGTGCCGTCGCTCAGGGCCCCGCGCAGGGTCAGGACGTTGCGGTAGGACTCGGTGTCCGGGGTGGTGATGAGCCGGACGTTGATGCCGCGCTGCTCGGCGATCACCGGGGCGTTGACGTAGGAGACCTGCTCGGTCACGACGTCGGCGAAGACACCCTTGAGGGCGGCCAGTTCGAGGACCTTGACGTCCAGTGTCGAGATCTCGCCGGCCACCTCGACGTCGAACTGCGTCAGCGACGCGTGTGTCATGGCGGTGAAGATCCGGCCCAGCTTCTCGATCAGCGGGATGCCGGGACGCACGTCCGGGGCGATGACGCCGCCGGCGACGTTGACGGCGTCGGGCACCAGTTCACCGGCGAGGGCCTGGCGGACGGACTTGGCGACCGAGACGCCGGCCTTTTCCTGCGCCTCATCGGTGGAGGCGCCCAGGTGCGGGGTGACCACCACGTTGTCGAGCTTGAAGAACGGCAGGTCGGTGCTGGGCTCCTTGACGAAGACGTCGACGCCGGCACCGGCGATTTCGCCGGACTCCAGCGCGGCGTAGAGGGCTTCCTCGTCCACGAGACCGCCGCGGGCGACGTTGACGACGTAGGCGCTGCTCTTCATCTTCTTGAAGGCTTCGGCGCCGAGCATGCCGACCGTCTCGGGCGTCTTGGGCATGTGGATGGTGATAAAGTCCGCCTGCGCCAGCAGTTCGTCCAGCGTCACCAGCTGCACGCCGAGCTGCGCGGCACGGGCGGAGGTGATGTAGGGGTCGTAGGCGAGGATCTTGGTGTCGAAGCCCTTCAGGCGGGCCGCGACGAGGGCGCCGATCCGGCCCAGGCCGATGATGCCGATCTTCTTTTCGAACAGTTCGGTACCGGTGTACTTGGAGCGTTTCCACTCGCCGTCCTTGAGCGCGGCGGAGGCCTGCGGGATGTGGCGGGCGAGGCTGAGGATGTGGCCGACGGTGAGTTCGGCGGCGGAGACAATGTTCGACGTCGGGGCGTTGACCACCATGACCCCCGCCTGGGTGGCGGCCTTGATGTCCACGTTGTCCAGACCCACGCCGGCGCGGGCGATCACCTTGAGGTTTTTCGCCGCGGCGATGGCTTCGGCATCGACCTGGGTGGCGGAGCGGATCAGGATGGCGTCGACGTCGGCGATCGCGGAGAGCAGCTGGGAACGGTCGGCGCCGTCGATCTGGCGGATTTCAAAGTCCGGGCCGAGGGCCTCGACTGTGGCGGGCGAAAGTTCCTCAGCGAGGAGTACGACAGGTTTGGTGCTTGTCACCGGTGACCTCTTTAGCTCTCTTGTATAACAGGCGGGGATTTTGGTGAAACGGGTGGTGCTCAACGCAGGGAAGCCGGACCCCAAGTAATGGTGTCCGGCTTCCCTGCCGGTCAATGGCCTTAGCGGGCTACTGAGCCTTCGGTGTAGTCGTCTTCGTTCTTGATCCAGGAGAAGAGCTTGCGCAGTTCCCGGCCGGTGGCCTCGATCGGGTGGTCCTCGCCCTTCTTGCGCAGGGCCTTGAACTCCGGGGCTCCGGCGTCCTGGTCGTCGATGAAGCGCTTGGCGAAGGTGCCGTCCTGGATGTCCTTGAGGACCGCCTTCATGTTTTCCTTCACCTCGGGGGTGATGACCCGCGGGCCGGAGACGTAGTCGCCGTATTCCGCGGTGTCCGAGACGCTCCAGCGCTGCTTGGCGATGCCGCCCTCGACCATCAGGTCGACGATCAGCTTCAGTTCGTGCAGCACCTCGAAGTAGGCAACCTCGGGCTTGTAGCCGGCTTCGGTGAGGGTTTCGAAACCGTACATGATCAGCTGCGAGGCACCGCCGCAAAGAACCGCCTGCTCGCCGAAGAGGTCGGTTTCGGTTTCTTCGGTGAAGGTGGTCTCGATGACGCCGGCGCGGGTGCCGCCGATTGCCTTCGCGTAGGACAGCGCCAGTTCCTTGGCCTTGCCGGACGGGTTCTGTTCGACGGCGATCAGGTCCGGCACGCCGCGGCCGGCTTCGAATTCGCGGCGGACGATGTGGCCCGGGCCCTTGGGGGCGACCAGCGCGACGTCGACGTCGGCCGGGGGCTTGATGTAGCCGTAGCGGATGTTGAAGCCATGGCCGAAGAACAGGGCGTCGCCGGCCTGCAGGTTCGGGGCGATGTCCTCGGCGTAGACGTGGCGCTGGACCTGGTCCGGGGTGAGGACCATGATCAAGTCGGCTTCCGCGACAGCGTCGGAGACGTTGAGGACCCGCAGGCCCTCGGCCTCGGCCTTGGCGCGGGACTTGGAGTCTTCCTTCAGGCCTACGCGGACATCAACACCGGAATCGCGCAGGCTGAGGGCGTGGGCGTGGCCCTGGGAACCGTAACCGATAACGGCGACGGTGCGGCCCTGGATGATCGACAGGTCGGCGTCGTCGTCGTAGAACATTTCAGTCACTGGGGTGTCTCCTTTGAATGGATTCGTTGGTGTTGCTCGGGGAAATTTAGGGGGTGGAGCAGGGGTGGCTTACGCCGAGCGCAGGGCCCGGTCGCTCATGGAGCGGGATCCGCGGCCGACGGCCAGGGTGCCGGACTGCACGATTTCGCGGACGCCGAAGGGCTCCAGCACCGACAGCAGTGCCGTGAGCTTGTCCGGGTGGCCGGTCGCTTCGATGACCACCGACTCTGTGGAGACGTCGACCACGGAGGCGCGGAACAAATCGGCTGCCTGGGTTACCTGCAGCCGGGTTGCGGCATCGGCCCGTACTTTGACCAGGATGTGGTCACGCTGTACGGAGGATTCGGGGGTGAGCTCGACGATCTTGATCACGTTGATCAGCTTGTTGAGCTGCTTGGTGACCTGTTCGATCAGTTCGCCGTCGGCGTCGACCACCACGGTCATCCGGGAAACGCCCGGGACCTCGGTGGGGCCCACGGCCAGGGAGTTGATGTTGAAGGCGCGCCGGGCGAAGAGGCTGGCCACGCGGGTCAGCACGCCCGGCTTGTCTTCGACCAGAACGGAGAGTGTATGGCGAGTCATGGTCAGTCCTCTTCTTCCCAGTCCGGGGTCATGTTGCGGGCAACCTGGATCTGGTCGTTGCTCACTCCGGCGGGGACCATCGGCCACACCATGGAGTTGGGACTCACGACGAAGTCAATGACCACCGGGCGGTCGTTGATCTCCAGGGCCTTCTGGATGGTGGCGTCGATGTCCTCGTCGCGTTCGCAGCGCAGGGCGGCGCAGCCGTAGGCATCGGCGAGCTTGACGAAGTCCGGGATCCGGACGGTGTCATGGCCGGTGTTGAGGTCGGTGTTGGAGTAGCGGCCCTCGTAGAAGAGGGTCTGCCACTGGCGCACCATGCCGAGTGAGGAGTTGTTGATTACCGCGACCTTGATGGGGATGTTGTTGATCGCGCAGGTGGCCAGTTCCTGGTTGGTCATCTGGAAGCAGCCGTCGCCGTCGATCGCCCAGACCACCCGGTCCGGCTCCCCCACCTTGGCGCCCATCGCGGCCGGCACGGCGTAGCCCATCGTGCCGGCACCGCCGGAGTTCAGCCAGGCGTGGGGGCGCTCGTACTTGATGAACTGCGAGGCCCACATCTGGTGCTGGCCGACGCCGGCGACGTAGACGCCCTCGGGCCCGGTGAGGGCACCGATCCGCTGGATCACACGCTGCGGTGCGGTGAGGCCGTCATCGGGTTCAGTCCAGCCCAGCGGGTAGGTCTCCTTGAGGTTGTTCAGGAACGCCCACCAGTTGGCCAGATCCGGGGTGCCGGTGGCTTCGAACTGCAGGCGCAGGGCCTCGCTGAGTTCCGGGATGATCTCCTTGACCGAGCCCACGATGGGGACGTCGGCCGTGCGGTTCTTGGAGATCTCCGCCGGGTCGATGTCGGCGTGGATGACCTTGGCGTTCGGGGCAAAGGACTTCAGGATGCCGGTGACCCGGTCATCGAAGCGCGCACCGAGGGTGATCAGCAGGTCTGACTGCTGCAGGGCGGTCACCGCGGACACCGCCCCGTGCATGCCGGGCATACCCACATGCTGCGGGTGCGAATCCGGGAACACGCCGCGGGCCATCAGGGTGGTGACCACGGGAGCGCCGGAGAGTTCGGCCAGTTCCCGCAGTTCAGCCGAAGCGTGGGCCTTGACCACGCCGCCGCCGACGTAGAGCACCGGCTTCTTGGCGGCGCCGATCAGCCGTGCGGCTTCACGGACCTGCTTGCTGTGGCCGCGGAGCACCGGCCGGTAACCGGGGAGGTCAATCTTCGGCGGCCAGGAGAACGTCATCTCCGCCTGCTGCGCATCCTTGGCCACGTCCACCAGGACCGGTCCGGGACGGCCGGTCGAGGCAAGATGAAAGGCTTCCGCCATGACGTGCGGGATGTCGTTGGGGTCGGTCACCAGGAAGGAGTGCTTGGTGATCGGCATGGTGATGCCGACGATGTCAGCTTCCTGGAAGGCATCGGTGCCGATGACTCCGCTGGAGACCTGGCCGGTGATGGCGACCATCGGCACGGAGTCCATGTGGGCGTCCATGATGGCGGTAACGAGGTTGGTGGCACCGGGGCCCGAGGTGGCGATGCAGACGCCGACCCGTCCGGTGACCATGGCGTAGCCTTGCGCGGCGTGGCCGGCTCCCTGTTCGTGACGGACCAGGACGTGGTTCATTCTGGAGGCCATCAAGGGGTCGTAGGTGGGCAGGATTGCGCCACCGGGCAAACCGAATATGTCCTCGACGCCGAGTTCTTCGAGCGCGCGGACAATTGCTTGCGAGCCGGTCATCAGCGTCGGGGGTACGACGTTGTTCGGCCCAAGGACAGGAGAGACGGCAGCATGCTCGACGCCGGCGTCGGCCGGCCGTTCGACGCGTTCCGGAGCCCTGTGGGCTCCAGCGGACTTTGAGGCCATCAGCGAGGGGCTGATCGGCGATCCTTTGCTCATCGGACTCTTCCTTTGGTGGATCTTCGGGTGGATCTTCGGTGATCTTTGGTGGTGCGGGTAGGGAAATAAAAAAACCCCTCAGCCTGGCGGCTCTTCGAGGGGTTTGCGCGTGACGGTTCGTTACCAGGAGAGGCTATTGAGCCACGCGCTTGGTAAGGACGACGGATACACCTGCAGTGCTTTCACATGCGGTGTAGCCGGTGGTAACGATTGCGGTCATGCGTTCAGTTTTCCCTCTGAGCGAGACAGGTGTCAACGGGCCGAACTCCTGTCTCACGATGTGGACTTCATTGTCCACTTACTGAACCTTCAGGTTCCCCCCGTAAGCCCTGCCGCATAGGGCGGCAGGGCTTACTAAGGGGAATACCGAGGGGCCCAAGGACACGGCGCTCGCGCCGTGTCCTTGGGGAAGGTATTACCCGCAGTAGGCGCCGGTGGAGGCGCTGTGGACGAGTTTGGCGTACTTGGCCAGCACGCCCTTGGTGAACTTGGCCGGCAGCGGCTGCCAGCCTTCCTTGCGGGCCTCGAGCTCGGCCGGCTCGACCAGCAGGTCGAAGCTCCGTGCGGCGATGTCCACCCGGATGCGGTCGCCGTCCTGAACGAAGGCGATGGGGCCGCCGTCGGCCGCTTCCGGCGCGACGTGGCCGATGCACAGGCCGGTGGTTCCGCCGGAGAAGCGTCCGTCGGTGAGCAGCAGGACGTCCTTGCCGAGCCCGGCGCCCTTAATGGCGCCGGTGATGGCGAGCATTTCGCGCATGCCCGGGCCGCCCTTGGGCCCCTCGTAGCGGATGACGACGACGTCGCCAGCCTTGATCTCACCCTTGTCGAGCGCGTCCAGGGCGCCCTGCTCGCGTTCGAAGACCCGGGCGGATCCTTCGAAGACGTCGGCATCGAAGCCGGCGCTCTTCACGACAGCGCCTTCCGGAGCCATCGAGCCGTGCAGGATGGTGATGCCGCCGGTCTTGTGGATCGGGTTGTCCAGGGCTCGCAGGATCTTGCCGTCAACGTCCGGCGGGTTGATCGCCTCGAGGTTCTCCGCGACGGTCTTGCCGGTTACGGTCAGGCAGTCGCCGTGCAGCAGGCCGGCGTCAAGCAGGGCCTTCATGATCACCGGGACGCCGCCGATCTTGTCGACGTCGGTCATCACGTAGCGGCCGAACGGCTTGAGGTCGCCCAGGTGCGGGATCTTGTCACCGATGCGGTTGAAGTCGTCGAGGGTCAGCTCGACCTCGGCTTCGCGGGCAATCGCCAGCAGGTGCAGCACGGCGTTGGTGGAACCGCCGAAGGCCATGGTGACGGCGATGGCGTTCTCGAAGGCCTTCTTGGTCATGATGTCCCGGGCGGTAATGCCCAGGCGCAGCAGGTTGACCACGGCCTCGCCGGACTTGCGGGCGAACTCATCGCGACGGCGGTCTGCCGAGGGCGGGGCGGCGGAACCCGGAAGGGACATGCCGAGGGCCTCGCCGATGCAGGCCATGGTGTTCGCGGTGTACATGCCGCCGCAGGCGCCTTCGCCCGGGCAGATGGCCTTCTCAATGCGGGTCAGGTCTTCCATGCTCATCTTGCCGGCGGCGCAGGCGCCCACCGCCTCGAAGGCATCGATCAGGGTGACTTCCTTTTCGGAGCCGTCCTCAAGCTTGACCCAGCCGGGCATGATGGAACCGGCATAGAGGAAAACGCTGGCGAGGTCCAGCCGGGCGGCGGCCATCAGCATGCCGGGAAGGGACTTGTCGCAGCCGGCCAGCAGCACCGAGCCGTCGATCCGCTCGGCCTGCATCACGGTCTCCACGGAGTCGGCGATGACTTCGCGGGAGACCAGGGAGAAGTGCATGCCCTCGTGGCCCATCGAGATGCCGTCGGAGACGGAGATGGTGCCGAACTGCATGGGGAAGCCGCCGCCGGCGTGGACGCCTTCCTTGGCGCCCTGGGCCAGCCGGTTCAGGGACAGGTTGCAGGGGGTGATTTCGTTCCACGAGCTCGCGACGCCGACCTGCGGCTTGGCGAAGTCGTCGTCGCCCATGCCGACCGCGCGGAACATGCCGCGCGCGGGGGCGGCGTGGATTCCGTCGGTGACGACCCGGCTGCGGGGCTTGATATCCGGCTTGGTCTCTGTTGCTGTGTGGGTGTCCTGACTCATGGGTCAAAGTCTAGGGCTCCCTCGACGACGGCAACGAGCCGGACCGGCTGATTAAGCCTAAATGCGGGAATATTTCGCCCGCATGATGGACATTCGTCTCACTGCTTGGACTTCCCGACGGCGCGGGTCAAGAGTTGTGACCTTCGTCATGAAGCTCCGGCGCCAGTGCGACAGCCTGCGCCTCGGCCTTGAGCAAGGTCAGCACCTGCTGGATGGTGGTCCGGGCCGCAGCTTCAGGGCGGGCGAGCGCCACGATGCTGCGGCTGGCCTTCACGCCTCGGAGCGGGCGGAGCACAAACCCCCTTCCCTGGTTCTTCAAGGCGGTGTAGCGCGGCAGGATGCTGAGGCCGTGCCCGGCGCTGACAAGTGCTTCCAGCACCCGCAGGTCAGGGAAGAGCTGGGCGCGCAGGGCCGGGGAGTCGGCCTGCATCTCGATCTGGCGGAGCACGGTGTCAAAGGGAAAGCCCTCCGGCACTCCCATCCAGGGGTATCCGATGACATCTGCCGCGGTGAGCGCCACCTTGCCTGCCAGGGCATGCCCGGCCGGCACCGCCACGTCCAGCGGCTCATCCAGCAGCGGGATGACCTGCAGTCCCTGGCGGGCGAAGACCTCGGGCCCGTCGACGCTGTGCGCCAGAACGACGTCGTAGTCCGCCGCCAGCGCGGCGAAACCTGCAACGCCGGGATCCTCGAAGTGCGCCTCGAAGCGCAGGCCGTCGATCTCCTTGACGCGGTGCAGCAGCCCCGGCAGGAACATTTCCGCAGCGCTCGGGAAAAACGCCGCCTTAATCCGGGTCTGCCAGCCGAGCCGGTAGGTGTCAATGGTGGCCTCGGCGCGGGCCATGGCCGTGGAGACCTCGGCGGCGGCGCCGGCCATGGCCAGTCCCGCCTCAGTGAGCCGCACTCCCCTGCCCGACTTTTCGACCAGCACTACGCCGAGCTCGTCCTGCAGTGTCTTGAGCTGTTGGGAGACTGCGGACGGCGTCACCTGCATGGCTACGGCGGTGGCGCCCACGGTCCCGCGGTCCGCCAATTCGCGGAGGATCCGCAGCCTCTTGAAGTCCATGAAGCGAGGCTACACGGGCGGTTCCGCGGCGCTGGACAGCCGTGGTGGCCGGACGTAACGTCAAACAACGGCAACCCTGCCATCCGGACGGAAGGACTCGGTTATGGATTGGATTATCTGGCTCATCGTCATCGTGGTGATTGTCGGCGTCGTGTGGTGGCTGCTGAACCGCAACAACGCACGGAGCGGCGCTGGAGCTTCGACGTCCACGGTGGCTGGAACTGCTCCCGCTCCCGAGGCTCCGGTGAGCCGGGAGACACCGGAGCCTCGGACGACGGGCGGTGTACAGTCCGCGGACGCCGTGTCCGACAAGGCCGTGTCCGAGGGTGCCGTGCCCGACGAGGTTGGTTCTGCCGACGCTGCCGGGGCCCGCGGGGACGGCGAGACTGGCGGAACCGTCCAGCCCGCCGGTAGCGGGTCCCCGGGTGCGACGCCTGCAGCCGCCGGCGCCGTGGAGGGCGCCGAGTGGGAGACCCAGTGGTCCGAGACGCCCCCGGCCGAGCCGCATCCCGCCTCCCAGCACGACGTGCCCTCCGGAGCCCACGCGGTCCAGCCCAGTACCGCCGAGCGCCCAGCCGCCGAGCACGCCCCGGCACACCACAGCCCCGTGCACCATTCCGAGTACACCGAGCCGCACGCCCCCACCCTTCCCGGCGCGGAATCCGCGGCGGCGGAGCTTGCGGAAGCCGACCTCCCGCAGGACGGAACTTCGGTAGCCTCGGCGGAAGGCTCGGCCAGCCACGTTCCGGCACCGGCGGGGCACCTTGCCCTGGCCCAGCCCTACGGTGAGGGCTCCGCCGCGCCGGCCCCGGACGGCAGCGGCCCGGAGGACTTTACCGTCAAGGGAAGTGCCTCGACGATGGTTTATTACGACGAGACCAGCCCCTTGTACGGAGAAACACGGGCCGAGGTCTGGTTCCTCTCTGCGGCCCACGCGGAGGCAGCGGGTTTCCGGCCGCCGCGCCGTTCGCGGCTCTAGGCGTGCGGCGCCTTTCTCCGGAGCGGGCCGGGTGGGCGGTCGCAGGGGCAGCCGTCCTCCTGGCCGTCCCGGCGTGTACCGGCAGCACCCCGGCGCCCAATGTCGCCACCAGCCAATCCGGACCCACCACCACCAGCAGCAGCCAGGCCGGCCCGGCCACGCCACAAGTCGTCAGCCGCATCGACGCGGGCCTGGCCGTGCCCTGGTCAATCGTTTTCCTGCCCGACGGCACGGCACTGATCTCGGAACGTGACAGCGCACTGTTGCGCTTTATCCCACCCGGAGCAACCGGCCCGGCAGGCACGGTAGGCAAGGTCCCCGGCGTCGTGCCCGGCGGTGAAGGCGGACTGCTGGGGTTGGCACTGTCTCCCGACTTCGCGACGGACCGCTACCTTTACGCGTACTTCACGGCGCAGGGCGACAACCGGATTGCCCGTTTTAAAGTCGACGACAACGGCGGGCGCCTGGCCTTAGGAGTCCCCGAAACGATCTTCACCGGCATCCCCAAAGCGTCAACGCACAACGGCGGCCGGATCCGCTTCGGTCCAGACGGCAACCTCTACGTCGGTACCGGCGACTCCCAGCGCCGCGAACAGCCGCAGGACAAGAATGCTCTCGGCGGGAAGATCCTCCGCCTGACGCCCGAAGGAGCACCCGCCGCCGGGAACCCGTTCGGCAACAGCCCCGTCTACAGCCTCGGACACCGCAACGTCCAGGGCCTGGACTGGGACGGCGCTGGGCGGCTGTGGGCAAGCGAGTTCGGTCCCGACAAGGATGATGAACTGAACCTGATCGTCCCCGGCGGCAACTATGGGTGGCCCGAGGTCACGGGAGCTCCGCACCGCGACGGGTTCCTGGATGCCAAGGTGGTGTGGCCTTCGACGGCGGACTCCTCCCCCAGCGGCCTGGAAATCGCCGGCGACACCGCCTATCTTGGGGCGCTCCGGGGCCAACGCCTCTGGTCGGTTCCGCTGAAGGGTGACTTCGCCGCCGATCCTGTGGCCTACTTCACAGGCCAGTTTGGCCGGATCCGCGATGTCGCCCGCGCGCCGGACGGCCAATTGTGGGCACTCAGCAACGGTCAAAACCCTGATTTCGCGGTGGTTTTGAGCGTGCCCCAGTAGCCTCGACGGGCAAGCTGCAGTCCGATTTCGTACCGCGCGAAATATCGTGTAGAGTTTCATGTCGTTGCGGAGAACACCGCGGGAAATAAAAAGCCCGAGGGAAACGAAAACAACAGTTGCACCTCTAGCTCAACTGGCAGAGCAATTGACTCTTAATCAATGGGTTCCGGGTTCGAGTCCCGGGGGGTGCACCAACGAAAACCCCGTCTTTACCGGCCTAACGGCAGGTAGAGGCGGGGTTTTGTTTTACCCAACCACGCGGCAACCGCTGAACGTCCGAGTCCCGGCCCAGCGGGCACTTGACGCATCCATGTCCGGTGAGCCGAAGCGGGCCGAGATGGGACAGCAGGCCATCAACCTCCTGGCCCGAAGCAAGCTGGCCACGCCCGAGGACGGGGTACTTCCTCCCACGAAGCCGAGGCCTTCTCCGTGAGGCTGGACAAGCTCACCGGAGACGTCACCCCCGGCTGGATCATCGCCTTGTCCAAGGAAAAGCCAGAGTAAATCCGGAAGGGGCCCGGCAAGCCCCTCGCGGAACTTGGCGGCTCCGCCAGGGGCAGAAAAACTTCGGCCCCGCTCCTCCTAGACTGGTCTCATGGACCCCGTCACTCCGGAGTACGCCCGCCTGCGCGATGCCATCACCGAACGGCTGAACGCCTACGATTTGGCCGGCGTGCTGGCGTCCCGTGCGACCGGAACCGAGTACGACCCCGAGATGGAAGACTTCGCCGCGCTCATCACGGCGGGTGCCGCAATCACGCCGGAGGCGGTGGCGGCGGTATGGCACAAATGGTTCGGAGATCCATCGGCGGAGCCCGCCGAGCCCACCGCGAGGATGACGGATCTGGCCGCAGACCTGCAGACCATCCAGCAACACTTTGTGCAGTATTGACCGGGCCGAAGGTCATTCGCCCACTCCGGGCGGCACCTAGCGCGGGTCGACCGTCACCGGCTGAAAATGGATCGGCAGCACCAGCTGGATTGGCACGACGCCTATCGGCTCGTCGAGCAGCTCATTAATCGAAGTCTGCCCTTCCAGCTCGGGCGGCGGCATTGTTTCCATAGGAAAAAGCCTATGCGAGCGGGTCTCCCGGATTCGGGCATGACACGAAACGCCGGGGCGGCGGTGCGATTGCGCTGCCCGGGTCAGTTGGCGTTGTTAACTTCTGCAGGCAGGGCCGAATCGGCCTCGGTGACGATGGCTTTAGCCTCCGTTGAGGAGATCCGGGTGGCCAGCTCCCTGACGACGGACTGGAGCTCGTGCCGGAGAGCGTCGGGGTCGATCGAGGCGGCGGCAAGAACGGAGCGCTCCATGTCAGCGGCTGCGACGACGGCTTCCCGACCCCGCTCGGTCAAGGTGACCACGTGGCTGCGCCGGTCGGAGGCACTGCGCTCCCGCGAGATGTGTCCATGCGCTTCAAGCCGGCTCAGCGTCTTACCCATGGTCTGGGCCTGGACACGAACCAGTTGCGCCAGTTGCGCCTGGGTCATCGGTCCATGGACGGAGAGCACTTCCATCGCGATGACCCCTGCGTGGGTCAGGCCGATAGCTCCCAGCTTTTCGTTCCAGGAGTGTTCGACCAGGCGTGCTGCCGTGGACAGTAAGCGGCCTGTGGGCCAGCGATCCAAATCGGGCATACCCAAGAGTATAGCCACTGATCGATTCGCCCCCCGCCCACACGCTCAGTAAGCTGAGTATTCGCATAATTTTCAAGGAGAAACGATGGCAGAACGCCTTGTACCCGGGGATGCCGCGCCCGACTTCCGTCTTTCCGATTCCACTGGCAACAGCGTCGGCCTGCAGGATTTTCGCGGGCGAAACACGGTTGTCTACTTCTACCCCGCCGCCGCCACACCGGGGTGCACTAAGCAGGCCTGCGACTTCCGCGACTCTCTCGCCGCCCTCCAGGGAGCCGGCTACGACGTCGTCGGCATCTCCCCCGACCCGGTCGAGAAACTTGCCGCTTTTGCCGAAGCCGAGGGGCTCCCTTTCCCGCTGCTCTCCGATCCGGACCATGCGGTCGCGGAGGCATATGCAGCATGGGGCGAAAAGAAGAACTACGGCCGCAGCTACGACGGCCTCATTCGTTCCACGGTCGTGGTGGGGCCCGACGGCAAGGTCGCCCTGGCGCAGTACAACGTCCGCGCCACCGGCCATGTCGCCAAGCTGCTCCGCGACCTGAAAGTCGCCGCCTAGCTAGCAGAAGCGGGGGCGGACCAGTCGGCCCGGACCGGGCACACGGCGCTGGGCCGGCCTGTAGACTGAGTGTCGGCATCCGCCGTCGAGGGTCCCGGGATCCGAACGGCAACGCCGCGCGCGAGTGGTGGAATTGGTAGACACGCAGGATTTAGGTTCCTGTGCCTTCGGGCGTGGGGGTTCAAGTCCCCCCTTGCGCACTTGCGGAACCCCGGTCTTCGGACCGGGGTTCTTCTCTTTGCCCCCCTGCGCGCCTCCCGCCCTTCTGACCGGCGGGCGGGGTGGATAGGCTGGGAAGCGTGAAGTTTCTCGAGAAAGCACCACGGTTCCTGTTCTTCACGGGCAAGGGCGGCGTCGGCAAGACTTCTGTGGCCTGTGCAACCGCGTTGGCCCTCGCCAGGACCGGCAAAAAAGTCCTGCTGGTCAGCACCGACCCTGCTTCCAATGTCGGACAGGTCTTCGGCGTGACCATCGGGAACACCGTCACCGACATCCCTGATGCGCCGGGTCTCTGCGCGCTGGAAATTGACCCGGAACAGGCAGCCGAGGCGTACCGTGAACGGATCATCTCGCCCGTCCGGGGCCTCCTGCCCGAGACCGAATTGGCCGGCATCGCCGAGAGCCTTTCGGGCTCGTGCACAACGGAGATCGCTTCCTTCGATGAATTCACCGGCCTGCTCGCCGACGACACGGCCTACGGTGCGTATGACCACATCATTTTCGATACCGCCCCGACGGGCCACACGATCCGGCTGCTGCAACTGCCCGGTTCATGGACCGATTTCCTGGCGGCAGGCAAGGGCGACCCGTCCTGTCTGGGCCCTTTGTCGGGGCTTGAGAAGCACAAGCAGGTGTACGCCAAGGCTGTCCAAGCACTCACTGATCCGGCACGGACCCGGCTGGTCCTGGTCGCCCGCGCCCAGACCTCGTCACTGGCGGAAATCGAGAGGACATACCTCGAACTCAACCAGATCGGAATCCGGGGAGGATACGTCGTCGTCAATGGCGTCCTCCCGGAAGCGGCAGGGGATGAGGATCTGGCGCAGGCCCTGCGCGCCCGGGAAGCTGCTGCCATCACTGCCATTCCGGACGTGGTCGCCGGGCTACCCCGCGATGTTCTGGATCTGAAATCTGGCAACATGGTCGGCATTGCGGCACTGGAATCCCTGTTCCCGGCCACCTCCGGCGCCGACATCACCCTCGATCCGGCGCTGGTGCCGGAGATTGAGGACGCACCGCTGGCTGCCCTGGTGAACGAAGTTGAGGCGGACGGCCACGGCCTGGTGATGTGCATGGGCAAGGGCGGCGTCGGGAAGACGACCGTGGCGGCCGCCATCGCCGTCGCCCTGGCCAGGCGCGGGCATGCGGTCCACCTGACCACGACCGATCCGGCAGCGCACCTTACCGAAACACTCCACGGGTCCGTTCCCGGCCTGACGGTGTCGCGCATCGACCCGGAGGCGGCCATTGCCGAGTATCGAAGTCACGTGATGGCGACCAAGGGCCGGAACCTGGACGATGACGGACGGGCAGCCCTCGCTGAAGACCTGATGTCGCCGTGCACCGACGAGGTGGCCGTCTTCCGGCAGTTCTCCAAGGTGGTGCAGGAATCCCGCCGGCACTTCGTGGTGATCGACACGGCCCCGACCGGGCACACGCTGTTGCTCCTGGACGCGACAGGCTCCTACCATCGGGAGATCGCCCGTCAGGTGGGCGACACCATGGGATTCGTGACGCCGCTGATGCGGCTCCAGGACCCTGCCCAGACCAAGGTCATTCTCGTCACGCTGGCGGAAACGACGCCTGTCCTTGAAGCCGAGGAACTACAGGGCGATCTTGAAAGGGCCGGAATTCACCCGTGGGCCTGGGTCATCAACAACTCGATCGCTGCAGCACACCCGCAGACGCCGTTCCTGCGGGCCCGGGCCGCAAGTGAAATTGAGCAGATTACGAAGGTGCACACGCTGGCGGACCGAGTCGCCGTCGTTCCGTTGCTGCCTGAAGAGCCGGTGGGTGGGGAGAAGCTGGCGGCGCTGAGTTCGCTTAGCTCTATGCCTGCCTGAGCCGCTCGGCCAGCAGTGCTTCGATGTCCCGGGCGGTGGCTTCCAGCTTGGCAACCGTGTCCCGTTGGATCGACCGGAGGTACTCGGCGTCGGACTCGCCGTCCTGCACCCAGTTCTCGTCGCCGGGAGAATCCATCGCCTGGCGCGTGTTCGCGGTTGCGGTCCGGATGTTCTCCAGCATGGCGCGCAGCCGCTCGTCTGCCGTGGGAGCCTCGGTGTGCATGGTGTCCTCCTTGTTGGCGGTCCTGTTCTCAGGTCAATCGGGCTGGGCGCAGCCTCAAGGGCTTACAGTGACGCCAAGAGGCCCGCGGTCTCCTCGAGGGCACCGGGAACCAGGGAGTAATACGCCCAGGTGCCCCGCTTTTCGCGGTGCAGCAGCCCGGCGTCCACAAGGATCTTCAAATGATGGGACACGGTGGGTTGACCCAGCTCCAAGGGCTCGGTCAAGTCGCAAACACAGGATTCGCCGGAAGCCTCCCCCTTGACGATCGAGAGCAGCCGCAGGCGGTTGGGGTCGGACAGAGCCTTGAACACCAATGCCGTCCGGCGGGCGTCTTCCGCACTGATGACAGTCGGGCCCGACGGAGCGCAGCAGGCGGTATCGAGGGGCCGTCCGACAGTTTGCAGAGAACTCATGCATCCATTATGCACATAGATTGACATTGATCGATATAGTTGGGAATACTTCGTATCGACAACCATCAATTTCAAGCTAAGCCGTACAGCTCAGCAGTACAGGAGTCCCGTGAGCATCCAGACTGACTTGCCGCCGTCGCCAGGAGGCGAGGCCGCCGTCATCGGCAGGCTCTCCACCCTGGACCGGTTCCTGCCTGTCTGGATCATCGCCGCGATGGCCCTCGGCCTGCTGCTGGGGGACGTCGTTCCAGGCCTGAACACCACGCTGGAAGCGGCAAAGGTCGGCGGGGTCTCGCTGCCGATCGCTGCCGGCCTGCTGGTCATGATGTATCCGGTGCTCGCCAAGGTCCGTTACGACCAGACCCACCGCGTGATCGGCGACCGCAAGCTCCTGATTACCTCCCTGGTCCTGAACTGGCTGCTGGCCCCGGCGTTCATGTTCGCCCTGGCCTGGATCTTCATCCCGGACCTTCCGGAGTACCGCACCGGGCTGATTATTGTGGGACTGGCCCGCTGCATCGCCATGGTGATGATCTGGAACGACCTGGCCTGCGGCGACCGTGAAGCCGCCGCCGTGCTGGTGGCCATCAACTCCGTCTTCCAGGTCCTCGCGTTCGGCGCCCTGGGCTGGTTCTACCTCCAGCTCCTGCCGTCCTGGCTTGGGCTGCCGACGTCCAGCGCGGACTTCTCCTTCTGGGCCATCACAGGCTCCGTACTCGTGTTCCTCGGCATCCCGCTGCTGGCCGGATTCCTCACCCGCACCCTTGGTGAAAAGGCCCGGG
The DNA here is from genome assembly GCF_030816855.1 of Arthrobacter sp. B3I4. NCBI lineage: Bacteria > Bacillati > Actinomycetota > Actinomycetes > Micrococcales > Micrococcaceae > Arthrobacter > Arthrobacter sp. B3I4. Next base: position 2,067,225 of record NZ_JAUSYK010000001.1, on the reverse strand, counting down.
GCCGCGACTGGTACGAAGCCAGGTTCCTGCCCAAGCTGGGTCCGTGGGCGCTGTACGGTCTGCTGTTCACCATCACCCTGCTCTTCGCCCTCCAGGGCGGCACCATCACCTCCCGCCCGCTCGACGTCGCGCGGATCGCGTTGCCGCTGCTGGTCTACTTCCTTGTCGTCTTTGGCGCCGGCATGCTGATCGGCAGGCGGCTGGAGCTCGGGTATGCCAAGACCACCACGCTTGCGTTCACGGCCGCAGGCAACAACTTCGAACTCGCCATCGCCGTGGCGATCGGCACCTTCGGCGTCACCTCAGGCCAGGCTCTGGCCGGCGTCGTCGGCCCCTTGATCGAGGTGCCGGTCCTTGTTGCACTGGTGTACGTGGCCCTGTGGGCCCGTACTCGTTACTTCGCCGCCAGCCCCGTTTCCCGCTAGCTTCCCAGACTTCAGGAGAACCGCATGAGCACCGAAACCGCCAGGAAACCTTCCGTCCTGTTCGTCTGCGTCCACAACGCCGGCCGGTCGCAGATGGCCGCCGCCTTCCTCACGACGCTTTCCAAGGGCGCCATTGAGGTCCGCTCCGCCGGCTCCCAGCCCGCCGAGCAGGTCAACGCCGCCGCCGTCGAGGCCATGGCGGAGCTCGGTATTGACATGTCTGCCGAGATCCCGAAGGTCCTCACCACCGAGGCTGTCAAGGAGTCCGACGTCGTCATCACCATGGGCTGCGGCGACACCTGCCCGATCTTCCCGGGCAAGCGCTACGAGGACTGGGAACTAGAAGACCCTGCCGGGCAGGGCGTCGAGGCAGTCCGGCCCATCCGGGACGAAATCAAGACCCGCATCGAGGACCTCATTGCCTCGCTCTCCCCAGCCGCCAAATAACCAGCAACCAAAGCCAGACCCAGGAGTTTCCATGAGCACCCAGCAACTGATCATCATCGGTTCCGGCCCTGCCGGCTACACCGCCGCCATCTACGCCGCCCGGGCAGGCCTGTCGCCGCTCGTCATCGCGGGCGCTGTCACCGCCGGCGGTGCCCTGATGAACACCACCGAGGTGGAGAACTTTCCCGGTTTTCCTGCCGGCGTCCAAGGCCCGGAGCTGATGGACGGGCTGCAGCAGCAGGCCGAAAAGTTCGGCGCCCAGGTGGTGTTCGACGACGTCACCGAGGTCCAGCTCACCGGGCACCTCAAGCGCGTGGTCACCGCCGCCGGTGAGACGCATGAAGCGCCGGCCGTCATCCTCGCCACCGGGTCCGCCTACAAGGAGCTGGGCCTGCCGGAGGAGAAGAAGCTCAGCGGCCACGGCGTTTCCTGGTGCGCAACCTGCGACGGGTTCTTCTTCCGCGACCAGGACATCATCGTCGTCGGCGGCGGCGACTCCGCCATGGAGGAGGCAACCTTCCTGACCCGCTTCGGCAAGACCGTGACGGTGGTCGTCCGCAAAAACGAGCTCCGCGCCTCCCGGATCATGGCCCAGCGCGCCAAGGACAACCCCAAAATCCGCTTCGCCTGGAACTCCGCCATCACCAAGATCCACGGCGAGGGCAAGGTCACCGGCGTTACCCTGACCGACACGGTCACCGGCGAAACCCGCGAACAGGGTGCCACCGGCATCTTCGTCGCGATCGGCCACGTGCCGCGGACCGAACTGCTGCACGGCCAGGTGGACCTCGACGCCGAGGGCTACATCAAGGTCGACTCCCCCACCACAGTGACCAACCTCAGCGGCGTCTTTGCCTGCGGCGACGCAGTGGACCACCGCTACCGGCAGGCCATCACCGCCGCCGGCACCGGTTGCGCAGCCGCCCTCGACGCCGAACGCTACCTGGCCGCGCTCGAGGACGCCGACAGCATCGCCACCGCGCTGGTCGAGGCACCCATCCACTCCTGACCAGAGGCTCCACCGCCTGCCGGTCTCCCAAGGACCGGCAGGCGCCCAGCAAACACCCACCACCCCGCCGGATGATCAGAGGACACCATGGCTGTAACCAACACCCTTCCCGTCGTTGTCATCGGAGCCGGGCCGACCGGCCTCGCCGCGGCGGCGCACCTGCTCGAGCGCGGCATTGAACCGCTGATCCTGGAGGCCGGTCCGACGGCGGCCGCAGCGATCGAACAGTGGCGCCACATCCGGTTGTTCTCGCCCTGGCAGTACAACACCGACGCCGCCGCCGTCCGCCTGCTTGCCGCCACGGGCTGGGAAGCACCGGCACCAGCGGCCCTGCCGACCGGCGGTGAACTCATCGACCAGTACCTCGCCCCGCTCGCCGCGCTTCCGGCAATAGCGTCCCGCCTGCACACCGGCGCCCGCGTCACCGCCGTCACCCGCCTTGGGATGGACAAGACACACAGCCGGAACCGCGCCACCACCCCCTTCCTGGTCCGGGTCGAGGAAGCCAACGGCGGGACCCGTGACTACCAAGCCGCCGCTGTGATTGACGCCTCAGGCACCTGGTCCACCCGCAACCCGTTGGGGATCTCCGGGCTGCCCGCAGCGGGCGAGAGTGCTGCAGCCGCCCACATCTCCACTCCGCTGCCGGACGTGCTGGGCCGGGACCGTGAAGCCTTTGCCGGGCGCACCGCCGTCGTGGTGGGCGCCGGCCACTCCGCGGCCAACACCCTGATCAATCTCTCCGAGCTCGCAGCCCGGGTGCCCGGGACGAGGGTCGTCTGGGCGATCCGTGGCGCCTCCGCAGCGAAGGTGTACGGCGGCGGCGACGCCGACGGCCTCGCCGCCCGCGGCCAGCTCGGCAGCCGGCTCCGCGCTCTGGTAGAGGCCGGCACGGTGGAACTGCACACCGGTTTCGGGATCGCCGGCGTTGCCGCAGCCGGGGGTGCCGTTGCGCTGACCGCCGCAGACGGCCGCACCCTCGAGGCTGACGTAATCGTGCCCGCCACCGGGTTCCGCCCCAACCTGGACATGCTCCGCGAGCTGCGGCTCGAACTGGACCCGGGCGTGGAAGCCCCGCGGGAGCTGGGCCCGCTGATCGATCCCGAGTTCCATTCCTGCGGCACGGTCGAACCGCACGGCGCCAGAATGCTGGCGCACCCGGAGCAGGACTTCTACATTGTCGGCATGAAATCCTACGGCCGCGCCCCGACTTTCCTGCTGGCCACCGGCTACGAACAGGTCCGCTCCGTCGCCGCAGCTCTGGCCGGAGACCGTGAAGCTGCGGACACCGTCCAGCTCGAACTGCCGGAGACCGGCGTCTGCTCCTCTGACGTCGGCACCAGCTGCGACGTTCCCGCCACGGCAGCAGCGGGGCTTGGCGCGGAAACCTCCGGCGGCTGCTGCGGCGCGCCCGAACCGGTGCTGGTCGGTTTCCCTACCGGACTGCGCCATGGCCGTTCCGGTGAGAACTGACAACGGGTACTGACGTGCCGCAGCCGGGCCGTGCGCTGACGGCCGACGGGGCACCGCGCGGCGGCCTCGCCGCGCTGTGCATCACGCAGACGACCGGCTGGGGCGCGCTTTACTACGCCCTGGTCACCGCGGTCCGGCCGATCAGCGAGGACACCGGCTGGGACCCGGTCCTGATTACCGGAGCATTCTCCGCAGGCCTGCTGCTCTCGGCCGTTGCCGGCATCTTCGTCGGCAGGATCCTCGACCGGACGGGACCCCGGACGCTGATGACCGGAGGATCCGCCGTCGGGGTGCTTGCCCTGCTGCTCGTGGCGGCGGCACCGAATCTGCCGGTCTTCTTCGCCGGGTGGCTGGCCGCCGGAATGGCGCAGGCTGCCGTCCTCTACCAGCCGGCCTTCACCGTGATAAGCCGGTGGTACGGACCTGCGCGCCTTCGGCCGCTGACCGTCCTGACGCTGGTAGCAGGATTCGCCTCCACTATTTTCGCGCCTCTCACGGCCGCCCTGACCTCCGGGATCGGCTGGCGGGGCACCTTCGCGGTCCTGGCCGTCATCCTGGGGGTCGTCACGGTGCCGCTGCACGCCCGCTACCTCAACCGGTCCTGGACCCGGGCAGCCAGCGGCGGCACCGCCGCGGCGCACCGTGCCGCGGTCCGCGCCGTACGGCGAAGTCCGGAATTCCTGGGGCTGCAGCTCTTGATGGTCCTGCTGGGCCTGGGACTCTACACTGCGACGCTGAATATCGTTCCCCTGCTGATGGAGAAGGGTGCCAGCTACGGCGCGGCCGCGGCTGTCCTGGGACTGGTGGGCGCCGGGCAGGTCGGCGGGCGCCTGCTCTTCGCCGCCATCCCGCCCGGTGTCCGCTTGCCCGTCATTACCAGCACGGCCGCCGGCGCCGTCGTCCTCCTGGCCGTCCTGCCGGGACCGGTACCGTTGCTGGTTGCAGCGGGAATGCTCGCCGGCGCGGTCCGTGGATGTCATACGCTGCTGCAGGCCACGATCGTCGCGGACCGGTGGGGAACCCGCAACCTGGGCGCCCTGCAGGGGGTGTTCGCGGCTCCACTGACGGCGGTCATCGCCATCGCACCGGCCGCCGGGCCGCTGCTGGCCGGTTTGCTCGGAACGTACACCGCCATGGCTACTGCCATGGCGGCATCGGCCGCCGCGGCGGCCCTGCTCGCCGCAGCCTTCACGCTCCGGGACACCAGCCGACGCCGGGCAGGGTCAGGCCGCGCCGCGGGGCGCAAACATGATGACCGCCACGCCTACCAGGCAGATCCCCGAACCGATGGCGTCCCAGCGGTCAGGACGGAAGCCGTCGAAAACCATGCCCCAGACAAGTGATCCGGCCACGAACACTCCGCCGTAGGCAGCAAGGATGCGGCCGAAGTTCGCGTCCGCCTGCAGGGTTGCGACGAAGCCGTAGATCCCCAGCGCAAGTACTCCCAGCCCTGCCCACCACCACGCCTTGCCCTCCCGGACCGCTTGCCACACCAGCCAGGCGCCCCCGATCTCGGCGGCCGCAGCGAGGACAAAGAGCAGAACGGATCGGACGATTCCCATGTATTCCATCCTGACACCGGCTACGGTCTATTGCCCGTCCAAGGAGCGGCACGGTCCCGGCGCCGTTTAGCCGCCCTGCACAAAAAAGAATTTCGACTCCCACCCATCCCTTTCCGCTGAACGCCCGAATACCCATTGAGACACCAACCAAAGGTAGGTGCCCACCAGTCGGGAAAAGAGCCACAGCGGCAAAGACGTTCGCTGCTGGCGACACATCGGCACAACAAAGGAGATTCGAAATGCAGACCATCAAGCGCACCACGTTCGCCGTCTCGGGTATCGCTGCAGTAGCTATGCTCAGCCTGACCGCCTGCGGCGGGTCCACCACGGCCTCCAGCTCTTCGGCTGCCTCGACGCCCTCCGCATCCAGCATGGCGTCGACGCCCTCCGCTTCGAGCATGGCACCCTCACCGTCCATGAGCTCCTCCGCTGCGGCCATGGATCCGGCAGCGGACCTTGTTGGCTCCGGTTGCGCCGCCTACGCGGCCCAGGTACCCAGCGGCGCCGGTTCGGTCTCCGGAATGGCTCTGGATCCGGTCGCCACCGCCGCCTCGAACAACCCCATCCTGACTACCCTGACGGCCGCCGTCTCCGGCAAGCTCAACCCGAAGGTCAACCTGGTGGACACCCTGAACGGCAGCGAATTCACCGTCTTCGCCCCCACCGATGACGCGTTCAAGAAGATCGACGCCGCCACGATCGAAACGCTCAAGACGGACGACGCCCTGCTGAGCAAGATCCTGACCTACCACGTAGTCCCCGGCAAGATCAGCCCGGACAAGATCGTCGGCACGCACAAGACCGTCCAGGGTGGCGAAGTTACCGTGACCGGGAGCAAGGACGCCCTCAAGGTCGGCGAGGCCAACGTGGTCTGCGGCGGCGTCAAGACTGCCAACGCCACGGTTTACATGATCGACTCGGTGCTGATGCCCAAGTAGGTCCGGCTCAAACCTCCTGCCCCGGACCCGGCCTGACTCCCCCGGGTCCATCTGGAGAAACGAAGGCCCGCACCCGCCGGTGCGGGCCTTCGCCGTGTTCCGGGCGAACCCGCAGACTGGTCTACTAGACTGAGGGCTGTTCCCGCAGCCGGCGGTCGTACAGTTCCCCAGAGGTGGTTCGTTCAGTGCCCAGCAGTACCGTGCCCAGTACCGGCCCCCGCAGGAGGGTGCGCCGCCTCGCCGCCGGTCTCAGCGCCGCGCTCCTGCTGCCCCTCGCTGCGTGCACCGGGACGCCCGGGCCGCCGCCGTCGTCGTCATCCTCCGCCACGGCCTCCGCCGCCGGGCCCACCGCCACCTTCAACTTCGGCACGGCCTCCCGGCCGCTCGGCCTGGATCCGGCCCTGGTCTCCGACGTCGACTCGTACCGCATCACCCGCCAAGTGCTCGAAGGCCTGGTCGGCGTCGACCAGACCAGCGGCAAGCCCACCCCCCTGCTCGCCACCGAATGGACCACCAACGATGACGGCCGGGCCTACACCTTCAAGCTCCGCGAGGACGTAAAGTTCCAGGACGGGACGGCGTTTAATGCCGCGGCGGTCTGCACCAACTTCAACCGCTGGTTCAATTTTCCCGAGGCTCTGCGCAAGCAGGCGCCCGGCACCAGCTTCAAGGGCGTCTTCAAGGCCCACGCGGACCAGGCGTCGCTGTCCATCTACAAAAGCTGCACCGCGCTGACCGCCGGCAGCGTGCAGATCAACCTGACCCAGCCCTTCACCGGCTTTTTGCAGGCCCTCACCCTGCCGGCATTCGCCATCTCCTCGCCGCAGGCTCTCGCCGCCAAATCCGCCGACGTGCTGAACCAGACCCGCGAAGGCCAGCCGGTGTCCGCCTACGGCCTGCATCCGGTAGGCACCGGGCCGTACATCTTCGACTCGTGGGACAACAACACCATCCGTCTGGCCAGCAACAAGGGCTACTGGGGCGACAAAGGCCAGATCGCCACCATCAACTTCATCAGCTACGACCACCCGCAGACCCGGATGCAGGCGCTGCTGGATGGCAAGATCGATGGCTACGACGGCGTGACGGTCGGGAACTTCGACCAGCTGGTCAAGCGGGGCAAGCAGATCATCCAGCGCGATCCTTTTTCCGTCATGTATCTGGGGATGAACCAGGAAGTGCCCGCGCTGCAGGATCTTAAAGTCCGTCAGGCCGTGGAGATGGCCCTGGACAAGGAAACCCTGATCCGGAAGTTCTTCATCGACAACACGTCGACGGCCTCCCAGTTCGTTCCGCCGAAACTGAGCGGCTTCAACAACAATGCCCCCTCGCTGGGACACGACCCGGCCAAGGCCAAGGAACTCCTCGCCGAATCCAGCTACAAGGGCGAAGAACTGAAGTTCTACTACCCGCTCAACGTCGCCCGGCCGTACCTGCCCACCCCGGAAAAGGTCTACGCCGAGATCAGCCGCCAGCTCACAGCTGTCGGGCTGAACATCCAGCCGGTGCCGGTTGACTGGTCCGACGGCTACTTGCAGAAGGTCACGTCCCCCGGGGACCACGCCTTCCACCTGCTGGGCTGGAACGGCTCCTACTCCGACCCGGACAACTTCGTGGGCCCGCTCTTCGGCGAGAAGACCGGCGAGTTCGGCTACCAGGACCCGCAGGTGTTCTCCAAGATCGCCCGCGCCCGCGGCCTGCCGGACGGCAAGGAACGCACCGACCAGTACCAGACCATCAACGCCCAGATCGCGGCGTCGGTCCCGGCCGTGCCGATCGCGTTCCCGATCTCGGCGCTGGCCTTGTCCGACCGGGTACTGAAGTACCCGGCGTCGCCGGTCCTGAATGAAGTTTTCACCAAGGTCGAACTAAAGCCTTGACGGGGCAACCCAATTTCAGTTAGTGGGCCGTGCGGGGATATTCTGTGACAGCCAGAGCCGCTGCTATCGGAGACTGATGTGACCTTCATTTCCAAGACCCAACACGCCGACGTCGTCCTGATCGGCGGCGGCATCATGAGCGCCACGCTGGGCGCCTTCATCAAGCAGCTTGAGCCCAACTGGACCATCTCGCTGTTCGAGCGCCTGGACCAGCCCGGCCTGGAAAGCTCGGACCCCTGGAACAACGCCGGCACCGGACACGCTGCCCTGTGTGAGCTTAACTACTCCCCCGCAGCCAAAGACGGCTCCGTGGACGCCTCCAAAGCACTGCACATCAACGAACAGTTCCAGCTCTCCCGCCAGTTCTGGTCCCACCTAGTCACCAACTCGCTGATCGGCTCGCCCAAGGGCTTCATCAACACGGTGCCGCACATGAGCTTCGTCGTCGGCGACGCGAACGCCAACTTCCTGCGCACCCGCTACGAGGCGCTAAAGCCGAACCCGCTGTTCCGTTCGATGGAGTACTCCGAGGAGCACGCGCAGATCGCCAAGTGGGCCCCGCTGATCATCAAAGGCCGCGACCCGAAGCAGCACGTTGCCGCCACCCGCGCGGCCGAGGGCACCGACGTCGACTTCGGCGCGCTAACCCGCGAACTGACCGGCTACCTCGGCAACAACGGCGTGGAAATCAACTACGGCCACGACGTGACCGGCATTTCCAAGGCCTCCGACGGCGGTTGGGACCTTACGCTCAAGCACCCTGTCTCCGGTGAGCGCGGCTCCATCCACGCCAAGTTCGTCTTCGTCGGCGCCGGCGGCGGGGCGCTGCACCTGCTGCAGGCCTCCGGTATCCCGGAAAGCAAGGGCTACGGCGGCTTCCCGGTCTCCGGCCAGTTCTTCCGCTGCACCGACGAGTCCCTGGCCGCCCAGCACAGCGCCAAGGTCTACGGCCAGGCTTCAGTAGGCGCCCCGCCCATGTCGGTGCCGCACCTGGACACCCGGTATGTGAACGGCAAGCGCTCCCTGCTGTTCGGCCCCTACGCCGGCTTCTCCACCAACTTCCTTAAGAACGGTTCCTACCTGGACCTGCCGCTGTCCATCCGGCCCTCCAACATCATCCCGATGCTGGCCGTGGCCAAGGACAACATGGACCTCACCGCCTACCTGGTCAAGGAGGTGGCCAAGCGGCACGGCGCCAAGGTGGAGGCCCTGCGGGAGTATTACCCGGAGGCCAAGGACGGCGACTGGGAACTAATCACCGCCGGCCAGCGTGTACAGATCATCAAAAAAGATCCGAAAAAGGGCGGCGTGCTGCAGTTCGGCACCGAGGTCATCGCCAGCCGTGACGGCTCGATCGGCGCCCTGCTGGGTGCGTCCCCGGGCGCGTCCACCGCGGTGCCGATCATGATCGAGCTGCTGCAGAAGTCCTTCCCGAAGAACTTCAAGGGCTGGCAGTCCAAGCTCAAGGAGATGATGCCCGGTTACGGCATCAAGCTCAATGAGAACCCGGAGCTTGCCGCGCAGCTCGAGGCCCAAACGGCCGCGGCCCTCCAGTTGGAGCCGGTCAGCGCCAGCCAAGGCTGACACCCTGCGCGGGTGTCGGCACGTTTTACCCCTTTGACGTCACGCTTGGCGTACGTCCGTCGACCTCCCAGGAGACCATGAGATGTTCCGGCTGGCCAAGCTTTCGCTAGGAAACCGCGCGCTGATCGCGCTGATCACCGTTTTCGCTTCGGTGTTCGGTGTGATCACGATGTCCTCGCTCAAACAGGAGCTCATCCCGTCGATCGAGTTTCCGCAGATCACGGTCATCACCTCAATGCCCGGGGCCTCCCCGGAAGTCGTGGACAAGCAGGTCAGCGGGCCACTGGAAACAGCCCTGAAGGGCGTCGAGGGGCTGGAGTCGACGTCGTCGACCTCGCGCAACGGCGTCTCGCAGATCACGCTGGCGTTCACCTACGGCTCCAACCTGGACCGGGCCCGGAACCAGATCGACCGGGCCATCTCCAACGCCAAGCAGGCGCTGCCGAAGGATGTCCAGCCGCAGGCCATCGCCGGCAGCATCAGCGACTTCCCGATCGTCTTCCTCGCGGTTTCCTCGGACAAACCGCTGAGCGAGCTCAACACCGATCTGGCCCGGCTGACCGTGCCGCGGCTGCAGAAGCTCGACGGCGTACGCGGCGCCGAGATCACCGGCGGAGCCAGCCAGCACATCCAGATCCAGCCGCGCCCGGACGCCATGGCCGCCTCGGGCGCGTCCATCCAGGCGATCACCGACGCCCTGAAGAACAACGGGTCACTGGTGCCTGCCGGCAGCATCGAGGAGCAGGGCAAGACGCTCTCGCTGCAAATCGGCAGCCCCGTCGATTCCCTGGACGCGGTCAAGGCCCTCCCGCTGGGAAGCGCCCGCGACGCCGCGACCATCGGCAGCGTCGCCGACGTCAGCATCGCCGAAGACGCCCGCACCTCAATCACCCGCACCAACGGCAAGGAAACCCTGGCCGTGTCGGTCACCAAGAAGCCCGAGGGCGACACGGTGGGCATCTCGCATGCGGTCAAGGACGCTATCCCCCAGCTTGAGGCCGAGCTGGGTTCCAATGCCAAGTTCACGCCGGTGTTCGACCAGGCGCCGTTCATCGAGAAATCCATCAAGGACCTCACCACCGAAGGGCTGCTGGGTCTCGGCTTCGCCGTCGCGGTCATCCTGCTGTTCCTGCTCTCGGTGCGCTCCACGCTCGTCACCGCAGTGTCCATCCCGCTGTCCTTGCTGATCACCTTCATCGGCCTCAAAGCCACCGGCTACTCGCTGAACATCCTGACTCTCGGCGCGCTCACCATAGCGATCGGCCGCGTGGTGGATGACTCGATCGTGGTGATCGAGAACATCAAGCGCCACCTCAGCTACGGCGAGCAAAAGATCACGGCGATCCTGACCTCCATCCGGGAAGTTGCCGGCGCGATCACGGCGTCCACCCTCACCACCGTGGCTGTCTTCCTGCCCATCGCCTTCGTGGCCGGCCTCGCGGGGGAACTCTTCCGGCCCTTCGCCCTGACCGTCACGATCGCCCTGATCTCCTCGCTGCTGGTTTCCCTGACCATCGTTCCGGTTCTGGCCTACTGGTTCCTGCGGACGCCGGCGGACAAGGCCGGGACGTATGTTTCCGAAGCCTCGGCCCGGGAAACTGCGGCGAAAGCGCACGAGGCCGAGCAGCGCGGCTTCCTGCAGCGCGGCTACCTTCCGATCCTGACCAAAACCCAGCGGCACCCGGTGATCACTCTGATCGCGGCCGTCCTGGTCCTCGGCGGGACCGCCGCGATGTCGCCGCTGCTCGCCACCGATCTGCTGGGCCGTTCCGGCGAGAACAGCATGACGGTCAAGCAGGCCCTGCCGGCCGGAACCAGTCTGGCCGAGGGCAACGCCGCCGCGGTCAAGGTCGAAAACGTGCTGCGCGGCATCGACGGAATCAAGAACGTCCAGGTCACCACCGGCAACGCCCAGTCCGGTTTCTCCGCGCTGCAATCCACGGGGGCGGCGAATTCCAGTTTCACCGTTGTGACCGAGGAAAAGGCGAACCAGGGCAAGCTGCAGGAGACCGTCCGCAGCGAACTGGGCAAGATCGCCGACGCCGGCAAGATCACCGTCGGTTCCCAGCAGGGCGGATTCGGCACAACGTCGACCGTGGACATCACGCTCAAGGCCGCCACTTCCGAAGACCTGAAGGCCGCCAGCGACACCATGGTCAAGGCCATGGACGGCGTCCCCGGCTCGTCCGAGGTCAGCACCAACCTGGCCGCGAGCCAGCCGGTGGTCCAGGTCAAGGTGGACCGGGCCAAGGCCGTCACTGCCGGCTTGAACGAGCAGCAGGTGGCCGGCGTGCTGGCGTCCACGATCAGCCCTATCCCGGCGGGCACCGTCCGGATCGGCACCACCGATTTCCCGGTCCGGATCGGCGAGGGCACCCGCTTCAGCAGCATCGCCGCGGTCCGCGACCTGCCCTTGCCGACGGCCCGCGGGCCGGTCCCGCTGTCCTCCATCGCCTCGGTGGAGCAGGCTGACGTGCCGGTCTCCATCACGGCGAGCAACGGCCAGCGGACCGCGCGGGTGTCCGTCACGCCGTCGGGCGGCAACCTCGGGGCCGTCAGCACCGAGGTGCAGGCCCGGCTCAAGACGGTCCAGCTGCCGCCCGGTGTCACCGCCGACATCGGCGGCGCCACCACCCAGCAGGCCGAGTCCTTCGGCCAGCTGGGACTGGCCCTGCTGGCCGCAATCGCCATCGTTTACGTGATCATGGTGGCGGCGTTCAAGTCCCTAATCCAGCCGCTGATCCTGCTGGTCTCCGTCCCGTTCGCCGCCACCGGCGCCATCGCTCTGCTGCTCATCACGCGCGTGCCGCTGGGACTGCCGTCGCTGATCGGCATGCTGATGCTCGTGGGCATCGTGGTGACCAACGCGATCGTGCTGATCGACCTGATCAACCAGTACCGCCAGCCCCGCAACGGCGAGCCGGGCATGAACGTGGCGGATGCGATCACGCACGGTGCCCGGCAACGCCTGCGGCCGATCCTGATGACAGCGCTCGCCACCGTGTTCGCGTTGACCCCAATGGCGCTGGGCCTGACCGGCGGCGGCGGCTTCATCTCGCAGCCGCTGGCCATCGTCGTGATCGGCGGCCTGATCTCCTCCACCGCACTGACCCTGGTCCTGGTGCCGGTGCTTTACCGGCTGGTGGAGGGCCGTCGCGAGCGCAAGGCGCTGCAGAAGGCCAACGGCGGAGGGGCCGGCCACGGCCGCCGGGCCCGCCCCGCGCCGTCGGACGCCGACGGCGCCCAGAGCCCCGAAGAGGGCGGCGGTGCCACCCGGCTGGCGGAACGTGACAGGGACGACGACGAGCGCGACGGCGAACCGGACGCGGCCCCAGCCCTCCGGCACTGACACTCTCCCCCGACTGGGCCGCCAGAATCCTTCCGTGAACGCAGAGGACCACCGGGAGTAGTGTTGACCGGTGTTCAAACCGTGTCAGCTTAGTGAAGATGTCAGCCTGCGTGTTCTGCGTCCAGGGGATGCGTCGGCGCTGGCCGCTGCGTATGTACGCAACCGCGAGTACCTTTCCCGCTGGGAACCAGAGCGTCCTGAGGAGTATTACACCGAGGCATGGCAGGGCGCCGACGTCGCCAGGCGCCTTGCTGCCATGGAAGCCGGTGAGGGGTGTCCCCTGGGTTTGTTTGCCGGCGGTACCCTCGTGGGCCGATTCAATTTGGCCGGAATCGTGCGCGGCGCCTTCCAGAGCGCGGGTCTTGGCTACTGGGTGGACAGCGCCTACGCCGGACGCGGGCTGGCATCCGCAGCGGTTCAGGTGATCGTCGGAACGGCCCGCGACGACCTCGGGCTGCACCGCATCGAGGCGAGCACCCTGCCGCACAACCTGGGCTCGCAGCGGGTGCTTTTGAAGGCCGGCTTCCAGCAGATCGGGATGGCACCTCAATACCTCCAGATTGCGGGGAGATGGCAGGACCACAACCTCTACCAAAGTAGTCCTGCATCGCTAGGCCCCTTCGTACTCACCAGCATCGGTAGTCACTCCCAGCTACCGCTCGCACTGTGAACTCTAAACCGACCAATGCCGTTCCGGGCCGCCCCCATGGTTCAGCCGGCCGGGTCTGTACAACGAATGCAGGCTGGCAGGAGACTTGCGCCATGCGCAAACTGACCTTCGGCATGAACGTGAGCCTGGACGGCTACATCGCCGGGCCCGGCGACGACATCGAGTGGAGCGTCCCGAGCGACGAGCTGTTCCAATGGTGGTCGGACCGGGTGGGCGCGACGGGCCTGATGCTGTACGGGCGGAAGCTGTGGGAGACGATGAGCGCGCACTGGCCGACCGCCGCCCAGCAGCCTGGGGCCACCCCGGCGCAGGTCGAGTTCGCCCGCCGCTGGCGGGACATGCCGAAGGTGGTGTTCTCCTCCACGACCAGCACAGTGGACTGGAACACCCGCCCTGGTCACCGGCGATGCGGTCCGCGAAATCACGCGGCTTAAGGCCGGCGACGGCGGTCCCATGGACATCGGTGGTGCAACTCTCGCCGGGACCGCCATGCGGGCCGGGCTGATCGACGAGTACGCGATCGTCACCCATCCCGTCCTGGTGGGCGGCGGTACGCCGTTTTTCACGGCACTGGACAGCTGGGTGAACCTGAACCTGGTGGAGGCTCGGACGTTTCCCGGCGGTGTAGTCCTTATCAGGTACGAGACCCGGAATTGAGTGCGGTCTATTGCAGATCAGAGCCACCAGCAAGATGCCGGTTGCGCGTCTCGATCAGCCTTTGGAGGTAGCGGCCCAGCAGGAGTTTTTCGACCACACGCCCTATGGGTCCGAACGGTGTCGCGAACTCGATGCGGTCCACCATGGTGGTTCCTGCAGAGTCCTGGCTGAACTCATGAACATGCCGGAACCGGCGGAACGGACCTTTAACCTGTTCATCCACGAAATAGTCGGGCATCTGCATCTCGGTGATCCGGCTCGTCATTTGAAACGGGACACCGAAGTGCCGAGCTCGCCACGTCACTTCCTCGCCCAAGGAGATGAGACCCGAGGTCACGCCGTCTACCGCCTCTTCATGCGACTGCGCCATGGAGTCCTTGTGCACGTCGATGCTCCGGGCAAGGTCAAATAGCTCCGACCTGGGCATCAACGTCCGCGTTCTGCACTCAAAATAGACGGCCATCGTCAGAGTATTGCAGCTTTCTCCGTTTCGATTTGTATTGCCATCAACTGGATTCCCTTATAGATAGCTGGTGCGCTCCGTCGGGGATTATGCTTCGCCAATGGGGGAACTGAAGCATCGGAAGGCGCCACCAAGAACGGGCGGGAACAAGTGATGAGTCGTAATACCTCGTGCACGCTGTTTGTGGCGCTTCTCGTCCTCCTACTGTTGTCCGTTTTAGTGCAGGTATGGGCTTTGCCCGCGGCCGTGGAGAGGGCGGTTTCTCTTTTTCCTGAAGTCCGTCCGCTCGCCGTCCCGGCACTGGTCTGGGGCGCCTGCGCGATCGTTTGCTGGCAAGCCATCGCCGTCATTGGGCTGCTGCTGGTCCGGCTTTCCCGTGAGCATAGAGTCGACTCATCTGCTCATAAGTGGTTAGGTGCGGTGATCGGTTGCCTGCTCGCATTCGTCGCGCTCGTTGTGACGGCCTTCATCGCACTGAACGAAACCGGGTACACCTCCCCCGGGGTGATGCTCGGGCTCTTCGCCGGAGGGCTCGTCGCTCTCATCGCAGCGGGATCTCTGGCTCTATTCCTGGGATATGGCCCGCAAATCCGCCAACACACACGGCTGACGGATGGCCCGGTCGCCCGTCATCAGACACTTCGAACATCCGCACACGAACACTGGGGGAACTGTTGAAGCTCTTGCTTACATCAGGCGGCGTAACGAACCCGAGCATCCACTCGGCGCTCGTGCGACTTCTCGACAAGCCGATCGCCGAGAGCCATGCCCTGGTGATCCCCACAGCGCAGTGGGGCCACCCGATGTGCGGACCGGCGTCGGTCCGGCGTCTCCTGGCCGCCGGACCCGGCTCCCGTCACTTGTCCGGCCTCGGCTGGGCCTCGCTCGGCGTCCTTGAGCTCACGGCGCTGCCCAGCATCGGCGCGGAGCGCTGGGTCCCCTGGCTCCGCGAGGCCGACGTGCTCCTCGTCGACGGCGGCGACGCGACGTACCTGTACCACTGGATGCGGGAGTCCGGGCTGGCCGAGCTGCTGCCGTCACTACCCGACACGGTGTGGGTGGGAGTGAGCGCCGGCAGCATGGTCATGACACCCCGGATCGGGGAATACTTCGTCGAGTGGCCGTCCGCTCCGGATGATCGCACCCTGGGCGTCGTCGACTTTTCGATCTTCCCGCACTTGAATGCCTTCCCGACCAACACCATGGCACACGCAGAGCGGTGGGCCGCCGATGTTGGCGTTTCCTCCTACGCCATCGACGAACAGACAGCCATCAAGGTCGTCGACGACTCCGTCGAGGTCGTTTCCGAAGGAGAATGGACGAAGTTTGGATGACAGCCGAGGCGGACTACGGGTCCTTTCACTGTCTCCCGAGGCGGTGCAGAGTGCCTGTCACGAAGGCGGAGCACCGGAGAGAGGCATACGCTGATTCGGGCCGAGTCGGAGCCAGGCGATGACCCCGTCGCTAAGCTGCCGGCGCCTGGAGTGGCGGGGCAGTCCGCGGGCCCAGAACGCGATAACGAGCCCCTCAGTCGAGGCCCCTCCAGCGTAGATCCAGAGCGAAGACCACCATCCTTCCGGGGTCGGAAGCGCAAAGGCCACCACAACAACGGCGACCCCCAGCAGAATCTCCACGACTGTCTGCAACGTGCGGGCCCGGTATTCCGGGTAGGCAAGGCGGACGAGGGGAATGATTGGCAGCAGGAATAACCCGGGGCTGAAGACCACGAAGACGGGACTGCCCCACCGTTTCTCAAAACGCTCCATCGATCGAGGATAAGGCCCCGCATCTTCCTGGCGCCCGACAGTGGATCCTTTACCGGGACACGTGCGGCCTGAATCTCATTCCCATTTACAGGTACCCTCGTTTGATTCATAGTCGAGGCATGAGACTGGCTGGCATTCTCCCCGAAGACGCCCCCGACCCCCGTGCCGAATGGGTCGAGAACCTAAAACTCATGCCTATTCCGGTGCTGGGGCTTATGCCCCAACCTTCGCTGGAGGACACGGACTCCGTCAGTCTGAGCTACGGCCTGGATGATCGTGGGTACAACGAGATGACGGCGAGCATCACCTATACGCTCTGGCGAAACCCGGATGACCGCTCAGACCCGGTAAACCTCGCGGACCTCAACGAGAAGACACGCAGATCGATCGAGGAAGTTCCGCCATGGCCGCGGCCCCCTTGGCTGATCGAGTACGTGGAGCGCCTGCGTTACCCGCAACTTGAGGAGGCCGTGCGAACCACCTGGCACCGCGATCCATCCGAGCGTTCTTCGGTTCGAAGCCTGTTGGTTGACCATGTCAACCACATCCTCATGAACCAATATCGGCAAGAGCTCTGGCCGGGCAGCAACCCGTGGGACCAGCACGCCCCCACAGTTACCGGCCGGATGGTCAACAGCCAGGCCAGGACCGTCATCAACGGAGTCGACGTGCCGGGTGCGGAGGTCGATACGGACCCGTTCGTGTACGGCGTCGGAGCCCACCTGGCAGGCGGCGGCGTCGTGACCGCAGTACTTCCACGTGCCGAGCTCAAACGAATCCAGGTCCAGTTCACGACCCGGAGCTAACGGTCACACCCCAGCGTCCGTAAGCGGATCCTCCACCGGTACTCCATGCCATGACCTTCGTCGTGCGAGAATCGCCGCATGGATGAGGACGAGCGGCAGATCAGGCAGCAGTTGATGCTCCACGAGGCTCTGGTGCAGGCGATGGATCGGCGGGACGAGGTCTTCCATGAGATTGAGGATTCCCAGGACATGGACGAAGCGATCCGTCGGGTGGGTCAGCTGTTGGGCTTGGATGAGCACGGCAGCCGGGCAGTCTTGGATATGCAGGCCGGAACATTCACCCGAGACCGGCGTCAGGCCATCGCGTCCTTCGCAGAAGAACTCAGATCACGGTTGCCTGATAGGCGCTGAGGACTCGGCGCCGCACATCATTTGCCGCCTCCCTTGTCGCGGCTCGCGTGCCGGGCTTCCCATAAGCCGATCCTACAACGGGACACTTACACAACAGTCGCGCACGAGCATTCTGTGCGGGGCTCTACCGGAAGAAGATCCGCTACGGAACCGCCTCGAAATCATCCACAGTCCCCACGACATAACGTTCCTAGGTATTTCCTTGCGGAACAGGGTCCCTGCTGATTGTCTGGTACTCAACTGATTGGACGGGGGTCCGAGGTGGAAGCTTCAAAATTGTCAAGGATGACGATGCGTACCGGGGCAGGTCTCGCTGTAGTCGCTGTCCTATTGGTACTGATGAGCCCGCTTATCATTAGCAACTTCGGCACCGCTACGTTCGTAGGGGCCGCACCAGTGGCAATACTGGTCACGACCTTCTACCTGCTAGCCCCGGCCGTCTGCATCATATTCTCTGCTGTTTTAATCGCAGCTTCTCTCATCATGCGCCACGCCGAAGCGCTGAAAACAGATTCTTTGACTCCGCGTTACACGCGCGGTTAAGGATCGACATGCGCCCCTAGATGGCGCCCGTAGGCCGATCGGCTTACGGGCACCCGAGTGCCCGCTGAGCCCCCTCTAACTGGCGCGACTCGAAGCGGACACCGGTCCCTTTGACGAGCCCATTGCAGGCGGCCCCACTTCTCCTATGCCGTCCGCTAGGGTGTCGAATATGGGTCGGGCAGCCACGCGAGATGTACAGACAGTGGCGTTGCCTCTTCTGGTCCGCGCTGTTCTTACCGGGGCACTGCTGGGTGCGACTGTCGGCGCCGGCATCTCAGCGTTTTCCACCATTCAGGCAGTCCTGTATCCCGAGCAGTTCGGGCTGTGGGGCATGAATGGCGGCCAGATATTCTTCATGTCCCTACTCGGGCTCGTTGTCGGATCTGCTGCCGGGCTGGCAACGGGTGCCGGTTCGGTAGTGGCGCTTTGGATTGACGCCAGCACTCCTTATCAGTCGTGCTGCCACGGGCGCTGACCGCTGGACTGGGAGCAGCCGCGGTGACGGCCGTTTACACCGTCATCGCCTTCGATGTATCGGGAGCAACCGGGTTGGCGCTGGCAGGATTCGGAGCCGGCTTCGCCACAGTCTCCGGGTTGCTGGCTGCCTTTCATACTCGACGGCTTATCCGTCGGTACCATTCCATCGGCCAAAAGCAGGCCCACTGAACGTTCCCCAAACCGGGGAGCGTTGCGGTGGACCATCCCCTTCCGGAATCTCTAGCGGTGCCTGGGCCGGCACTTACGTCAAAGCTGTGGCGATCACTGACCCAATCGCGAGCAGCCCGACGACGATCACGGGCGCATTCCACTTAGAGACGACTGTCTCATGTGTGGAGGTGAAGCCGGCGGATCGGGCGTCTTGCCACGCGGCGACGATGTCATCACGTCCGGTTCTCCCCTCCGGTTGGCTGATGCGTTCGTTGCTCGGAAGCGCGGCGAAAGGACGGCTCTTTAGGTTTACTTCATTCTGAAACCCGGAGCCGAATGCGGACGGCGGGGACGGAGCTCCCCAGCTCACGTACTTCTTGCCGGCCGCCCAGATCGCCGTGGTGTACCGGACCTCGATGTCCTTAACGGTCCCAAACGGTATCCGGTGGTCGCGCAGGCCATTGATCACCTCGAACCCAAAGCCGTCGACGCGCAGGCACGGCCGCCATTGGGACGCATAAACAAACCAGGACAACAGAACCAGCCAAGGCGCAGCGCGTACCGCGGCACTGACGTCTCCGGCAATCAACAACCACGTCAGCGTTCCGGCGGCGCATATCCACACGCCTGCCGCCGCCGGTCGAGCCGATGCCGACCGATACGTCCTGGCCGGACGCACAATCGCATAACGGCCGGATCCGCTGGCTGTATCTGGCTTTCCCTTAACCGGCCCCTCGTTTGATGTCTGCAATGGTCCCCCTCCGTGCTCGGGCGCCCGCCCGGATGAAAGAAACCTACCCCAACAATTATCCAAAGTGCCCTAGATGCTCGGTCGCCCATCGGAATTGACCAAGATCTTGAGCCGCTCGATGGGATACGTGCCGCAAAGGGATCCTTCTCCGGGCGCCGCCGACGATACTCTCCGAGTCAGAGCTAGACGATGGCCCCGTCGTTAAGCTGCAGGCGCCTGGAGGGCCGAGGCAATCCGCCGGCCCAGAATGTGATCATGAGTCCTGCAGTCGCGGCGCCTCCGGCGTAGATCCAGAGCGAAGACCACCATCCTTCCGGCGTGGGAATCGCGAAGGCCACCACGACTACTGCGAACCCCAGAAGAACCTCCAAGACTGCCTCCAACGTCCGTGCCCGGTATTTGGGGTGGGTCAGGCGGACGAGGGGAATGATTGGCAGCAGGAATAGTCCAGGGCTGAACACCACGAAAACCACGTTGAAAGTGAAGATGAGCAGGCCTAACACCAGCATGGCCAAGAACTTCAGGACCTGCACCCCGGGAAGCCGGTTCTTTACCGTCCAGCGGGTCAGCAGCAGGCCCCAGGCCGGGAGCCCGAGCAGCCAGCCACCCGCCCAGAAGCCCAGGTTCGTCAGCGCAAGGGCGACGAGCAGGACGCCCGGAAGCAGGAACGCCGCGGCCTGTCGCAGCGACGGGAGCCTTCCGACCGGGACGAAGATGCAGGCCCCGATCAGGAGATATGCGGCCACATACCAAGGCAGCAGCTGGATCACCGGCACCCGGGACAGTCCAAAGACCAGCAGCGTCAGCGATGCGACCATCACGCACACAGCAGCGAATCCCCACTGCCGGCGAACAGGGTTAGGTGTGGCATCCCCCAATGTCATGAGGCGCACTTTACCGGCTTAACAGGCACCGGACGCCCCGCCATGACTACAGCTGGACTGCGACCGTGCGGCGCCCGGCAAGGGATCCTTCACCGGACACTCGCCACATTCTGCTTACCCGGCGGCTACGAGCTCGATCTCGAAGCCGTCTGAGTTGAAGAGGTAAGCGGCATAGTGATCAGGTCCGCCGGCGTGCGGATACTT
This sequence comes from Arthrobacter sp. B3I4, assembly GCF_030816855.1. NCBI lineage: Bacteria > Bacillati > Actinomycetota > Actinomycetes > Micrococcales > Micrococcaceae > Arthrobacter > Arthrobacter sp. B3I4. The sequence goes on along the minus strand of NZ_JAUSYK010000001.1, from coordinate 2,046,815 downwards.
GTCTTGGAACAGCTGCATCCATCCGTGACGAGCGCCTTCCACGACAAGCGCATCCACGTCTCTTTGGCTTCCGGCGTGGAACGCCAGGTGGTTGAGGCCTGGTGTAGTGCGCTCGTGTTCCCGACCGGTCAAGGCCGGTGACTGTTCAGCCACTATGTAGGTCTGATCAAGTCGCCAGCTGATTCCTGCGTCCCAGCTTTGGTAAGTGGTGTATCCCAGTCGGGGCAGAATCCAACCCCATTCCTGCTTGGCGCGGTTAATGTCAGGGACCCACACCTCGATATGGTGCAGGGAACCCGTGGGAGGGGTGTTCACATTGGGATTCTTTCATGCTCGATTACAGCTGGCCGCAGACCGATCGCTCACCGGGCTATATGGATGGAAAGCAACTACTTCAGCACTGCGACCATCTGTACGCGGCGCCCGTACCTAGCAAGCTCGAGGCTGTATTCAACATGGACCAGTTCGCGGTGGAAGTCAGTCGAAGGGTCCTCCTCCACAAAACCGGCTTGCGAGTAAAAAGGCGCGTTCCAAGGGATATCGGCATACGTACGCAGAGTCAGCCGGTTATGCCCCCGTCCTCGGGCTTCTTCCTTCGCGGCATCGATCAGCATGCGCCCATATCCGCGACGACTATATTCAGGTGAGACCGAAAGTTGCTCCAGATGGGCAATTCTGTCTGACTCAATGACGTGCACGAAACCCACGACGGCACCAGTGTCGGTCGCTTCAGCGACCAGAACGTATCCGGGCTCTGACGCTCTCGAAGCGCCAGATGGGGGCCGGCGGCCACTGATCAAGAAGCAGCCAATCAACGAGAAGCCGATCGGCAGCATTTTCAATCGTCTCGATTGCAGCGTAGTCAGCCGGTGACGCGAAGCGGATTCGAGCGGTCACCAATTGATCATAAGGTGACTGCCCGAAAGCCGGTCCCCTTACTGCGACAACCCGGCTTTGACCTGCAGCTTTGTAGGGATGCAGTTTGAGGTGTCCCGTATACCCCGCCCGCAAAAATGCCCGGTGAAGGTGCGGCGGTTTCTGGGGGTCGACGCAACAGATGCGTGATTTTCGGGTCGTTTCCCGGTGCTTTGAGGCTATCGCAAAGCACCGGGCGGGGCGGTGCGTTCGGCTTTGAAGCGTGCTGCCGGGGTGTCGTAGTCGAGGGTTTTTCGTGGCCGTTCGTTGAGTTCGCGCATCACGTGGGAGACGTGCTCAACGCTGTGAACGGCGAGGTTGGTGCCTTTGGGGAAGTATTGGCGGGCGAGCCCGTTGAAGTTCTCGTTGGCGCCGCGCTGCCAGGGGCTGGAGCGTTCGGCAAAGTAAACCGGAACCCCGGTCTTCTTTGTTAGTTCCTCGTGGCTGGCCATTTCCACGCCCTGGTCCCACGTGAGTGTTCGCTTCAGGTGTGTTGGCAGCTTCGCGAACGCGCTGATGGCGGCCGCGTTGACGCTCGCAGCGGTGTGATCCAGGGGCAGATTTATGATGATGCCGTACTGGGTTTTCCTTTCCCTGAGTGTCATCATCGCCGAGACTGACCCGACGCCGACGATGAGGTCCCCTTCCCAGTGGCCGGCCTCCAGACGGGTTTCCACCTCTGCCGGCCGTTGACCGATCATGGTCATGTTGCGGATCCGCGAGCCTTTCCCGGTGCGGGTGCGCCAACGGGTCTTGCGGATCCTACGGCCGGTGCGCAGCTTGGCGGCATACCGCTGGTGCAGGCCGTGGTCCTCGCGCAGCAGCAGTGCCCGGTAAATCGTTTCCGGGCACAACCGCATCGTCTGGTCATCGGGGTATGTCTTCTTCATCCACCCGCAGATTTCGTCCGGGGACCAGAAACGGTTGAGCTTACGTTGCACAAGGGTGCGCAGTCGGGTGTTGGCAGCGAGCTTATGCACTTTCGGTCGGGCCCGTTGCAGCCGGGCGTCATGATCGGCAGTGCGGGGCAGGTAGAGGCCCTGAGCGTCCCGGTGACGGTCGAGTTCCCGTTTGACCGTGGAGGCGTGACGGCCCAGTTCCGCCGCGATTCGCCGCATTGAGTGCCCCAGGCGCAATAGGTCCGCGATCTGCAACCGCTCCCGCACATCCAGGTAGCGGCCCGCGGTTACGGCCGGCGCTGTGATGGGCGGGATCTGGAAGTTGCTGGCTCGACGCAGCTGCGTCCCTGTTCTTCGGTGCATACCGAGAAGTCTGCATGCTTCTGCGTTGCTCACCCCGTTGCGCATCAGCTGCCAATACTTCTCGGTCCGCGCAGCACGGTGCTGCTGCGCCTCTGAGAGCACCGCGCCGAGCATCTGGTCTGCATAGCGACCGGAGGAGAGGACTGCGGCGTGCTGCGCCGCCGTGGCCGCATTCCGCTCGTTCGATAGTCGGGATAATCGGTCGCGTTCGAAGTTCAGGCTGAGGTGGTCGGTCAGGCGCAATTGGTCTTGGCACCGCCTAACGGTCACCTTGGACTTACGTAGCTGGTCGAAACGACGGTGCATCCACCGATAGGCGGTCGAACGGCTCACACCCGCGTTTTTGGCTGCCTCACCAAAGCTTTCCCCCCGACCAAACGCCGCCCAAAAGCTGGCCTCCTCGTCAATATTCACCCGAAGGTGATGGCGGTCTTTGACCTGGCCGACGTCAGCTTCCCACGCCGCCAGCCGGGACGTGCTGAACCCGAGCTCCGCTGTCGTCTCGCTCGGAGTCTTGCCGTTGCGACGCAGGCGCAAGTATTCCTCGCGCAGCCAGCGGTAGCCGACTTCCTTATCAATGCCAGCATGTCGGGCGGACGGTCTGAGACCGTGCCCGTGCTTAATCGAAGCAAGAAACCGGATGCCTGCTGCTGACGAGGAGCTGAGATACATGTCGAACCACCTTGAAAGAAGGTGTTGCTTCGATCAACAGAATCCCGCGTGCCCTGTACGGACGCTTCCGGGGCAGGGTGCTGACGGGGTCGGAATAATCCCAAGCAGAGGGCGTTGTAGAGAACGATAGATGCAAACGCATGTAAATCGGATACACTAGCAGCAGCAACCGGAAGCCTCCGGCCGGAAAGGAACACCATGCAGATCGGCGTATTCAGCGTCAGCGACATCACTGCTGACCCCACCACGGGCAACACCCCCACAGAGCATGAGCGGATCAAGGCATCGGTGGCCATCGCCAAGAAGGTCGAAGAGATCGGCATGGACGTCTACGCCATCGGCGAGCACCACAACCGGCCGTTCTTCTCCTCCTCCCCCACCACCACCCTGGCCTACATCGCCGCCCAGACGGAGCGGATCATCCTCTCCACCGCCACGACGCTGATCACCACGAACGACCCGGTGAAAATCGCCGAGGACTTCGCGATGCTTCAGCACCTGTCCGACGGCCGCGTGGACCTGGTGCTGGGCCGCGGCAACACCGCTCCCGTCTACCCCTGGTTCGGCAAGAACATCCAGGACGGGATCGAGCTCGCCATCGAGAACTACAGCCTGCTGCGCCGGCTCTGGGACGAGGACACCGTCAACTGGTCCGGCAAGCACCGCACGCCGCTGCAGAACTTCACCTCCACCCCGCGCCCGCTCGACGGCGTCGCCCCCTTCGTCTGGCACGGCTCCATCCGCACGCCGCAGATCGCCGAGGTGGCCGCCTACTACGGTGACGGATTCTTCGCCAACAACATCTTCTGGCCCAAGGAGCACTACCAGCAGCTGATCGGCCTCTACCGCGAACGCTACGAACACTACGGCCACGGCAAGGCAGACCAGGCCATCGTCGGTCTCGGCGGACAGTTCTTCATGCGGAAGAACTCCCAGGACGCCGTCAAGGAGTTCCGCCCGTACTTCGACAACGCCCCGGTCTACGGCCACGGCCCCTCACTGGAGGACTTCACCGCCCAAACCCCGCTGACGGTCGGCAGCCCGCAGGAAGTCATCGAGAAGACCCTGACCTTCCGGGAGTACTTCGGCGACTACCAGCGCCAGCTGTTCCTGATCGACCACGCCGGCCTGCCGTTGAAGACCGTGCTGGAGCAGCTGGACCTGTTCGGTGAGGAAGTCCTTCCGGTCCTGCGCAAGGAATACGCCGAGAAGACTCCGGCCCACGTCCCGGCCCCGCCGACCCACGCAGGTCGCGTGGCCGCCAAGCTTGCGGCCCTCGAGGCTGCGCCCCAGGGCGCCTGATGTCCCCCAAAGCAGCGCCGGCGGGAGCCGCCGCCAAAGGAGCGCCGGCGGCAACCGGGGAAGCCCAGGCCTCCTCGGTTCGGCTGCCGGCGCAGACCTGGGAGTCGCTGTTCCGGGCGCAGGTCGCCGTGATGCGCAGGCTGCAAGGCGGTCCTGCCTTCAAGGATCTCGCCGTCAATGAATACGACGTCCTGTTCACGCTCTCCGGCTGCCCCTCCGGCTGGCTCCGCCAGAACGAACTCAACGACCATGTGCTCCTGAGCCAGTCGAGCCTGAGCCGGCTGGTGGAGCGGCTGGAGAAGCGCGGCCTGGTGGAGCGCCGGCCCGCCCCCGACGACGGCCGCGGCGTCCTGGTCCGGCTTACCGAGGACGGGCGGGAACTGCAAAAGCAGATCGGCCGGGAGCATGTCCGGGACATCGCAGCACTGGTCGGCCCGGCCCTGACGGCGGCGGAGCAGCGCGAGTTGCTGCGGCTGACCGAAAAGCTCCGGGCGTCTGTCCAGGCCCGCTGACGCCGCGACGCCGACGTCGAACCGCGCATTGCGCTCCGGCAGACTACCGGATGGTGACGAGCGCAGCAGGATCCTCGACCGGAAGCTCTCCGGTCACAGTGGCGGTGACCTTCAGCTCCTTCAGCGAGAGGCTGCCGCCCACCGTGGACAGGAAGGCCGTGTCGGAAGAATCCCGGCCGGCGGTAATCCGGAGCAGACTCTCCCGGGGGGCGAGGCCGGTGGGGTCGATGACGTGCCACGCCCCGCCGACATGGGCTTCTGCCACGGCATGGAAATCCATCGGGCTCAGCCCCGGCGCGTACACCGCGGCAAGCCGGGCCGGGACGTTCTTGGACCGCAGCAATGAAATCGCCAGGTGCGCGAAGTCGCGGCAGACGCCGCGGCGGTGCAGCAGGGTCTCGACGGCGCCGTCGGTCCCCCGCGACGATCCGCTGACGTAGCGCAGTTCGCTGAAGACCCAGTTCCGCACGGCGTGCAGCAGCTCCGGCCCTTGCACACCGCCGAACTCGGCGTACGCCGTCGGGAGCAGCCGGTCGGATTCGGCGTACCTGCTGGGCCGGACGTAGCGGATGAGCTCCATCAGTCCGGTTTCCTCCGGCACGGCGAAGCCGGTGACGGTGGCGCCGTACTCCACCAGCACCTCGGTGGGCTCGAGAAACTCCATGTAGTGGAAGCGGCCGCCGTGGTGGTCGGAGAGTTCGACCAGGGGCACGTCCTCGCCGGCCGCCGTCACGGACAGCGACTCCTCAAAGCCGCTGTAACCGGGGTTGCGCGCCACCGCCACGGCCATCGCGACCTTGGTGTCGGCCACCGTTTTGAAGGCCATGCGTGCGGACACGATGCGTTCCATGAGTCTCCGGAAGGGGTGCGAGCGGAGCCGTCGGATCTGCAGCGGCTTCGACGAGTGCCGCGGCGGCCGTGACGCCGGCCGGGCAGGACTAGTTTTTGATCCTCAGCGACATTAGCATCCGCTGGACATTGGCGAATTCCGAGCCCCCATTGACGTATCTGTCGGCCTGGGCCAGAGTGTCGAAAGACTTTGCCGGAGCCACTTTCTGGTCCGGTGCGAACGCTTTGAGTTCGACCAGGTCTCCGAAAGAATAGTCGCCCTTGCCCTCGGGGCCGCGCACCAAGTTCTGCAGGGCGCAGGACTTGCTTTCCGCTCCCCCGACCACACTGGTGATGCCGTAGGAACCGAAATATTTGTATCCCTGGATCACCCGGAACACCACGTGCGGGTCGATGGTTCCCGCCCCGCCGCGGTGCGGCAGCTCCACCGGAACGCTGCTGACGACGACGTACGGCTTGGCGGCCTCGGCCGCGCACGCGGCGGCGGTCTGGGGCGGCAGCCCGGTCTGCAGGGTGGCGAGGTACCGCCCCTCGGCGTCCTTGACCTCGACCTTCACCGCCCCCGGGAGCGTGCCCTGGGCCGGGGTGCCCGACTGGGCAATCCAGTCCTGCGGCAGGTCAAAGCTCACGTTCTTGGCCGGATCGGAAAACGTCTTCCAGGCCGACGCCGTCGCTCCTGCCGTTGCGCCAGGGGACGTCACGCCGGCGGACGCCGTAGCGGAGCCCGACGCCGATGCGGTCCCGGCGCCCGCACCCGGCGACGCCGGTGCGGTGCCTCCGGTGGACAGCACAGGCGTCGAAGTGCCACCCGGGGTTCCCGCAGTCCACGCCGGAGAACCGTTGCTGCTGCAGCCCGCGAGCGCCGACGCGCTCAGCGCCAGCGCCGCTGCCAGCCGGAGTCCGCGGGATAGTGCCGTCCCAGTCATGGTGCCAGCGTAGCCGGGGCCCCGGGCAGCTCAGAGCATCCGGAACAGCGTTTCCTTAAAGCAGACACCGAGGCCCGGAGGGCAGGCCCCAGCAAGCCCTGCCGCCAAACAAGGCTAGGCTGGAGGGATGTCGGAACAGGACTTTGAGGGAACGGACCGTGACGAGCAGGACGACGTGCAGCGCATCTCCGCCGTCGACATCGCCGACTGGCGGCTCCGGACCTTTGCGCTCTATGCCGGCGTGCGGAAGATCGCGGCCGACAACCCGGCCGAGGCCCACTCCTACTGGCGGCACGGCCGGGACCGGATGTTCGGCACCCACCCCGCCTCGCCGCTGACGGAAGCCGCGAAAGCAGACTTCGGCGGCCTCAAGACCGCGGACTATGACCCCATCTACCGCTTCCACGTCCCCATCACCAAGGAGGGCGCCGGGCGCGAGATGAACGTCAAGACCGGCACCGACGGCGTCGTCCGCTTCGTCCGCCTGGGCACCTTCGACCTGCCGGAGATGGGCCAACTGGCCGTGTGGAAGCTCAACGGCTACGGCGGCGGAATCTTTGTTCCGTTCCGCGACGCCACCGCCGGCCAGCCCGGCGGCAGCTACGGCGCCGGCCGCTACCTGCTGGACACCATCAAGGGCGCTTTCCACGGGGTCACCGGGTCCGGGCCCGACGCGCAGTTCGTGCTGGACTTCAACTTCGCGTACAACCCCTCCTGCGCGTACAACGAAGCGTGGGCATGCCCCCTGGCCGGGCCGTCCAACCGCCTGGCGGTGGACATCCCGGTCGGCGAGCTGTCCTGACCGGATGGAGTTCCAGCTTCAAGAGGCCCAGCCGCCGTCGCAATCCCCTCCGGACACCCGGCGTCGCCGCCGCGGCGTGCTCCGCTACCCCCTGGTCCGGCAGCTGCTGCGCTTTACCGGCGTGGGCGTCATCTGCACCGTCACCTCGCTGGCGTTGTACGCGGCGCTCCGGCCGTGGATCGGACCCCAGCCGGCCAACGCCGTGGCGCTGATCCTGACATCCTTCCTGAACACCGCGCTGAACCGGCGGCTGACCTTCAAAATCACCGAGCAGCACCGGATGAAGCGCGACCACCTCAACGGGCTGATCGTCATCCTTGTCGCCCTGCTGATCACCGGCGGCAGCCTCGGCATCCTGCACTGGGTGAACCCGGACGCGACAGTGGCCGATGAACTCTGGACCACCACCCTCTCCGGCTTCCTGGCCACGGCCGTGCGGTTCACCATGCTGCGGCACTGGATCTTCCGCCGCGCCCGGCACCGCTAGCCGGCAGCGCCCAGGGTGCGAACGCTGCCGACGGCGGCACGGACCGCGGCAGCCGCTTCGCGCAGCTCGGCGGCCGTGACCGAGGGCTCGAAACTGAACCGCACGGCCGTCTGGGCCACTGCCGAGTCGATCCCCATCGCCAGCAGCACCGCGGACGGTTCGTCCGAACCCGCGGCGCAGGCTGAGCCGCTGGAACAGATGACGCCCTGGCGTTCCAGTTCCAGCAGCACCGACTCCCCGCTGGTGCCGGGGAAACAAAACGACGCCACGGAGGGCAGCCGCTCGGCGGGATGGCCGGTAAGCACGGCCCCGGGCACTCCGGCCAGGACGGCGGCGATGAAGCCGTCCCGCAGGTCCGCAACGCGCTCGGAGGCTTCCCGTGACGACACGGCCAGGCTGAGCGCCGTCGCAAGCGCGACCGCCCCGGCCACGTTCTCGGTGCCTGAACGGCGTCCGCGTTCCTGCCCGCCGCCGTGGATCAGCGGCTCCAGCCGGGTCCTGCCGCGCACGAAGAGCGCCCCGCAGCCCTTGGGCGCGCCGAGCTTATGCCCGGAAATGCTCAGCGCGTCCACGCCCAGCGCCCGGACGTCCAGGGGCAGCCAGCCCGCTGCCTGCACGGCGTCGCTGTGCAGCGGAACGCCCCGGCTGCGGGCCAAGGCGGCGAGCCTGGCCACCGGCTGGACGGTGCCCACCTCGTTGTTGGCGTACATGACGCTGGCCAGCGCGGTTTCGGGCCGGAGTGCGGCGGCGAGCGCCTCCTCGGTGACCTGCCCGTAACGGTCCACCGGAATGACATCGACGGCGAAGCCATGGAGGCGTTGCAGGTACCTCGCCGATTCTTCGACCGCGGGATGTTCGACGGCGCTGATCGCCACCCGGTCCAGGCGCTGGTCTGCGGCCCGCCGGGCCAGGGCGATGCCCTTGACGGCGAGGTTGTCCGCTTCGGTGCCGCCGGAGGTGAAGACCACCTCGCCAGGGCGACAGCCCAGGGCTTCGGCTGCCCTGTCCCGGGCGCCGGCGAGCGCCGCGGCGGCAGCGTCGCCAAGGGAGTGGTGGCTGGACGGGTTGCCGAACTCGCCGCTCAGGTACGGCCACATGGCCTCCAGCACCTCGCGGCGGACCGGGGTGGCGGCGGCGGCGTCGAGGAAGATCACGGCGTTCCTTGGCCGCCCGCGGGCGCGGTGGCCGGCGCCGTTTCCAGCTCGACGTCGAGTCCGAGATCCAGCGCGGTGACGCTGTGGGTGAGCGCACCGATCGAGATGACGTCCACCCCGGTGGCGGCGATCCCCGCCACGGTCGCGAGGTTGACGTTGCCGCTGGCCTCCACGCGGGCCCGCCCGCCGATGAGCCCGACGCCGTCCGCGAGTTCGATCAGCGAAAAGTTGTCCAGCATGATGGTGTCCACACCGGCGGCCAGCACCGGCTCGATCTGCTCCATGCTGTCCACCTCAACTTCGAAGTGCGTGGTGTGTCCCAGCCGGGCTTTGGCATCGCGCAGCACCGCGGTGAGCTTCGCCGGGTCTCCCCCGGTCAGCACCGCCAGGTGGTTGTCCTTGGCGAGTACGGCGTCGGAAAGGCCGAAGCGGTGGTTTGCCCCGCCGCCGCAGCGGACTGCGTAGCGCTCAAGCACCCGCAGTCCCGGCGTCGTCTTCCGCGTGTCGGTGATCCGGGCCCGGGTGCCGGCCACCAGGGCGACAAACTCGTCGGTCCTGGTGGCGATGGCGCTCATCCGCTGCACCAGGTTCAGCGCCACGCGCTCGGCCAGCAGCACGCCCCGGGCGTTGCCGGTCACCCTGGCCAGCGCGGTGCCGGCACTGAAAGCTTCACCGTCCGCCACGAGCAGGTCGACGGCGGCGCCCGGGTCAGCGAGCTTCATCGCCGCGGCGAACACCTCGCCGCCGCTGAAGACCCCGGGCACCCGCGCCGACAGCACCGCGGTCGCGCGGGCGTCGGCCGGGATGAGCGACTGGGAGGTGATGTCCCCATAGGGGGCGTCCTCAAGCAGCGCTGCCCGCAGCACGGCCTCGACGGCGGCTGCCGGAAGGGTGCCGGTCAGGACCGCGGACCGGGACGGTCCGGAAACAGCAATCGGCGCGGGCGGGGGTGCGGACGCCGCGAGGAAGCCCTGGGCGGCGGTGGCCGGGGTGACGGTGGCGGTCATGAGGGGATCCTTTGCTTGGTGCGGGGGGTAGCGAGGTGCCGGCGGGTCTGGGTCTCGGGCAGGGCGGCGTGGCGGGCCGCTGCCGGTGTTGGCTCCGCAGGCCTGGCGGGCCGGGGCTGGGAGTGCATCGCGTCGGCCCGGTAGTGGGCGCCGACGGAGCCGGTCCGTGCGCGGGCCGCCTGCACGAGCAGCCGCGCGGCCAGCAGCAGGTTCGAGTCCTCGTGCGCGGACTGGTCAAGTGCGTCCGTCACTGTCTCTGGACGGACGGCGGCGGCCCAGGCGGCCAGCTGCGCCGCTGCAGCATCGAGTTCGGCCCCCAAGCGAAGCACCCCGGCGGCCCGCGTCATCAACAACCCAAGCGCCTCCCGCGAAAAAGCCCCCGCACCGGACCCAATAATTACTTCGGGGGCAGTGCGTGGGGTTCCTTCCCCGGAGGAGTCGCGCGACAGCACTGCGGAAGCGGGCGTCAAGGCGAGGCCGCCCGCGGCCGAGACAGCCCGCGGAGCAGCGCGGTCGTGCGACGCGCCGCCCCTGTGCGGAGCAGTGCCGTCGTGCGACGCTTCGCCACCGAGGAACGATTCCACGGCCCGGCGCCCGAAGACCAGCCCTTCGAGCAGCGAATTACTGGCCAGCCGGTTCGCGCCGTGGACTCCGGTGCAGGCAGCCTCGCCCGCGGCGTAGAGCCGGGGCACCGTGGTCCGGCCGTGGAGGTCCGTCGCGATCCCGCCCATCCAGTAGTGCGCCGCCGGCGAGACCGGCAGCGGCTCCTGGGCCCAGTCGTAGCCGGCGGCACGGGTCCGGGCGGTGATCGTGGGGAAGCGCCGGGCCAGGAATCCGGCGCCGCGGCGGCGTTCCAGAGTCCGCGCATCGAGGTACACGGGACTGTCCGCCGGCATCCCGGTGGCAGCCAGATGCAGCGCGATGCTCCGGGAGACGACGTCGCGCGGGGCCAGGTCCGCGTCCGGGTGGTAGTTCGGCATGAAGCGGCGACCGTCGGCGTCCAGCAGCACGCCTCCCTCGCCGCGCACCGCCTCGGAAATCAGCAGTGCGGGCGGACCGCCGGCCGTTTCGGTGGCGGCCAGCGTGGTGGGGTGGAACTGGAAGAATTCGAGGTCACGGACAGCTGCCCCCGCCCGCCAGGCCAGCGCCAGTCCGTCGGCTGTGGCGACGGCGGGGTTACTGGTGCGGGCGAACAGTCGCCCGGCTCCGCCGGTGGCGAGCAGCACGGCGTCGGCGTCCAGCCGCGTGAGCTCGCTGCCGGCGAGGTAAGCGACGCCGGTGAGGCCCCGGGCATCGGTCAGCAGCTCGGTCACGAAAGCACCGGTCTCCACCCGGAGGCGGCCCTGCGCGGCGCGGGCCAGCACTGCCGTCGTCAGGCCACGGGCGATGCACGCGCCGGTGGCATCACCGCCGGCGTGCAGGATCCGCGCGGCCGAATGTGCAGCCTCCAGCCCCAGTGCCGGCCCCGCGGACCCGCCGTCGAACTCGACGCCGAAGCGGCGCAGACCGGTGATGTCCCGGACAGCTTCGGTACACAGGATGCGCACGGCCTCTGGATCGTTCAGTCCGGCACCGGCGGCAAGCGTGTCGGCGATGTGCGCGGCGACGGTGTCCCCCGGTGCGGCCTCGTCCGGCCCCAGCACCGCGGAGATCCCGCCCTGGGCGTAGAACGTGTTGCTGTCCTCCAGCGTCCCCTTGGTCAGCAGCACCACCTCGACACCCGGTGCGCTCGCGTCGGATTCGGAAGCGGCGGCCGCTTCGGAAGCGAGAAGCGCCGCGTACAGCCCCGCGATCCCGCTGCCGACGACGACGAGCCGCCGGGTCACGGCCGCGCCGCCAGCATGCGTTCCAGGGCAACCCGCGCCGGGGCTGCGACGCCGTCGGCCACCGTGATGCGGTTGACCACCTCGCCGCGGACCAGCGCCTCGAGCACCCAGGCGAGGTAGCCCGGGTGGATCCGGTACATCGTGGAGCAGGGGCAGATCACCGGGTCCAGGCAGAAGATGGTGTGCTGCGGGTACTCCGCCGCGAGCCGGTTGACCAGATTGATCTCGGTGCCCACAGCGAAAGTGGTCGGTTCCGTGGCGGCGGCGATGGCCTTCCGGATGAAGTCGGTGGACCCGGCAGCATCCGCGGCGTCGACCACTTCCATGGGGCACTCCGGGTGCACGACGACCTTGACGCCGGGGAAGTCGGCTCGGGCCTTCTCGATCTGGGCCACCGTGAAGCGTTTGTGCACCGAGCAGAAACCGTGCCACAGGATCACCCGGGAGTCCTGCAGGGTTTGCTCGTCGTTGCCGCCGAGCTCCTTGCGCGGGTTCCACATCGGCATCTGCTCCAGCGGCACGCCCAGGGCCTTGGCGGTGTTGCGGCCGAGGTGCTGGTCCGGGAAGAACAGGACCCGCTGGCCGCGCTCGAACGCCCAGTCCAGCACCGTGGCAGCGTTCGAGGAAGTGCAGACAATGCCGCCGTGCTCCCCGCAGAAGCCCTTGAGCGCCGCCGAGGAATTCATGTAGGTGACCGGAATGACGGGTACGCGCCCGTCGGCGTCCGGCTCGGTGCCGAACAGCTCCTCGAGCTGCTCCCAGCAGTCGGTCACGGAATCGATGTCCGCCATATCCGCCATCGAGCAGCCGGCGGCGAGGTTCGGCAGGATCACCGCCTGCTCCGGCCGGGACAGGATGTCCGCGGTTTCGGCCATGAAGTGCACGCCGCAGAAGATGATCGCCTCGGCGTCCGGCCGGGTCAGGGCTGCGTTGGCGAGCTGGAACGAGTCACCCACGAAGTCGGCGTACTCGACCACCTCATCGCGCTGGTAGAAGTGGCCCAGGATCACGGCCCGGTCCCCGAGCGCCGCCTTGGCCGCGCGGATCCGGGCGTCAAGCTCGGCGTCGTCCGCCACGCGGTATTCCTCCGGAAGCTGGCCCTGCCGTGGGGTCGACGGCGGAGCGATATCCGCCAGGGACGCGCCGGGGCCATAGCCGGGCACACCCGCACTGGCTTCAGCGAGGTCGAAGTCCCAGGGCCCGCGGGCCAGCGCCGGGCTGCAGGTGGTGGCCGCCGTCGCGCCCTCCGCCTGGCCCCGGGTAATCAGCTGGATCGCCGTGTTGACGCTGCTCATGATGTGCTCCTGTTGTCTGGATCGAGGCCGGGACGGCCGGTGAAGCGGTAAAGACGGGGCGGACGGTGTTTGCCGCCCTGGAGGTACTGGTCGGTCTCTTCGATTTCCGGGGCGGCTTTGATCTGCCGGCGGAAGTTGGCCGGGTCCAGCTCCCGGTCCAGGACCGCCTCGTAAACCCCCCGGACCTGGGCGAGCGTGAAGTACTCGCCGAGGAAGTGGTACGCAATCGAGCCGTAGGCCATCTTGTTGCGCAGCCGCCAAAGGGCGTACTCGATGATTTCGTTATGGTCGAAAGCCAGGTCGCCGAGCCGGTCGGCGCGGAACCACCGGACGTTCTCGGATTCGTCGGCCAGTGCCGCTTCGGTGGGCTGGACCAGCGCCCAGTACACGATCGAGACGACCCGCTGGGTGGGCGAGCGGTGCAGGCCGCCGAAGGCGTACAGCTGCTCAAGGTAGCTGGGCGCGAGGCCGGTGGTGTCGCGCAGGTTCCGGGATGCGGCGTCCTGCAGGGATTCCGCATGGGTCAGCGGGCCGCCGGGCAGCGCCCACAGGCCCTTGAAGGGCTCCCGGATGCGGCGCACCAGCGGGATCCAGAGCGTGGGACGGCCCGAGCGTTCGCTGGGCCGCAGGGCGAAAATGACCGTGGAAATGGCCAGCGACGGCGGCGCGAGCTGACGCTCCGACACATTGGCTGGTGAGGTGTAGACGGTGATCAACCCCCGGTTGCCGGGGTCCGGACAGTCCTCGGGACTGGCCGGACGGCTCCGGCCGGACCGCCGGAGTAGTTATAGTCATGTTGACTAGAACTAATTCTACGACGGTGCCAGCCCGGGACAAAATAGTCCGGGCGGGTTACTGCTCCTGGGCCGCGGCCTCCAGCAGCGGCAGAGTCCGGCCCTGGAAGTGCGTGTTCAGCACGATCACCGATGAGGACCGGAGGACCGTCCGGGTGGCGATCATGGCGTCGAGCACCCGCTGCAGGTCCGAGTTGGAGCGGGCAGCGATGCGGGCCATCAGGTCCGAACTCCCGGACACGGTGTGGATCTCGATCAGTTCCGGTATCCGGGCCAGCGCTTCTACGACGGCGTCGTGCCCCAGGTCCTGGTTGATGGTCAGCGAGCAGAACGCGACCACCGGGTAGCCGAAATGGGAGGGGTCCGGCTGCGGCACCCAGGACCCGATGACGCCGCCGTCCTGCATCCGGTCCAGCCTCGACTGCACGGTGGCGCGGGCAACCTTGAGGACCCGGGACGCCTCGAGGACCGAAGCCCGCGGCGAGTCCGTAAAGAATCGGACAATCTTCGCATCAAGCGGGTCAACATTCACGTGAGATTCCTTGCCAGCAGGGATACGACAGCGCAAATCGCCGGGTATTCGGAGGGTTCCTTGGACAAACTGCAACCATGCTCTCATGCCGCCGGTCCCGAACGGCTGCCGCGGGACGGTAAATTCGAAAGGTCCCAAAAGGACACCACCCCAGCTAAGAAGGTTCGCCAGCATGACAACGAAGTCCACCGCGGAGCGCCCCGGCCTGAAACTCGGCCACACCATGCTGCCCCGCCAGCTCACCATGATGGGACTCGGCAGCGCCATCGGTGCCGGCCTGTTCCTCGGCTCCGGCGCCGGCATCCAGGCCGCCGGCCCGGCGGTCCTGATCTCCTACCTGGTGGCAGGCACCCTGATCATCATCGTCATGTGGGCCCTCGGCGAGATGGCCGCCGCCAACCCGACCAGCGGCGCGTTCTCCGTCTACGCCGAAAAAGCGATGGGCAAGACAGCAGGCGCCACGGTCGGCTGGCTCTGGTGGCTGCAGCTCGTCGTCGTCATCGCCGCAGAAGCCCTCGGCGCCGCGGGACTGCTCTTCACCATCTGGCCCGTGGTGCCGGTCTGGGGCCTCGCGCTGGTCTTCATGGCAGTCTTCACCGCCATCAACCTCACCGGGGTCAAGAACTTCGGCGAGTTCGAGTTCTGGTTCGCCATCCTGAAAGTCGTGGCCATTTTGTTGTTCCTGGCCATTGGCGCCGCCCTGCTCTTCGGCTGGCTCCCCGGCGTCGCCAGCCCGGGACTGCGCAACCTCACCACGGACTTCGCCCCGGCTGGCCTGGGCGGCATCGCGACCGCCCTGTTCGTGGTGATCTTCGCCTTCGGCGGCACCGAAATCGTCAGTGTGGCGGCGGCGGAAACGGAAAACCCTGAGCGCAGCGTCAGCCACGCGATCCGGACCGTGGTCTGGCGCATCCTGGTGTTCTACATCGGTTCCGTCTTCGTCATCGCCGCCATACTCCCTTCGACGTCGGAGGCACTCAAGTCGCCGTTTGCCGGCGTCCTGGACCTGGCCCGCATCCCGGGCGCCGGGGCGGCGATCACCCTGGTGGCCGTCGTCGCCCTGCTGTCCGCCCTCAACGCCAACCTTTACGGCGCGTCCCGGATGGCCTATTCGCTGTCCGAGCGCGGCGAGGCGCCGCGCGCCCTGTCACGGCTCAACAAGGCACGGGTCCCGGTGGCCGCCGTCGGCATTTCCGTCGCCTTCGGCTTCCTCGCCGCCGTGCTTGAGCTGCTGTTCCCGGAACGGATCCTGCCCGCACTGTTCCAGCTGGTCGGCTCCACCTGTCTGGTGGTGTGGGGCTCGGCTTTGGTGTCGCAGCTGATCCTTCGGCGCCGTGCCGACCGGGAAGGCACCGCGCTGCCGTTGCGGATGAAGGCCTTCCCCGGACTGACGGTCGTTGGGCTGGTCCTGCTGGGCCTGATCTTCGCCGTCGGCTTCAGCAGCCCGGACAGCAGCAGGCAGCTGTTCAGCACGCTGGCACTCATCGTGGGCATCGCCGCCGCGTGCTGGATCGGCGCCCGGCTCACGCGCAGCCGCGGATCCCGCTAACCCGCGGCGGGTATACAAACTGCCAACCCCGACAGCATTTCGGCCGGCAGCTTTAGGCAGAATGGTCAGCTCCCACTGCACTGATTGCCCAACGGTCCAACGGTGACTAGGGTCACAGGCATGGACACACTCCCCCTCGCGGCGTCCGGCGACGACGCCGGTCCGCTCACCCCCGACGAACTGCGCGAGCTGTACTCGCTGATGGTCGCGGTCCGGCACCTGGACCGCTCCGCCATCGCCTGGCAGCGGCAGGGCATCATCCCCGGCTACGCCCCAGAACTTGGCCAGGAGGCGGCCCAGGTGGGCAGCGGTTACGCGGTGGACACAACCCGTGACTTCGTCTTCCCCACCTACCGCGAGATGGGCGTCGCCCGGACCATGGGTGTGGACATGGTGGCCTACATGTCCACGCACAAAGCCACCTGGCACGGCGGCCTCTACGACCCGCTGGCGTCCCGGCTCGCCCCGATCCAGGCCGTCGTCGGCGGATCCGTGCTGCATGCCGTCGGCTGGGCGCACGGCCAGACCCTGGAAGGGAACGACGGCGTCGCCCTGACCTACTTCGGCGACGGCGCCTCCTCGCAGGGCGATGTCCACGAAGCGATGAACTTCGCCGCAGTGATGAAGGCGCCGGTGGTTTTCTTCGTGCAAAACAACGGCTGGGCGATCTCCGTTCCGACCGAACGCCAGGTCGCCGGTGGCTCGGTTGCCGCCCGCGCGGCCGGCTACGGCATGCCGGCGCTGCAAATCGACGGTGACGACGTCGTGGCCGTCGTCGAGGCCACCCGGCGCGCTTTCGCGCACGCCCGCGGCGGCAACGGCCCGGTGCTGATCGAAGCCATGACCTACCGGCGCGGCCCGCATTCCACCTCCGATGATCCCGGCCGTTACCGCTCCCTTGATGAGGAGCGCGACGGCGCGGGCGTTGATCCGCTGGAGCGGCTCAAGCAGAGACTGCTCGCCGAAGGGATCGCGGACGATGCCTTCTTCGCCGAGGCCCTCGCCGCGGCACAGGCCGAGGAGGAACAGATCCGCACCGGCATCCAGGAGCTCGGCCCGCGGCCGGGCGCCGAAATGTTCGACCTGGTCTTCCAGGAAACCACCCCGGCCCTGCAGGCCCAGGCCGCCCACTGGCGCGAGGAGTCCGAACATGTCTAACTCGATTCTCGAAGGTGCACCGGCAGAAAGCGCGGGCGCCCCCGTCTCCGGCACCGAAACGATGTCCATGCAGCAGGCCCTTAACCGCGCCCTCGACGAGGTGCTCGCCGCGAACCCCAAGGCGGTCATCTTCGGCGAGGACTGCGGCCGGCTGGGAGGGGTCTTCCGGATCACCGACGGGCTGCAGGCCAAACACGGCGCGCAGCGGGTCTTCGATACCCCGCTGGCCGAATCCGGCATCCTGGGCATGTCCGTCGGTCTGGCGATGGCCGGCTTCCACCCCCATTCCGGAGGTCCAGTTCGACGGCTTCGCCTACCCGGCGATCAACCAGATCGTCTGCCAGATCGCCCGGATGAACTACCGCAGCCGCGGCACCCTGCCGATGCCGATCACCCTGCGCGTGCCCAGCTTCGGCGGCATCCGCGCCCCCGAACACCACGGCGAAAGCCTTGAAGCGCTCTTTGCGCACGTGCCCGGGCTCAAGGTGGTCTCACCGTCGAACCCGCACGAGGCCTACCACCTGCTCAAGTACGCTGCCACGCGGCCGGACCCGGTGATCTTCATGGAACCGAAGTCCCGCTACTGGCAAAAGGGCGAGGTGGACCTTGCCGGCGGCACCGGCTACACCCCGGAAGGCGCGAAGGTGATGCGCGAGGGCCGGCACCTGACGCTCGTTGCGTGGGGCGCCATGGTGGCCCGCTGCCTCCAGGTCGCCGAACTGGCCGCGGAGGACGGGATCGACATTGAGGTCCTGGACCTGCGCTGGCTCAAGCCGATCGACGCCGCTGCGCTGGCCGCCTCGGTGCGCAAGACGCGCCGCGCCGTCGTGGTCCATGAGGCGCCGCTGACCTCAGGGCTGGGCGCCGAGGTGGCGCAGCTGATCACCCAAAGCTGCTTTGACACACTCAAGGCGCCGGTGGGGCGCGTGACCGGTTTCGACGTCCCCTACCCCTCCGGTGATCTGGAGGACGAATACATCCCGAACATTGACCGGATCCTTTTCGGGATCCAGCGAGTATTGGAGTACAAACGTGGCTGAAATTTCCTTCCCGCTGCCGGACCTGGGTGAGGGCCTGATCGAGGCGACAGTGCTGGAATGGCTGGTCTCCCCCGGGGACCAGGTAGAGCGCAACCAGCCGCTGGTGGAGGTCGAAACCACCAAGTCCGCCGTCGAATTGCCCAGCCCGCAGGCAGGTAAGGTAGTGCGTATCCACGGCGGGCCCGGCGACAAGATCAACGTCGGCGAGCCCCTGATCGTGTTCGAGGTGCCGGACAACACCGCCGGCATCGTGGGCACGGTCCCGACGGAAGAGGCACCGAAGCGCCGGGTCCGCCTGAGCGCCGTACTTGATGAGGACTGACACCATGAGCGGCAGGCACACCGGCGAACAGCATTCGCACACCGTTGAGGGCACCGACCCCCAGCTGTACGTCGCGGTGCATGATCCGCAGAACGATGCCGGTCTGCGCCCGGTGCTGTTGCTGCACGGCTTCTCTTCCTCCTCGAAACTCAACTGGGAGGACACCGGCTGGATTGCCGCCCTCACCCAGGCCGGCCGTCGTGTCATCACCGTGGACCTGCCCGGCCACGGCCGCAGCGGCGCCCCCGAGGACCGGGATTCCTACTCCCCCAGCCGGATCCGCGCGGACCTGCTTCAAATCGCGTTCGACGCCGGCGCCCGCCCCCTGCGCGACGGCGACCCCTCCAGCGGCCTGGACGTGATCGGGTACTCCCTGGGGTCCCGGCTGGCCTGGGAATTCGGCGCCACCCAGCACGAACTGGTCCACCGGCTGGTCCTGGGCGGACCCAACGTGGCGGACCCGCTGGCCGAGTTCGACCTCGTCGCCGCGCAGCACTACCTGGCCGACGGCACGCCGATCGCGGACGCGTCCACCGCCGGACTACTGAAGATGGCGCAGCTGCTCCCGAGCAACAACATCTTCGCCCTGCTGTCCCTGGTTGAGGCAATCAAGAACGAGCCCTACGACCCGGCCGAGGCTGTCCCGCCGATGCCGATGCTGCTGGTGGCCGGGGAACAGGACGATCGGGCGGCGTCCATGCCGGAACTGGCCGCCCTGGGCACCAAGGCCGGGGCGATGGTGGAACAGCTCATCCTGCCGGCCCGGAACCACACCAACGCCGTGACCAGCCGGGCCTTCAAGCAGGGCGCCATCAGCTTCCTGGGCGTCTAGACCGTCTTCCCGCCGCCAACGCGGGGGCGGGGTGGGCCCCCTTCCGCCGGCTAGTAGTCGACTCCCGGCTTGGGCTTTTCCTCCATCTGGAAACATGCGGACGAGGACAGCACATACAGCGCGTTCCGCTGCGGGACGTACTCGATCGAGTGCCGGAAACCTTCCTGGCTGACAAAAACAAGCTCGGGGTTTCCATTCACGCTCGTTTTGTCCTCCACGGTCCAGCCGCCTTTGGCGGACCACTCGGCTTTGATCCCCTGGAGCAGTTCCGCGCCGTGGGTGTCCCGCCCGAGGACAACATCCATCATTCCCGGCCAGTAGTAACCGCCGGCCTCGCATTCAAACAGGGCACGGGACGTCTCCGTCTGTTTCGTGGTCGATACGGCCGCAGCCGGCACAGCCGCCAGCAACTCCTCCTGCTGGCTTCGGGTTGATTGTTTCGCGGTAGCTAGGTCCATGCTGGGGCTCCGGTGGTCGGCGGCGGGAGCACAAGCGGCCAGGACGGCCGCGAGGCAGGTGAGGGATACGGCTGCTGACAGCCGCATCAAGAGTGTGGCGGGGTTCATTACCGGCCCCCGAAGACCACGCGAGCGACGTCGTCGCGGGCCTGTCGGTTCTTGGCGTCCTGCGCGCTGGCGATCAGACTGTGGTTCTCGATCTTGGCCATCGGATCTGTGGTGATTTTTACCGGGCCGAACTCGTAGTTCCGGGCCGGATCGTCATAAATGTGTTGCGTGAAGGCGGGGTCGCCCAGCGGGTACTTGTCACCGACCAGACCCAAGTGCTGGGCGGTTGCCAGCGCATCAAAGTCGTAGGCGAAGTGGTGGTAGCTGGTGGCGGGGTCCCCCTTCCAGTCGTCCGGCATCCAGGCGCCCGACAAGGAGATCTGGGTGTCGTAGTGGGTCCCGAACGTCTCGGAGGAAGCAACGGCAGCTTCGCCCCAGCTGTGGGACACGGCAACAGAACGGGCCGCCGGCGGGTTCTGCGCCTCCAGCCCCGCCTCAAAAGCCGCCAGTTTCCTGCCGGCCTGCTCGCCGAAGGCTTTGTCCGCTGACTGCCTGAACGTCCGGTCCTGCGGGAACTCGCGTGTTCTTGTAGACAAACGCCGCCGTGCGGCCGGCCGGATCCGATTGCTGCAGGAACGCGGCCATCTTCTGGGCTGTTCCGCCGTAAAAGTCGCCGGCGGTGGCGAACGTTCCGGGCACGTAGGTCAGGACTGTCTTGGTGTCCCCGTCGTAGTCGCCGATCATCTGAACGAGGTTACCCTCAGCCGGGTCGTAGGCCACAAGCTTGATGCTCCCGCTCACCGTGTCCTTCAGGTACTCAGCTTCCTCCGTCCCGTCCTCCCCGGTTTCTTCCAGCACGGCCAGGCGGCTTTCGGCGGTCAGGCGGTTCGCTTCGATCCTGGCCGCGACGGGCAGCCCTTCAGTGTTGCCGGCCGCAGCGGGAAAGCCGCGCACCAACCCGGCTTGCTGGCTGGCGTCGAGGCCGTTCCACCAGTCCAGCACCTGCCGCGGGGTCATCGACTGCAGCGCTGGAGGCACGACCGGCGCCGCGGGGGTGTCTGCGTCAGGGCCGGCGTCGCCGGCACTGGCGTGTTCCTGCTGGTCGGCGTTGGCCGCAAGTTCACGCTGCATCGCCTCCAGCAGCCGGACAGCCGCCATCAGGGAGCGAGAATGACTGCGTACCCAGTCGGACCGGAACGCCGCGGCGTCGTGGCCCTGCCAGTGAACCGAGGCGGCAAGCTCCGTCGCCAGCCGCCGCTGGAGGCCCTGGAGGGTCGCGGCGCTCTTCCCCGCCTGCGCCGCCATGGCCCGCAGCTGCGCCACGTCCGCCCCGTAAAGAACTCCGGCCACCGATTCCCCCTATGCCTTCCCCAAGCCCCGCGCGGATCTCACAGATAAGCACCAACGGCCTGCCGCCCCGCCTTGCTACAGAGCCCGGAGCAAGCGGGCGATGGATAGAACTGCCCGCCGCCTGCCTTTAAACCGAACGGGGCACGGACCTTGCGGTCCGTGCCCCGACTCGTGGTTTCCTCTTGGGGTCCTAGTGCTTGGCCGATTCGGCTGGCAGGTGGCGGTGGACGCCGAGCGGGCGGCCCTTGGTTTCCTTTGCCAGCAGAACACCGACGGCGGAGATCACGCAGAGGATCATGATGTAGATGCCGATGGAACCGGTCCAGCGGGTGCTCTGCAGCAGGGCTTCGGCGATGGTGGCTGCGAAGGCGCCGCCGAGGATGGCACCGAAGGCGTAGCCGATGGAGATGCCGGAGTAGCGTACGTTCGCCGGGAACATTTCGGCGTACATGGCCGACATCGGGCCGTACGACAGTCCCAAGCCGATGGTCAGGACGAAGAGTGCGACGCCGTAGAGCACGATGTCCTTCGTGTCGATCAGGGCGAACATCGGGATCATCCAGGCAAAGACGATCGCGTAGCCGATCAGGAAGGTCTTGACCCGGCCGATCTTGTCCGAGAGCCAGCCGCCGACCAGCGTGAAGATGAGCCAGCCGAAGGACGCCAGCGTGGTGGCAAGCAGGATCTGCGGGGTGGGCATCTTCAGGCTCTTGGTGGCGTACGAGATGAAGAACGCGATCAGCAGGTAGCCGGCTGCGTTGTTGCCGATGAAGATCATCGTGGAGTAGAGGAC
The DNA here is from genome assembly GCF_030816855.1 of Arthrobacter sp. B3I4. Classification (NCBI taxonomy): domain Bacteria; kingdom Bacillati; phylum Actinomycetota; class Actinomycetes; order Micrococcales; family Micrococcaceae; genus Arthrobacter; species Arthrobacter sp. B3I4. The sequence goes on along the minus strand of NZ_JAUSYK010000001.1, from coordinate 2,024,930 downwards.
GGCCTTCTTGTGGTTGCGGATCAATACGCCCAGGGGCGCCTTGCTTTCTTCCTTGCGCTCCTGCATCTCCTTGAAGACCGGGCTTTCGGCCACGGCTCGGCGGATCAGGTAGCCGACAACGACCAGCACGATGGAGAGCAGGAACGGCACCCGCCAGCCCCAGGACCCGAAGTCCTCCTTGGACATGCCGGTGTTGAGGAAGTAGAGCAGCCCGGTGGCGAGGATCATGCCCACCGGAACACCGATTTGCGGGTACGCGCCGAAGAGGCCGCGCCGGCTCATCGGAGCGTGCTCCACGGCCATCAGCGCAGCGCCGCCCCATTCTCCGCCGGCGGAGAAGCCCTGCACGATACGCAGCAGGATCAGCAGAACCGGAGCCCAGACGCCGATCTGCGCGTAGGTGGGCAGCATGCCGATCAGCGCCGTCGCAGCACCCATCATGACGAGGGTGAAGACGAGCATCGCCTTCCGGCCCAGGCGGTCACCGAGGTGGCCGGCGATGATGGCGCCGAGGGGGCGGAACAGGAAGCTGATGCCGATCAGCGCGAACGACAGGATCTGGGCCAGGCCCGGATTGGACGCGTTGAGCGGCGCGAGGAAAAGCGGGGACAGCAGCGTGGCTGTCAGCTGGGCGAAAATGAAGAAGTCGTACCATTCGATAGTGGTACCGACCAGCGTCCCGGCGAGGACCTTGCGTTCCTCATGTTTGCTGCTGGGGCCCGCCTCTGAATCGACGGTTGAAGTTGCGGTCATTGGAACTCCGTTGCTGGGGGCAGGCCTGCTGCCCGGGTGGGTGCAAATGAAAAACTAAGGTGCCTCATGATTTACTGATCGAACGGTCAGTTAGTAACTGCGATAATACTACGGAAATGTGATTCGTCACACAATCGCCGAGAAAAACACGCCGCCGCCCGGAAAGATGACGGTGGAGGAGCCGCGCTCTTGTGCGATGCCGAGTGCTGTTCTATAATCGAACACGAAATTCCCATATGGAACGCTACGGCACTGTGAGGCGGAACACAAGAGCCTTCCGTCATCGCCCGGGCCCCGCTCGATCCGCCCAGAACGGACATGATGACTCCCACCGCCGGCAGCACCCAGGCCTCCCCGTCGCAAACGCTGTCCCGGGGCATCCGGGCCCTTGAGATCCTGGCGGACGCCCCCGAGCCGCTCACCATCGCCGAACTCGCCGACGCGATGGGCGTCCACCGCTCGGTGGCCTACCGCATCCTGCGCACCCTTGAGGACCACTCGCTTCTGGTTCGGGACGACAGCGGCCGGGTCCAGCCCGGCCCCGGGCTCGCGGTCCTGGCACGCGGCGTGGCGCGAAACCTGCAGACCGCCGCCCTGCCGGAACTGACCCAACTGGCCAACAGCCTCACCATGAGCGCCTTCGTAGCAGTCTGGGACCGCGACGAGTGCGTCACCCTCGTCACCGTCGATCCGCGGCGCACGGGACCGGCCGTCGTGCAGCATCCCGGGTCCCGCCACCCGATCAGCGCCGGCGCGCCGGGGATCGCGATCCAATCAGCGTTTTCGGAGCAGGATTGGCACCGGCTCGCCCCCGGCCTGCCCTACCGGCCCGAGGCGGCGGAGGCCCGCCGCCGCGGTTTCGCCGCCAGCCACGACGAGGTGATTGCCGGTGTGTCCTCACTGGCCGTGCCGGTGCGGGTTCCCGGCGGCAGGCCTGCGGCCCTGGCCGTCGTCTACATCCGGGACGGGCAGGACCCCGCCGAGGTTGCGGCCGCGCTGTCGGCGAGCGCCGAGCGCATCGAAGCCCAGCTGGGCTGACACCCGCCCGGCACCAGCCTCATCGGGAACGAACCTCAACCGAAAGCCTTGACAAGCGCCCCGAGCTAAGGCAGTTTTGTATCGTATACGATTTCATACTCAATGAGGAGGATGCGTGGAGCAGCTTTCACAGGACGATCTCGCCGCGACCGGCAAGGTCATCGCGGTGCACATCAACTATCCCAGCCGCGCCGCCCAGCGCGGGCGGACCCCGGAGCAGCCCTCCTACTTCCTGAAGCCCTCTTCGTCGCTGAGCCTTTCGGGCGCCGCCGTTGAGCGGCCCGCCGGCTGTGAACTGCTTGCCTTCGAGGGCGAAGTGGCCCTGGTGATCGGGGCCCGCGCACGGCGCGTCTCCCCCGACGAAGCCTGGAGCCACGTCCGCTTCGTCACCGCTTCGAATGATCTCGGCGTGTACGACCTGCGCTATGCGGACAAGGGCTCCAACCTCCGCTCCAAAGGCGGTGACGGCTTCACCCCCGTGGGACCCGGCCTGATCCCGGCGGGCGACGTGGACCCGGCCGGCCTCCGGATCCGGACCTGGCTCAATGGTGAACTCGTCCAGGAAGACACCACCGGCACTTTGCTGTTCCCGTTCGCCCGGCTCGTCGCGGACCTCTCCCAGCTCCTGACCCTGGAACCGGGCGACATCATCCTGACCGGTACCCCCGCCGGAGCCTCCGTCGCCCAGCCCGGCGACGTGATGGAGGTCGAAGTGGACGCCCCAGACAACGGTGTCACCACCGGACGGCTGACGACGACGGCAGCCCAGGGCACCGTGCCGCTTGCCCCCTACGGCGCCCAACCGCGCAGCGACGACACCCAGCGGGCGGAGGCCTACGGCACGCCGACGGAGGCAGCAGCAGCCCGGGTCGGGTCCGCGTCAGTGCTGACCCCGGAGCTGAAGGCGAAGCTGGAGTCGGTTGCGACGGCCACTCTGAGCTCCCAGCTGCGCAAGCGGGGCCTGAACAATGTCAGCATCGATGGGCTGCATTCCACCCGGCCGGAGCGTACCGTCGTCGGGCTGGCCCGGACCTTGCGTTACGTGCCCAACCGGGAGGACCTCTTCAAGTCCCACGGCGGCGGCTTCAACGCGCAAAAACGCGCCATCGACTCGCTCCGGGAAGGCGAAATCCTCGTGATGGAAGCCCGCGGCGAGAAGGGCACCGGAACGGTCGGCGACATCCTGGCGCTGCGGGCCCAGGTCAACGGTGCCGTCGCCGTCATCACCGACGGCGGCGTCCGCGACGTCACCGCCGTCGGGGCCCTGGACATGCCCACCTTCTTCGCCAACGCCCACCCCGCGGTTCTGGGCCGTCGGCACATTCCCTGGGACGTCGACCTCACCATTTCCTGTGGCGGCGCCACCGTGCAGCCCGGGGACATCATCGTGGGCGACGCCGACGGCATCCTGGTGATTCCGCCGGCCCTGGCCGAGGAAGTCGCCGACGACGCCTTGGGCCAGGAGGCCGAAGAGACCTTCATCGCCGAGATGGTCGCCGCCGGCCACAGCGTGGACGGCCTGTACCCGATGAACGCCCAGTGGCGGGAGAAATACCGGGCCTGGGCTGCCGAGCGCGGCAGGACACGGCCGTGAGCAGCGCAGTGGCCGGCACCGCGTCCGGCACTGGCACGGGCACCGCGAGCGCCGCCGGCACCGGCACCGCGAGCAAGTCGGAACAGGCCTACGCCGCGGTCAAGGCCGGGATCCTCAGCGGGGAGTACTCCCCCGGTTACCGGCTGGTGCTGGGGAAGATCGCCGAGGAACTGGGCTGCAGCGTAGTGCCGGTCCGTGAAGCCATCCGCCGGCTGGAAGCGGAGAAGTTCGTCGTCTTCGAACGCAACGTCGGCGCCACCGTGGCCGGCATCGACCCCACCGAATACCTCTACACGATGCAGACCCTGGGAATCGTCGAAGGCGCAGCGACCGCGCTGTCCGCACCGCTGATTACCCCCGAGGACATCGCCCGGGCAAGGGCAGTGAACGAGCTCATGCGCGAGTGCCTCACGGACTTCGACCCGGTCCGCTTCACCAGCCTGAATCAGGACTTCCACAGCGTCCTGTTCGAGCGCTGCCCCAACCCGCACATCCTGGACCTCGTGCACCGCGGCTGGAACCGGCTGCAGGCCCTGCGCTCCTCCACCTTCAGCTACGTCCCGGGCCGGGCCCGGCAGTCGGTCGAGGAACACGAGGCGCTGCTGGGGCTGCTGGAAACAAGTGCCCCGGCGGACGACGTCGAGCGTGCCGCCCGGGCCCACCGCACCGCGACCCTCGACGCCTACCTCGCCCACCGGCCTCCCGGCCGCTGACCACCCCCTGTCACCCGCCACTTAGCGAAAAAGGACAAACAATGAAGTTCCGTTCCGATCCCCAGCAGCACCTCAAAGGCTCGCTCGCGGCCATGTTCACCCCGTTCACCGCCACCGGCGACGTCGACCATGCCAGCCTGCGCAACATGGTGGAATGGCAGATCGCCAGCGGGTCCGCCGGCATCACCATCGGCGGCTCCACCGGTGAGCCCAGCGCCCAGTCCGTGGAGGAACGCGCCGCCGCCATCCGCACCACCGCCGAGGCGATCGGTGACCGGGTGCCCTTCATGGCCGGCACCGGCACCGCGAAACTGGCCGAAACGCTGGAACTGACCCAGGCCGCCGTCGACGCCGGCGCGGACGCGTCGATGATCATCACGCCGTACTACTCCCGGCCCACGCAGGAGGCGCTGTACCGCTGGTACGCCACCATCGCCACCGAGTTCCCGGACATGCCGTTCGTGATCTACAACGTGCCCAGCCGCACCGCGGTGGACATGGCCCCGGAAACCGTGGCCCGGCTCTTCCGCGACTTCGACAACATCGTCGGGATCAAGGAAACCACCAAGGACTTCGAACACTTCTCCCGCGTGATGCATCTGGCCGGCAAGGACCTGCTGGTCTGGTCCGGCATCGAGCTGCTCTGCCTGCCGCTGATGGCGATCGGCGGCGTCGGGTTCATCTCGGCGCTGGCGAACATCGCGCCGAAAGCCTCCGCCGACATGTACAAGGCCTGGATGGAAGGCGACTTCGAAACCGCCCGGGCCATCCACTACGGCGTCCACCCCCTGGTGGACCTCTTGTTCGTCGAGACCAACCCGGCGCCGAGCAAGTGGCTGATGGCCGAAGCCGGACTGATCTCCTCCGACCACGTCCGGCCGCCGCTGATCACCCCCACGGACGCCGGGCTGAAGAAGATCAATGAGCTGATGGAGGCCGGCCGGGAGTACCTCACCCCGGTCGATGGCTTCCAGATCGCCAAGTAACACCTCCACCCTCACGCACGCCGCACGACTTCAACGCCGAAGCAAAAGGACTGATACCCATGGCTGAGCACTACATTCCGGATGATCTGCCCACCCGGATCCAGCACTACATTAACGGCGAGTTCGTCGACTCCGTCAGTGGCCGGACCTTCGATGTCCTCGACCCGGTGTCCAACGAAACCTACGCCACCGCCGCTGCCGGGCAAAAGGAGGACATCGACCTCGCCGTCGCCGCCGCCCGCACCGCCTTCACCGAAGGCCCGTGGCCGCGGATGAAGCCGCGCGAACGCGCCCGCGTGCTGAACCGGATCGCCGACGCCGTCGAAGCCCAGGAGACCCGGCTCGCGCAGCTGGAGACCTTCGACACCGGCCTGCCGATCACCCAGGCCAAGGGCCAGGCCCTGCGGGCGGCGGAGAACTTCCGCTTCTTCGCGGACCTGATCGTCGCCCAGTTCGACGACGCCATGAAAGTGCCGGGGTCGCAGATCAACTATGTCAACCGCAAGCCGATCGGCGTCGCCGGGCTGATCACGCCCTGGAACACGCCGTTCATGCTGGAGTCCTGGAAACTGGCCCCGGCGCTGGCCACCGGCAACTGCGTGGTGCTCAAGCCGGCCGAGTTCACGCCGCTGTCCGCCTCGCTCTGGGCGAAGATCTTCAAGGACGCAGGCCTGCCCGACGGCGTCTTCAACCTTGTCAACGGCCTGGGCGAGGAAGCCGGCGATGCGCTCGTCAAGCACCCGGACGTGCCGCTGATTTCCTTCACCGGCGAAACCACGACGGGCAAGACGATTTTCCGCAACGCCGCGGAGAACCTGAAGGGCCTCTCAATGGAACTCGGCGGCAAGAGCCCGGCGGTCATCTTCGACGACGCTGACCTGGACGCCGCGATCGATTCGACCCTCTTCGGCGTCTTCTCGCTCAACGGCGAGCGCTGCACCGCCGGTTCCCGGATTCTGGTCCAGCGCGGCATCTACGAGCAGTTCTGCGAAAAGTACGCCGCCCGCGCGAAGAACATCGTCGTCGGTGACCCGCACGATCCGAAGACCGAGGTCGGTGCGCTAGTGCACCCGGAGCACTACGAGAAGGTCGCCCGCTACGTCGAAATCGGCAAGTCCGAGGGACGGCTCCTCGCCGGCGGCGGCCGGCCTGAAGGCCTGGACACCGGCAACTACATCGCCCCCACCGTCTTCGCCGACGTCAAGCCCGACGCCCGGATCTTCCAGGAGGAAATCTTCGGCCCGGTAGTGGCGATCACACCGTTCGACGACGACGCCGAGGCGCTGGCGCTGGCCAACAACACCCGCTACGGCCTGGCCGGTTACGTCTGGACCAACGACTTGGCCCGGGCGCCACAACTTCTCGCAGAACCTGGAAGCCGGCATGGTGTGGCTCAACAGCCACAACATTCGGGACCTGCGCACGCCGTTCGGCGGGGTCAAGGCCTCCGGCCTAGGCCACGAGGGCGGTTACCGGTCCATCGATTTCTACACCGACCAGCAGGCCGTCCACATCACGCTCGGCAGCGTCCACACCCCGAAGTTCGGCGCCTCGGCTTAGCCCCTGTTGCGCTATCACTTGTGGTCCCCAAACGGCCCCGGAGGCCACCACAACTGATAGCGCAACGGGGGGTGGCGCGCCAACGTCGCACCAAACCACAGCCCCTCAATGAAGAGAGAGAATCCCATGGCCAACGACATCATCACCCCCACGGTCCCGGCGCCGGACATTGTCCGCTGCGCCTACATGGACCTCGTAGTCACCGACCTGGCCAAATCCCGGGCCTTCTACGTGGACCTGCTCGGCCTGCACGTCACCTATGAGGACGACGAAGCGATCTACCTGCGCTCCTTTGAGGAGTTCATCCACCACAACCTGGTTCTGCGCAAAGGCCCGGTCGCCGCCGCCGCTGCGTTCTCCTACCGCGTGCGCACGCCGGAGGATGTGGACAAGGCCGAGGCCTACTTCACCGAACTGGGCTGCCGCACCGAGCGGCGCAGGGACGGCTTTGCCCGCGGCATCGGCGATTCGGTCCGGGTTGAGGATCCGCTGGGCTTCCCCTACGAGTTCTTCTACGAGGTGGAGCACGTGGAGCGCCTCACCCAGCGCTACGACCTCTACAGCGCCGGCGAGCTGGTCCGGCTGGACCACTTCAACCAGGTCACCCCGGATGTGCCCCGGGGCCGGAAATACCTCGAGGACCTCGGCTTCAGGGTTTCCGAGGACATCAAGGACTCTGCCGGCGTCACCTACGCGGCCTGGATGCACCGCAAGCAGACCGTGCACGACACCGCCCTCACCGGCGGGGACGGCCCCCGGCTGCACCACATCGCGTTCTCCACCCACGAGAAGCACAACATCATCCAGATCTGCGACAAAATGGGTGCCCTGCGGATTTCGGACCGGATCGAACGCGGTCCCGGCCGGCACGGCGTGTCCAACGCCTTCTACCTCTACATCCTGGATCCGGACGGCCACCGGGTGGAGATCTACACCCAGGACTACTACACCGGCGATCCGGACAACCCCACGGTGACCTGGGACGTGCACGACAACCAGCGCCGCGACTGGTGGGGCAACCCGGTGGTCCCGTCCTGGTACACCGAGGCTTCCCTGGTCCTGGACCTCGACGGCAACCCGCAGCCGCTGGTGGTCCGCACCGACAACAGCGAGATGGCGGTGACAATCGGCGCCGACGGCTTCGCCTACACCCGGGAACCCGGCGAGGAGCGCGGCTTCAAGCTCGGCGCCCAGCTCTAGGGCGGCTCTAGGGCGGCTCTAGGGCGGCTCTAGGGCGGCTCTAGGGCGGCTCTAGGGACGCCGCCGTCGTCTAGGCGGACGCTGAGGGGGCGGCGGCCGGCCGTCGCCGCCCATCTCTAAGCGGACGCTGCGGGGCTGGCGGCCGGCCGTCGCCGTTCTGCTTGGCGACGGAGCACGACGGCGGCTGCCGCGCCGAGCAGGAACAGCGCGGCCGCGGCGCCGACGGGGACCAAGAACGCGGCGGAGTAGCCGAGGTTCTGCGCCAGCTGGCCTGCGATGGAGGAGCCCACCGCGGTGCCGGCCACGATGCCGCTCGCCAGCGCCGTCATCACGGTGCCGAGCTTGCCCGCCGGCGCCACCTGGCCGCCGATGGCGAAGACGGTGACCATCAGCGGCCCCACCGGCAGGCCCAGGACCAACAGCACCAGGATCATGGGCAGCGCCGTCGAGGGCAGCAGCAGCAGTGCCGCCAGTCCGGTCATCAGCGCGGCACACGCCAGCCAGCGGCCGCGGACACAGAACCGGCTCGGCCAGTACGCGACGGACAGCGCCGCGGCGGCCGAGCTCAGGCCCATCACCGCGTACAGCAGCCCTGCCAGTTCCGCCGTGCCGAAGCTGCCTGCGAAGGAGCTGAGCGAGGTCTGGGTCGCGCCGAAGAAGGTGCCCATGCAGACCATCGCCAGGACCGGGAGCGCGACGGCGGCGAACGCTGCCGCCCGCTGTCCGGCCGGCAGCGCCTGCCGCTGGTCCCGTGCGGCACCCGCAGCGGCACTGCTTCGTGCCGGCGTGAGCGGTACGGCGCGGTGGGTCGGGTGCACCGCGAAGGCGGGGACCAGGGTAAGGGTCAGCGCCGCGGCCAGCGCGAGCGGCAACCAGGGGGCTACCAGGCTGGCGAGAACGCCTACCAGCGCAGGCCCGAGGACAAAGGTGAGCTCGTCGGCCGTGCTCTCGTAGGACAAGGCGGTGTCCAGGTCGCCGGGCCGTCCGCCTGCGGGCCCGGAGCTGAGCGCCATCCACCGGACGCGGGCCAGCGGACCGACCTGGGGGCAGCTGGCACCGGCCACGAAGGCTGCCGCAAGCACCGGCAGCGCCGCGGCCAGTTCCCGGCTGCCCGGGACCAGGTACGCGGCAAGGATCAGTGCGGTCACGGCCACCGTGTTGAAGACGGCGGAGACGAGCAGGACGGGGCGTTGGCCCAGCCGGTCGGCGAGGGCTCCGAGCACCGGTGCACCGAGCGCCGAACCGATGCCGACGGCGCCGGCCGCGGCGCCGCCGACAGCGTAGGAGCCGCTGACGGCGGTGACCAGTGTCAGGGCGCCGACAGTGAGCATGGCCAGCGGCAGGCGGGCGAAGAGTCCCAGCGGAATGAAACTCCGACCGGCCAGCAGGGGCAGCCGCGCGTAACGTCCGCCTTTGGCGGGCGCGGCGGGAGCCGCAGCGGAAAGCGGGATCGTCGAAGACGCTGTGGTGGAAGACGGTGTGGTGGACGACGGTGTCGTGGAAGACGGAGAAGGATTCATGTTTTCCGGGTTCGTTCGATAGTGCGCATCGTCCCTCCTCCCGATGCGCGCGACCCGGTAACCCTTCGATTATAACCGAGCCCCTCCGCCGCGGGCGGTGCGGAGGAGGGCACCTGCCGCCCTCAGGCCTGGGCGGCCGACCCGCTCGCCCTCAGGCGCAGCCGGCCCGGCCGGTCTCAGGCCTGGGCGGCGTCGGAGATGTGCAGGGTTGAGCCGTTGCGGCCCTTGACCACCTGGAGCTGGGTGGTGATCCGTTGTTTCATCTCCGCCACGTGGCTCACGAGGCCGACCACCCGGCCGCCGTCGCGGAGCCCTTCGAGAGCGTCCATGACCTGCTCGAGGGACTGCTCATCCAGACTGCCAAATCCCTCATCCACGAAGAGAGTCTCAATGTCCACGCCGCCGGACTCCATCTGCACCACGTCGGCGAGGCCGAGCGCCAGTGCGAGCGAGGCCATGAACGACTCTCCCCCGGACAAGGTGGCTGTGTCGCGGTGCTGGCCGGTCCAGAGGTCCACGACTTCCAGGCCCAGCCCGGATTTCTGGCCGCGGGAGGCCTTCGCGTCGGTGTGTTGCAGGGTGTACCGGCCGTCGCTCATACCGATCAGCCGTTCCGACGCCGCTTCGGCCACCTGCTCCAGCCGGGCCGCGAGCACATAGCTGTTAAGGCTCATGCGGTAGAGGTTGTCGCCGCCGCCGCGGGCCGCCTCGGCAACCGCTGTCCACAAGGCGGCACGCTCCCGGGGCTCCCGGCCGGCGTCGGCCAGCTCCGTAAACCGGGAGCTGATCCCGGCGAGGGTCCGGACCGAGTTCTGCGCCAGTCCGGCGGTCAGGGCAGCTTCCCGCGCGGACGCTTCGGCCGCGGCAAATTCGACGCCAAGCTCGTCGAGCAGGGCAGGGTCGACCGGGCCGTCCTCCGTGAGCTCCCGTTCGGCCAGCCGGAGTTCGTCACCGGCAAAAAGTTCCTCGAGCCGCGCCGCCTCGTCCTGGCCGGCGCGGACGGCCGCTTCCAGCCCGGCTGCGTCGCGGGCCGGGAGCAGCACGGAACGGGCCGCAGCCGCAGAGCCGAAGCCGGCCGCGGGAAGGGCCTGCTCCAGCTGGCCGCGCGCCTCCGCGGTCCGGGACCTGGCCGCTTCAAGATCGCCGGCGGCCGCTTCGGCGCGCTCCAGCAGTGACGTGCTCCGCCCTACGGCCGCGAGCCGGTCACCGAGGGTGGCGTGGCCGGAACGCAGTCCGGTCAGGGCCGCGTCGAGGGCCTCTGCCTGCGCGCGGACGGCGCTGAGGCTGGAACCGGTCTCGGCCAGCTGCGCAGCGGCGGCTCCCTGGGCTCGCTCGACGGCCTCGGCGTCCTCCGCCAGCTCGGTTCGCCTGGCCCGCTTGAGTGTGAGTTCGGCGGTGGCGCGCTTGGCCTCCGCGGCCCGTTCCTTCGCCACTGCGGCGTCATTGCCGGCTGTCCCGGGCGCGGTGTCGCCGCCCTGCGCTGTCAGGACGGCGAGGAGCTGACGGGCTTCACCCAGCTCACGTTCCAGCTCCGAGAGCGCAGCCTCGGCCGCCTCGGTGTCGGCCTGGGCTGCCTTCTCCGCGTCAGCAAGGGTGAGGGCGGACGCCATCGCCGGGGCGGGCGCCGGGTGCTCCGGGCTGCCGCAGACCGGACACGGGCTCTCCGGGAGCAGCTGGGCCGCGAGTTCCGCGGCCGCATTGGCGAGCCGTTCCTCCCTCAGGTCCAGCCAGCTCTGCCGGCAGTTAAGAGACTTCTCGCGGGCGAGGCGGTGCCGTTCCGCGATCCGCGCACAGTCCTCCGTTGCCGAGCCATGGCGCCGCACAATGCCGACCAGCTCTGCCGCGGCAGCGGCTTCCTTCGTCCTGAGCTGGAGTTCGGAGGCGAGTTCCTCGAGCGGCGCCAGCGCAGCCTCGAGTTCCAGGGATTCGGTGCGCAAGGCCTCGAGCCGCGCTGCACCGGAACGGGTGGTCTCGTGCAGCCCGTCCAGCCGCTGCTGCAGGTCATCGGCCCGGCCAACCAGTTCGGCGAGACGTTCCTCGTCCGGCAGCCGTTGCTCCAGCACCGCCCGCAGTGACCGCAGCCGTTCCAGCCCGCCACGCAACGCCATGCCCTCAAAAAGCGGACCGGACGACGGCGCCCCGCCCGCCCCGCCGTCGGCAGCGGCCAGCAGCTCCGGGAGCGCGGCCAGTTCCGGATCCGCGGGAACGGCCGCCCGCAACTCACCCGCGGCGGTAACAGCAGCAGCGGCCGCACGTTCCTCGGCGGCCTCCGCGCTGTCCACCGCCTGAAGCTGACCTCCGAGCACTTCGGCCTTGCGGTGCTGCTCAAGCCGTCCGGCTTTCTCCTGCAGCTCCGCTGCCGCGGCTTCGGTGTCCGCGCGGCGCTGAAGGGCCGCCGCAAGTTTCGCCTGCCGCGCAGCGCGGGCCTTCGTTGCCTCGAGCTGACCGGCCAGCCCTGCCCGCACGCCGTCGGAGTCCGCCGCTGCAACCTGGCGGTCAACCGCCGTGGCCGCGGCGGCTGCCTGCAGCCGGGCCAACAGCTGATCGGGAGCGTCGTTGTCGGCCGCTGGTTCCACTTCGACACCCAGGTTGGCTGCTTCAGCCTCCGCCTGGACCAGCAGCAACGCGAGTTCCTTATTAAGGGTTTCCACCTCTGCCCGGGCTGCCACCGCGCGCCGGACCAATTCCTGTTCCACCGCTTCGAAACGCTGGGTGCCGAAAAGGCTTTGCAGCAGCGCGAGCCGGTCGGCGGCCTTGGAGCGCAGGAAGGCGGCAAAGTCGCCCTGCGGCAACATCACCACGCGGGTGAACTGGTCCCGGTCCATGCCCAGCAGTGCGGTGATCTCGGCACCGGCCTCGTCGTTGCGGCCGGACTTCTCCACCCATTCGCCGTCCACCCGCTCGCGCAACAGGGTGTTGGCCTTCTGCTCGGTGAAACCGTTCTTGCCCCTGGTGCTGGGCTTGTTCCAGGCGGGCGTCCGGGAGACCTCAAAGTGCCTGCCCTGGGCGGAAAACTCGCAGGTCACCCGAGGCTCCGCGGCGGCGTCGGCGTGGTCGCTGCGAAGCCGTTTGCCGTCCTGCCGGGCGCCGGGCACCGAGCCGTACAGGGCAAAGCAGATGGCATCCAGGACGCTGGTCTTACCAGCCCCGGTGGCGCCGTTGAGCAGGAAAAGCCCGTGCGTGCTGAGCCGGTCGAAGTCGATGCACTCCGTGCCGGCGAAGGGGCCGAACGCGGAGATCTCGAGGCGTTGGATTCTCACCGGGACACCTCTTCCAGCCGGACAGCCTCGAGCACTTCAGCCAGGACGGCAGATTCGGCGTCCTCGGCGGTGCGGCCCCGGACGTGCTCCAGGAAGCCGCAGCAGATCGAGAGGTCGTCCACCGACTCGGCCAGCCTGCGGCTGTAGCTGGTCTTCGGGGACGCCGCTGCGCCCTCCGGGTCAAAGCCGAGTACCAGAGTGTCGGGAAAGCGGGCACGCAGCCGTTCCATCGCCTGGGCCGGGCGCTGCGCGTCGGTCAGCGTGATCTGGCAATAGGCGCCCTCTGCCCAGGCGAACTCCTCCACCGCGAGCAGCTCCTCCAGCCTGCCGCGCAGCACCGCGAGGGTGCGCGGAGCCTCCCACAGCACTTCCGTGACGGCAGTGACACCCTCCGCCGCCACGTCGATGAGCCAGCCGCCTTTTTGGTGCTTCGCCTCAGAGAACGAGTAGGCCAGCGGCGAGCCGGAGTAGCGGACCGTGGGTGAGAGCGTCTGCCGGCCGTGCAGGTGGCCGAGGGCGACGTAGCTGAAGCCGTCGAAGAGATCCAGCGGAACGGCACCCACTCCACCGATGCTCAGGTCCCGTTCGCTGTCGGAGCTGATCCCGCCGCTGGCGAAGGTGTGGGCCAGCACGACGGAATGGACGGTCCGGCCCTCCGACCGGGCCGCAACGTCGGCGCGGACCAGTTCGGTGGCGGCGCGGGTGACCTCGAAGTGGCTGGCCGTTTCGACGCCCAGCCCGGCGGCGACCAGCCGGGGCTCAAGCCAGGGAATGCCGTAGATGGCCAGGACGGGACCGGCGTCGTCCCCGTCGAGCGGCAGCAGCAGCGGCGTGTCGAGTTCGGCGAGGCGGGTGCGCAGGTGCACTCCCCCGCGCTCGAGCAGGCGGGAAGCGAACCCGAGCCGGATGGCTGAGTCGTGGTTGCCGCTGGTGAGGACCACTTTTGCACCGGCGGCGGTGATCCGTACCAGGGCATCGTCCAGCAGATGGACGACATCCACGCCGGGCAGGGCGCGGTCATAGACGTCACCTGCAATGAGGACAACATCGACCGACTGTTTACGGACGACGTCGAGGAGCTGGTCCACGAACGCGCGCTGCGCTTCGAGCATTCCGAGTCCGTGGAAGGACCGGCCCAAATGCCAGTCCGAGGTGTGCAATAACCGCATACAACTACGCTAGCGGCTGCCACCGACAGTATTGCGCAACACCCGGCGGCTCAGCCCGGCGCGACGCGTGAGGTGCGTTACGGAGTGCGCTTGTCGAAGAACTCCCGGGCCTCGTCGGCCGGCGGCGCGGGGGCAGGAACCGGCGCGGGGGCAGGAACCGGCGCGGGTGCGTCCACCTCGGTCGGCTCGTCCGCCTCCGTGCGGTCTCGGCCGTCGTCCATGTCGTCCACGGTGTCCGCGGACACCGTGGACGAGCTCACCGGTGGCGGGGCGAAGCCGCGGAACACCAGCCCGGCCAATGCTGCACCGACCAGCGGAGCGACCCAGAACAACCACAGCTGGCCCAGGGCATCCGGGCTGCTGAACACCGCCGCGGCAGTGGCGCGGGCAGGGTTGAAGGGCGCGTTGCCAACGCTCTGTCCCAGCTGCAGCAGCGTGGCCCAGCTCAAACCGACGGCAAACGGTGCAGCGGCCCTTCCCGGGTTGCGTCCCGCCGTGGTGCCGAGAAAAACCGCCACCAGCAGGGCGGCGCCGAGCACCTCGACCAGCAGCACCCCTGGCATCGGCACCTGGATGACCGAGCGGGCGTCGAAGCCCGACGCGACCGTGTCGAAGGCGCTCTGGGTGCCGTTGAGCTTGGGAACAGTGCGCAGCACGCCGAAGAGCGCCAAGGCACCGAGCAAAGCGCCGGCCAGCTGGGCGCCGAGGTAGGCGGCGGCGTCGGCCAGCCGAATGCGCCCGGCGATCAGGTGTCCCACCGTCACGGCCGGGTTGTAGTGGCCGCCGGAGAGGTAGCCGAAGGCGAGCATGGCGGCGGTGAGGGCCAGACCGGCCGCCAGGGAGGCGGACATCGGGTTGTACTGCGGAACGGCGAACAACGGCACGCCCAGGCCCACCACCACGACGAACAAGGTGCCCAGGGCCTCGGCGGACAGCCGGGCCGGGAGGCTCGGGCGCCAGTCGGGGTTGGCGGACGGCTGGCTGCCGGGTTCGCGGGCCTGCACTTGCAGAGTCATGTTCGGAAGGTCCTTTGCTCGGAGGTCGGTGCCGCCAGCAGTCTGACAGCGGAGTCTGGACGTGCGCTGGGTCTGAAAGTAGCGGGCGGTCGCTTAGCGCGCCAGCGCCAGCGCCGCGACCGTGCTGCCCGCCAGGGCGACGACGGCAGCGGCCGCACAGCGCACCAGGACAGCCGGAGCTTCCGCGGTACCGCGCCGCAGCTCGTGTCCGCGGACCCACACGCACCCCGCCAGCACCATGGTGGCGGCCATTGCGGTAAGCACGCTCACGCCCGAGAGGTCGGCGCCGCCCCCGGACGCCGCGCCCACGTCGTGCGCCCAGCTCCGCCAGATCAGCAGGTCCACGACGACGAGCGCCAGCAGCGTCCGCCGCCACGCCAGCGAGGTGCGTTCGGGCTGCAGCCCAGGGTCGCGCTGCGCCGGAGCGCTCACCGTGCCACCAGGATCAGGGCAGCGACGATGAAGGCAGCGGCAGCCACTCCCACCGTCATGACCAGGAGCACGCCGGAGAAGGGCAGTTCGCGGTTGTTCCGCATGGCGGCCTCCATCTTGCCCCAACGGCGGTAGGAGAGCGTCGCCAGCCCGGCCCCGATCAACGCCAGCAGCACGCACAGCACCACCCTCAGCGGGCCCGGGGGCGATACCCGGCGCCAGTTGGTCGACGGCGAGCGCGCCGGCGATGAGGGCCAGTGAGGTCCGGATCCAGGCGAGGAAGGTCCGTTCGTTCGCCAGCGAAAACCGGTAGTCGGGGGTGGTGCCGGTCCTGCGCCACGCTGGTTCGCGCATCCGTCGTCCTGTCCGTTGGCTGTGTCGCTCCCACAGCACCCTACCGGGGAACACGGAGGGTAAATTTGAAAGCATGAGCATCGAACCCGGCAGCACCCCCGAACCGACTCCTGCACCCTCCGCTGCACAGACCCCAACGCCGTCGCACGAATCACGCATCCACGGCTGCCTGCTCGGCGGGGCACTGGGTGATTCGCTCGGGTACGCCGTCGAGTTCGAAAAGATTGACTCGATCCGGGCGATGTTCGGACCTGCGGGTTTGCGGGACTTCGCGGACCTCGACGGCGGCAGCCACTTCTCCGACGACACGCAGATGACGCTGTATACGGTGGACGGTCTGCTGGAAGCCCTGGAGTGGGCCAACTCGGGCGTCGCTGCCGACACAAATGCCTGCCTCTGGCTTGCCTACCTGCGCTGGCTCGGCAGCCAGGGCGTGGTGCTGCCGGATTCCGCACCGTTCCAGCCGCCGCGCTGGATCGACGGCCACGAGGTGCTGCGAAACCGCCGGGCGCCGGGAAATGCGTGCCTGAGCGGGCTGGCCACCGGGGAAATGGGCACGGTGTACCGGCCGGTCAACCCGGATTCGAAGGGCTGCGGCACGGTGATGCGCTCGGCCCCGTTTGGTTTGCTTCCCTACATCGGCGCGGACGAGGTATACAAAATGAGCGCGGATGCGGCGGCGCTGACCCACGGGCACCCCTCGGCGCGGCAAAGCGCGGGCGTCTTCAGCCTGCTGGTCCACGCCCTCGCCAACGGTCGGAGCCTGCAGGACGCGGCCTCCGCGGCGCTCGAGCAGCTGCAGGAAGGCAGGCTGCCGCGGGGTGAGCAACCGGATTCCGATCTGATTGACCGGCTGGCGACGGCGCAGCGGCTCGCTGCCGCGGCGTCCGGCGCCGGTCAGCTCTCCGCAGAGGACCTGGTAGCCGAACTGGGCGAAGGGTGGGTTGCCGAGGAGGCGCTCGCCGTCGCGGTGTACGCTGTGCTCGCCACGGCCCCGGCGACGGCGGCAGCCGGCCCCGGCCCCGAGGAGCACTTCCGGGCGGCGATCGCCGTGGCGGTGAACCACAGCGGCGACAGCGATTCCACCGCCTCGATCGCGGGCAACATCCTGGGCACGTATTACGGTAAGGAGTGCCTGCCGGCGGACTGGCTGGAGGCGCTCGAAGCCCCCGAGGTCATCCGGGGCATGGCCGCACGGCTGGCGGCAGTTACGGGCGTCTGAGCGGCAGTTACGGGCGCCTGAGCGAAATGTTGTTGCAGGCCTCGCAGACGTCCTCCGGGATGAAGCCGCGGCGCTGCAGCAGGCCGAAGACTGCGCAGCCGAGGCAGAACCCGGCGAAGGCTTCGAGGGACGCCGCAGCGATCAGCACGGCGAGCAGGCTCCACGCGGCGGTGGCCAGACCGGCGGCGAAAAAGATGACCGCAGCCGTGGACAGCGCCGCGCCGATGCCCTGCGCGAACCGCTTCGGCGGCCCCGGGACCAGCCGTTTCCTGCCCAGCAGCGGCGTCAGGACCTTGACCGAGAGCACACCGAAGGGCGAGATCCGCGGCCCGAACAGCACCCGCAGCCAGAAACCGGCGGCAATGGCCGCCAGCCCCCAGCCGGAGCCGGTCAGCAGCGCCGCGAGCGACAGCAACACCACCAGGGCGGCGGTGATCCGCGCGGAGTACTCATTTACGGGATTGGGAAAAGCAAAAACCTTGCCCCAGTCGGTACCGCCCCGTCGGCCTGCAGCGGGTGCGGACATCAGTTTGCTCATCGTTCAAGGCTAGGAGCGGCCCGAGTGCGGGCGAAAGAATTGTTGCGCGGTGTGACCTGGGCACGCGAACTACCCGGCGCGGGCCACCGGCGCGGCGAGGTGGCCGCCGAGCATCTGCAGGAACTCCCCTTCGGACAGGACTTCAATGCGCTGGCCGCGTTCGTGCAGTTCCAGAACCCGCCGCGCCTTGCCGGTCAGGCGGCCTGAGCGCAGGTCCGCCGCGACGAAGCCGTCCCCCACCACCAGGACGGTGGTCCGGGCGGTGACACGGCTTTCGGGCCGGGCGCCGAGCTCTGCGGAGCGCAGCTTCGCCTCGGGCCGCGCGATGGCCAGCTCCCCGGTAAAGACCACGGTTTGTCCGAACAGCGGGTGGCCGGGTTCCGCCGCCATGTTGGGTTCCGGGTTGGCGCCCTCCTCGGGCCAGCCGGCGCGCAGCTGGCGGACGGCGGCGGCCGGACCCTGGCCGGCGGCGAGAGCCTCAAGCGCGGACCGGGTGGCCTTGGAGAGCGGGTCACGGCGCGGATCGAAGGCCGGCTGGCGGGACAGCGCCAGCCCCAGCGAGAGATGCAGCTCGGCGATGCTGGCGGCACCGTTGCGGGCTGCGATGTCAATCAGGATGCCGGCGCAGGCACGCGCGTCCTCTGCGGCGTCGTGGTGGTTGATCAGCGGAACGCCCGCTTCCTCGGCCGCGTACGGCAGCGAATTGGATACCAGCGAATAGCAGCGGCGGGACAGCATCACGGTGCAGACATAGTCATAGGCGGGGCCGGGCAGGCCGGAAACCTCAAGCCCGGACCGGATCACGCCAAGATCGAACGCGGCGTTGTGGGCTGCCAGCACGTCATCGCCGATGAAGGCGCCGATTTCGGGGAACAGCTCACCGAACCGGGGCAGCCCGGCAACCTGCTCGGGCCGGATGCCGTGGATCCGCACGTTGTGGTAGTCGAAGGCGTCGTGGTTTTCCGGCGGCCGCATCAGCCAGGAGGCTTCCTCGACGACCACGCCGCCGCGCACCTTGCTCAGCCCGACGGCGCACGGCGATCCGCGGAAGCCGTTGGCCGTCTCGAAGTCGATCGCCGTAAAGTCCAAACCCACGCCCCACACCTTACCGCCGGAAGCCGCCGCGGCCCGGCAAGGTGGCCGTCAAGTACCCTAGATGGGTGAACCCTTTTACCCTGCACGACTTTGCCGTGACCACTTTCGGCGGCGCCGGACCGGTCCAGCCGCACCTGGCTTCGTTCCTGCCCGACTGGCTTAATCCCCAGGTCTTCCTGGCCGACCCGGCCCTCGCGCCGTGGGTCGTCGTGCTGGTGTGCGGGATCATCTTCGCCGAGACCGGACTGCTGATCGGCTTCTTCCTGCCGGGCGACTCGATGCTGTTCACGGCCGGGCTGCTGGTCGCGACGGACACCATCAAATTCAACATCTGGGCGTTCGCGGCCCTGATCGTGGTTTCCGCGATCATCGGCAACCAGGCCGGCTACCTGATCGGGTCCAAGGCCGGACCGGCGATCTTCAACAAGCCCGACTCCAAGCTCTTTAAGCGCGAGAACGTGGAAAGCGCGCACGCGTTCTTCGAAAAGCACGGCGGCAAGGCGCTGATCCTGGCCCGCTTCGTCCCGATCATCCGAACCTTCGTTCCGGTGATCGTCGGCGTCGCTCAGATGAGCAAGCGGAAGTTCTTCCTCTACAACGTGATCGGCGCCGTCCTCTGGGGCGGCGGCGTCACGCTGCTCGGCTACCTGCTGGGCGACAAGGTGCCCTGGGTGCGCGACAACCTCGACATCATCTTCATTGCCATCGTGTTGCTCTCCGTCATCCCGATCGGCATCGAAGTTGTCCGCGGCTTCGTCGCCAAGCGCCAGGCCGAGAAGTACGGCACCGGGCTGGTCGATGAATTCATTGAAGAACACGCCCCGGAAGAGGAGCGCAAGACCCCCTAGCCGCCGGCGAACGGCAGGCTACCTCCCCGCCAGCGCTTCCACGATCGCCGGGAGCAGCGCCCGGAAGGCGTGGCCGCGGTGGCTGATGGCGTTCTTCTCCTCCGCGCTGAGTTCGGCGCAGCTGCGGTCCAGGCCGCTGGGCTGCAGCACCGGGTCGTAGCCGAAGCCGCCGGCGCCGCGCGGCTCGCGCAGCAGCGTTCCCTCCAGCTGGCCGTACTCCACGACCTCGCGGGCCTCTTCACCCGCCTGCCCCGGTACCGCCAGCGCCGCGGCGCAGACGAACGCCGCCCCGCGGTACCCGTCCGGCACGTCGGAGAGCTGGTTCAGCAGCAGCTCCAGGTTGGCAGCGTCGTCGCCGTGCCGTCCGGCCCAGCGCGCCGAGAAGATGCCCGGCGCACCGCCCAGGACGTCCACGGCCAGGCCGGAGTCGTCGGCGATCGCGACCAGGCCGGTGGCTTCGGACACCGCCCGCGCCTTCAGCAGGGAGTTCTCGGCAAAGGTCACCCCTGTTTCGACGACGTCGGGGGCCCCGACGGCGCCGGCGTCCACTACCTGCGTGTCGACGTCGAGGCCGGGCAGCTGCCCGCGCAGCAGTTCGCGCAGTTCCCTCAGCTTGCCCTGGTTGTGGGTCGCGAGCACCAGGACCGGCCGGTCCGGCCGGTCCGCTGCCGCAGTGCCGCTCACGGGGCTTCGGCCAGGGTTTCGCGCTGGATGGCGGCGAGCTGTTCGGTGCCCAGCAGCGCCAGATCCAGCAGCTTGTTGAGCTCGTCGCGGTCGAACGGGGCTCCCTCGGCGGTGCCCTGGACTTCAACGAACTTGCCGGAGCCGGTGACGACGACGTTCATGTCGGTCTCGGCGCGCACGTCCTCGATGTACGGCAGGTCCAGCATCGGCACGCCGTCGATGATGCCGACGGAAACAGCCGCGATGGTGTCCACCAGCGGCTGGGCGTTGCGGGCGATCAGCTTGTTGTCCCGGGCGAAGCGGATGGCCTCGGCGAGCGCGACATAGGCGCCGGTGATCGCGGCGGTGCGGGTGCCGCCGTCGGCCTGCAGGACATCGCAGTCCAGCACTATGGTGTTTTCGCCCAGCGCCTTGGTGTCGATGATGGAGCGCAGCGAGCGGCCGATCAGGCGGGAAATTTCGTGCGTGCGGCCGCCGATCTTTCCTTTCACGGATTCGCGCGCCGAACGGGTGTTGGTGGCGCGCGGCAGCATGGCGTATTCGGCGGTGACCCAGCCGCGGCCCTCGCCCTTGAGCCAGCGCGGCACGCCCTCGGTCAGCGACGCGGTGCACAGCACCCGGGTGTTGCCGAACTCGATCAGAGCCGAACCTTCGGCCTGCTTGGACCAGCCGCGGGTGATGCTGATCGGGCGGAGCTGGTCCGGGGTTCGGCCGTCGGCGCGGAGAACGGGGGCAGTCAGTGCTTCGGAAGTCATGCGTTCTAGCTTATCGACTTGGCGCGGCGCTTCGTCCCTCAGACGGTGTAGTGGACCCCTGCGACGGCCACGGCCACGTGCTGGCCGAAGACCTCCTTGGCCTCAGCCGTCACCTTGGTATGGGACGTCCAGACCGGGATGTGGGTCAGCAGCAGCCGCCGGGCCCCGGCGGCAACAGCCGCCTCACCGGCCCGTTTGCCGGTCAGGTGGACATCCTTGACCGCATCGTCCCGGCCTTCCTCGAAGGCAGCCTCGCAGAGGAACAGGTCCGCGTCCCGGGCTGCGTCCTCCAGGCCGCTGCAGGAGTCCGTGTCCCCCGAATAGCTCAGCACCCGGGTCACCGGAATGCCGTCCTTGTCCGGCTCCGTCACCTCCACCCGCAGCGCGTAGGCCTCCTCGACGGGGTGGTTTACCGCATAAGGGGTGACGGTGAAGGGTCCCAGGGTTACGGGCTTGCGCTCGGACCAGTTGCTGAAGTCAAACTCCTCGTGCATGCCCGGATCCAGGTCCAGGCCGTAGGCGGTCGCCATCCGGTCAGCGGTTGCGGCCGGCCCCCAGACCGGGATCCGGCCGCGGTCCCAGCCGCCCGGCTTCCAGCGCACCGCGACGTGGAGCCCGCACAGGTCCATGCAGTGATCCGGGTGCAGGTGGGTGAGGAAGATCGCGTCGATATCCTCAAGGTCGGTGTAGCGCTGGATCGCCCCCAGCGCCCCGCTGCCCAGGTCCAGCACGATCTTCCAGCTCCGCTCGCCGTCGTGCGCGGTCAACAGGTAGCACGACGCCGGCGATCCGGGCCCCGGAAACGATCCGGTGCACCCCACGATGGTCAGTTTCACAGACCGGACCCCCGCAGGCCGGTCATAGGGACGGTTGCGGAGACGAAGTTGGAGATCCGCGGCCGGCCCGCGGCTGCCTGCGCGGCAGCAATCATTTCCGGGGTGATGCGGGCGAGGCTGCCGGTCGGGTACTGGGCCGCGACGTGGTCGACGTGCCGGACGCTGAGTACCTCCGGGCCGAGGAAGCGGCGGGCCAGGTGCTCGAACTGGGCGGCGTCGCCGGTGGCGATGAAGTTGTGTTCCGGGGCGGACGTGCCGGTACGTTCCAGCCCGCGCGACGCCAGGGCACGGTAGACGTCCTTGGCGGTCTCCTCCGCACTGGACACCAGCGTGACGTTTTCGCCGAGGACGAAGGAAAGCACCCCGGTGAGCAGCGGGTAGTGGGTGCAGCCGAGCACGACGGTGTCCACCCCGGCGGCGATCAGGGGTGCCAGGTATTCGCGGGCGACGGCGAGCAGTTCCGGTCCAGTGGTGATACCGGCCTCGACGTACGGGACGAAGGCGGGGCAGGCCACCGAGGTGATCTCCAGGTCCGGGGCCGCCGCGAAGGTGTCCTCATAGGCGCGCGAGCCGACGGTGGCCGACGTGCCGATGACGCCGATCCGTCCGTTGCGGGTGGCAGAAACTGCCCGCCGCACGGCGGGCTGGATCACTTCGATCACGGGAATGCCGTACCGCGCGGTATAGCGTTCCCGGGCGTCGCGGAGCACGGCGGCGGAGGCGGAGTTGCAGGCAATGGTGAGCAGTTTGACGCCGGAGTCCACCAGCTCGTCCATCACGCCCAGGGCGTTGGCACGGACCTCGGCGATGGGCAGCGGCCCGTAGGGCCCGTGCGCGGTGTCGCCGACATAAAGGATGGACTCGTTGGGGAGCTGGTCGATGATCGACCTCGCCACGGTGAGGCCACCGACGCCGGAATCGAAAACGCCGATCGGGCGCTCCCCCGGCCGGGAATTACCGGTGCTGCCCGCTGCGGTCTCCGCCGCAGCCTGGGCCGCCGGATCCGTGCTCGATGCTGAAGTCATGATTATTCGAGGATAGGGCTTCGCAGAAGACACGACCATGACATTGTGTCCGGCAACTCGTGTCTGATGGGTCACACACGGCACTGTTCAGCAGGCCGAAGGGTATGTTTCTCCTGTTGTGTTGCTTCCGGATCCGCGTCTCGGGCGGTCCGGCCGACGGTGGGGGATGTATGGCTTCGTGGGTGGGACAGAACTGGCAGCTGGTCGACGACGGCGGCGCCACAGCGTCGATCGGCGTCACGTTCGGCGTCGGCCTGTTGGACGAACCGGTGGAACATACCGGTGCACTGTCGACCGCCCTGGCCGCCCTCAGGGCGGAGCTGGCCCGGCCCGTGGAACTCGCGACGGGAGGGGCCGCTCTTGCCGAGGCCCTGGCAGAAGTATCGACGGACACTTCCACCCTCCTGGTGCGCGGGAGCCGGGAGACAGTGGCGTCGGCCTGGAGCAGGTTGCCGACGCTGTTTACTCCCGACATCATTGCCGACGATCTGCTGCCGCTGCGCACGGACGCACCGGTCTGGCGCACCGATCTCGTTCGCCGTACCGGACACAACGCGGCGGCGCTTGCGGGTCCCCAGGGGGTGGCCGCCGCCAGCGTCCACGAGCTGGCCCGCACCCTCTTGCCGCAGCTCCACCCCGGCAGCGGGCGGTTCCGGGCCGTGTTCTTCGCTTCGGAAGCTTCGTTGATTGGAACGGGGTTTCCGGTGCAGGATTTCCTGCGCGGCTCCGGCGCCGGGACCCGCTGGGCGGACGGGACCCGCACCGGCCATGCGGCGGTGGATCCGGATCCCGAAGTACCGGAATCTCCGGCAGAGCAGCTGGGTCCGCCGGCCCCCACCGCCGCGCTGGCGTCCGTGCTGGTGCCAAGGTCGGCCGCCGGCCTCGCGGCGGCGCGGGTGCTGCACCGGCAGCTGGCAGCGGCGGCCGAGCAAACCCTCGCCGGCCACACCGGAATCCACGCCGAGCTGACCGGCATGGGGCCGGACCACTGCCTTGTCCTGGTCGGCGACCCCGTACTCGGCGAGGAGGCGTTGCGTCCGCTGCTGGAGACGTTCAGCAGGACCCTGGCCCTGGTCCCGGAACCATGGGTGGACGAAGCGATGGTGAGCGTGATTCCATCCCAGGCGCGGCTCGAACGCGAACGACAGATTTTTGACCTCGGCGCTGACCCTGCGGTCAGCAGCAGAGACGTGATGCAGGCCGTCGTCGGGGCAGCGGAAAGCCTCCACCTCGCCGTTCCGCGTGTCCTCCCGGAAGCCGGGGACACCGCGGATCCGGCCGGGGACCCGGCCGCCGGCACAACCCGGGCGCCGCAGGTTTCACTACGGTCCAAGCCACCGAAGCATCCTGGCCGCGGGCGCACCTTCAAGACATGGACCAGCGGCCGGCCGGGTCCCACACCGGCCACCGCCGCGAACCGGCTGGTCGTCGGAGAGAACGCCATCTTCGCCGGGGTCATGTCCGCCGTGCGTGCCCCGGTCTCCTGGCAGGCCGGGGTGGACACCACGCGCGCGCTCGCAGTCCTTGAGGATCAGTCCGGCACTGTGTCGATCCTGGATGACCAGTTCCGGACAGTATCGTTCCACCCT
Organism: Arthrobacter sp. B3I4; assembly: GCF_030816855.1. Classification (NCBI taxonomy): domain Bacteria; kingdom Bacillati; phylum Actinomycetota; class Actinomycetes; order Micrococcales; family Micrococcaceae; genus Arthrobacter; species Arthrobacter sp. B3I4. The sequence continues at coordinate 2,000,743 of NZ_JAUSYK010000001.1, read as the reverse complement.
CTGCTGTTCCCCCGCCGTCGCGCGCTGCAGGAGCTTCTCGGGCAACGCCTGAAGGGGGTGCCGAGGCTCACGCATAGGACCAGCCAGGACCGCGGCGAAATGGAGCGCTGGGCGAAACGCGCCAGGACGACTTCCCTCAGCCTCAAAACCGTCGCCGCGGGATTCGGTGTCTTCATCGCGGTGATGATCGGGCTGCAGAACAGTGCCGCCGCGAGTGTGACCGGCCGGCTGGCCGTGACCGACACCGCTGAGCTCGGCAACGGCACCAGGATCACCGCTTCCGCGTTCGAAATTGCCGGACCGAATCCTGCCGACCCGGAATACACGGTCACCGTCCACGTCGACTTCTGCGCCGGCAACGACACGAGGGCCGGCAAGCTGCCGCCGGAAACCCAGCGCAGCGTATCGCCGGAGAACTTCTCCATGTTCGATGATCAGTACAGCACGGCGAGGCTGGTGAGCAGCAGCGGGCAGTTGCGCCCAGCGACGCTGCGGCGTGGGCAGTGCGCCACCGGTGATCTTGTCTACAAGGGCCCTCAGCTGGCCAATCCCCGGCTCAGCTACAAGAACGAGGCAGGCGACGATGTGATCTGGTACCGGTACGGGCAGGTCCCGAAGGGGTAGCGGGCCGTCCGGCAGCCCCGGTCAGGCAGCTCCGGGAACCGGCTCAGGCGTTGTGGGGCGCGTCGGGGTCGGCCGGCGCCTGGGTGCGGCGCTTTTCGATCAGTTCCTTCGTACGGACAAGTCGCAGGAGGGTGACCAAAATCAGGCCGCCGAGTACGTTGAACAGCAGGGTGTAACCGAACCAGCCGAGCCACTGCCCGTAGGTGATGTCGGCGCCGGAGTGGATGGCCGCGAAGATCAGCAAGGAGTCCAGGATCGAGTGGAAGAGCTGGAGCCCGGCCAGCAGGAACCCGCCTATGATGGTCGCGACGATGCGGGCCACATCGTTGCCGGTGCCCTGCTGCATCCGGCTCATCAGGGTGATAGTGCTGCCGCCGAGTACCGCCAAAGCCACGGTCTGCAGGGAGAACGGAGCATCGACGTAGTGGTGGGCGCTCTCGCTCACCACTGCCGACCACTCCGGGAACGCCTGCATCACGATCCAGACGAAGACCCAGCCGCCGGCCAGGTTCGCCACGAGCGTGCCTCCCCAGAGCCGCGCCAGCTGACCGATGCTGCCTTCCTTCGCCACGACGGCGGCCACCGGCATCAGGAAGTTCTCAGTGAACAGCTCACTGTGCGCGAGGAGGAGGGCGATGAGTCCGATGCTGAAGGCCAGCCCGGCCAGCAGATGGTTTCCGGTCTCGTGCATCACCGCGAGGTAGGCCATGATTCCCAGTCCGACTTCGAAACCGCCAAACACACCGGTGACCAGGATGTTGCGCATCGTCCGGTGAAGCCGTTCCGCTCCCTCGCCGATCGTCTTATCGAACGATTCTTTGAGCTCCTGCTCCACCGGGGCGTCCGTCTCCCCCAGTTCCCGCCTGCGTTCTTCGCTCATACTGCCTTCCGCGGCTCCCGTGAGCTCTCGTGCCGTTGACCAGCCGACTGCCGTAGATGGTCTTGCACCCGTCTTCGGCCGTGTACACGCTGTCGCGGGCGAGTGGAAGGAAGCGCACGTCCAGTCCCCTTCACACCGCCCACACCAGCCCCAGCAGTCACCTGCCGGGCGCCTACGCCTTGAGCGAGGCCAGCATCGCCTGGACCAGAGATTCCTGCAGCCAGGTGGTGAAGTTGTAGACCAGGGCCAGGTAGCTTTCCACGTCCTCGGCCTGGGACCAGTCCTGCATCCGGTGCACGTGTTCGGCGTCGGCGTCGTCCCGGATATCGAGGCGCTCCGCGAGCACCAGCCGCACGTCGTTGAGCGCGGTGGACCAGTGCCGGGCGTCCGCCGGGGTCAGCACCAGTTCCTCCTTGTCCAGGCCGAGCGCCGCGGCCTTCAACGCCCCGATCTTGCTTTCCCGCAGCGAGCGCTCGGTGTAGCGGCGGAACTCCAGGGACGCGACGTCGTCGTCCTTCATGACGTTCGGCAGCAGCCGCCGGAGGGCGCGGTCCGATGGTTCCCGGGCCTCGCTGTCCAGCCCTACGAGCGCCGCCAGCGGGTCCTGCCCGGTCCGCTCCTCGGGCTCCAGCATGGAGATGACGTCGTCAAAGAGGTTCCGCAGCAGCTCCCGCTCGGCCGGCTCGAGGTAACCGGTGATGCCCTTGAGTCCGTACTTGAATGCCCTAGCCACGTTTTCCCTTGCCCTTGCCGGATCCGCCGGAGTCGCCGGTGGCCTTTTCCACGGTGGCCCAGAGACCGTAACCGTGCATCGCGACCGCGTGCTGCTCCACCTGCTCCTTGCTGCCATGCGCGACGATGGAGCGGCCCTTCTTATGGACCTCCAGCATCAGCTTGTTCGCTTTCGCTTCCGAGTAGCCGAAGTAGCTGCGGAACACGTAGCTGACATAGCTCATCAGGTTCACCGGATCATTCCAGATCACGAGGTTCCAGGGAATGTCCGGGGCGGTCAGGACGTCAGTGGACGCCGCTGTTCCGGTCTGGGTGCTCTCCTGGGTGTCAGGGCCGAGCGCAACGCTGAGGGTCATCTGTCCATTCTATGGGGGGCTGGGTCCACACCGGCGAGGGCCCCACGGCGAAGCGAAGCGAGACGCGGGAGCCGATGGGGATTAGAGTGAATTTGTGAGCACCTCAGCCGGCTGGGACCATCCCCGCACGTCCTTGTACACCGACCACTACGAGCTGACCATGCTGCAGGCTGCCCTGCACTCCGGCGCAGCCCACCGCAAGTCGGTGTTCGAGGCCTTCGCCCGGCGGCTGCCGGACGGCCGGCGCTACGGCATCGTCGCAGGCACCGGCCGGCTGCTGGAAGGGATCGCCAACTTCCGATTCGGCGAGGAAGAGATCGACTTCCTGCGCCGCACCAAAGTGGTCAACGAAGAGACTCTTGACTACCTTGCCAACTTCTCCTTTTCGGGTGACATCTGGGGCTACGCCGAAGGCGAGGCCTACTTCCCCAACTCCCCCATCCTGATCGTCGAGTCCACTTTCGCCGAGGCGTGCATCCTCGAGACGTACATCCTCTCGATCCTCAACCACGACAGCGCCATCGCGTCCGCTGCTTCGCGCATGATCACCGCGGCGGGCACCCGGCCCTGCGTCGAGATGGGCTCGCGCAGGACCCAGGAGGAATCCGCCGTCGCCGCCGCCCGCGCCGCCGTGATCGCCGGCTTCGACAGCACCTCCAACCTGGAGGCCGGCCGGCGTTACGGCATCAAGACCGTCGGCACGGCTGCCCACTCCTTCACCCTGCTGCATGACACCGAACGCGAGGCCTTCGAAGCGCAGATCGCCTCGATGGGCGCCGGCACGGCACTGCTGGTGGACACATACGACGTCGAGGCAGCCGTCCGCACCGCCGTCGAGCTGGCCGGCGCCAAACTGGGAGCAGTGCGCCTGGACTCCGGCGACCTGGTGGCGCAGGCGCAATGGGTCCGGCAGTTGCTCGACGATCTGGGGAACGAAAACACCCGCATCATCGTGACCTCGGACCTGGACGAGTTCGCCATTGCCGCCCTGCAGTCCGCCCCGGTCGACTCCTACGGCGTCGGCACGTCCCTGGTCACCGGCTCCGGCGCCCCCACGGCCAGCATGGTCTACAAGCTGGTCAGCCGCACGGACGACGCCGGCAATTTCGTTCCGGTCGCCAAGGCGGCCAAGAACAAAACCAGCAAGGGCGGCCGCAAATACGCGCTTCGGCGGCTCAACGAGCGCGGCACTGCCAGCCAGGAGATTATCGGGATCGGACACCGCCCGGACGACGACGGCAACGACCGTCAGCTGCTGCAGCAGTTCATCAAGAACGGCGAGCTGCTGCCCGGCTGGACCGGCCCCGAGGGTGTGGTGCGTGCCCGGCAGCGGCACGCGGACAGCATGAAGGAACTCCCGGCCGTGGTCAACCGGCTCCAGCGCGGCGAACCAGCCATCCCCACCATCTATGAGGAGGACTGAATGTCCCGGGCTCTGATTATTGTTGACGTGCAGAACGATTTCTGTGAAGGCGGGGCGCTCCCCGTGGAGGGCGGAGCGGCCCTCGCAGCCGAAATCAGCGAATACGTTGATGCCCATCACGGCCAGTTCGACCACGTCGTGGCGACCCAGGACTGGCACATCGAGCCGGGCGGGCACTTCTCCGACCAGCCGGACTTCGTCGACAGCTGGCCGCCGCACTGCGTCGCCGGCACCCGCGGAGCCGAACTCCACCCGGATCTGGACACCGAGTACATCCAGGCCTACTTCCGCAAGGGCCAGTTCACCGCAGCCTACTCCGGGTTCGAGGGGCTGCTCGCCCCGGACGATGCCGTTCCCACCGGTGACCGTGCCCCCGGCTCGCTGCCGGTGGGCGGCGGGGCCGGCGCCGCCGCGGCGGACGAAGACGCCATCGGCCTGGATGACTGGCTGCAGAGCCACGACGTCGAAGAGGTGGTTGTCGTGGGGATCGCCACCGACCACTGCGTGAAGGCGACCGCCCTCGATGCGGTCCAGGCCGGCTACTCCGTCACCGTGCCGCGGGCGCTCACCGTCGGCATCGCCGAGGACCTTGATGACGCCTTTGCCGAGATGGAGTTCGGCGGCGTCGATCTCGCCTGAGCGCCGCCGCCTCCGACAGCACAGTAGACTCGGAACCCTTGACAATAACGTTGGACCCGTAGAAATTCCCGGAGTACACCACCATGAAGAAGACCCTGACCGTCCTGCTTGCCGCCGGGACCCTGCTCGGCGCGGCTGCCTGCTCGGCCCCGAAGATGACCAGCGAGGAGACCTGCGCCCGGATCAAGACCATCACCGCGTCGCCGACGTCCGGCTCGGACAAGTTCGGCATGACCCGGCTGGCGAACCAGATCCGGCCGATCCAGGCGACCGCCTCCGACGAGCTGCAGGATCCGCTGCGGTCCATCGTTGACTACCTCGACGAGGCCGCCAAGAAGGACCCGGACTCGGCCAAGCTCGAGGACCTGAAGGCCAAGTACACCGCGGCCGGTCAGACGTTCTCCCAGACCTGCGGTGCCGCCCAGTAGCGCCGGCGAGCTCCACGAAAAAGGGACCGGTCATTGAACTGCTCCCCGAAAGTTGGAGCCGTTATTGAACGGTGCTTCTAGGCTACGTGAAGGGACTGAGTCCGGTATTGCACCGGGCTCAGTCCCTTCAGTTTTTCCTTGATGCGGGTGTGGTTGTACCAGTGGATGTATTGGCTGAGTCCCTGCTCGAACTGTTCGATCGTGTCGAAGCGGTCGTGGTGGAAGAACTCTTCCTTGAGGTGACCGAAGAAGCTTTCCATGGCTGCGTTGTCGTAGCAGTTGGCCTTGCGGGACATGGACTGGTGGAGCCCTCGGTCCTGGAGGGCGCTGACCCAGGATCGGTGCTGGTATTGCCAGCCCTGGTCCGAGTGCAGGACCGGATGCTCACCGGGCTTCAGGACTTTGAAGGCGTCGGTGAGCATGTCCATCACCAGGGGCAGGGCCGGACTCGGGCGCACGGCGTGGGCGATGATCTCGCCGTTGAACAGGTCCAGCACCGGGGACAGGTACATCTTCTGGTCGGCGACCCGGAACTCGGTCACGTCTGTCACCCACTTCAGGTGCGGGGCATCGGCCTGGAAGTCCCGGGCCAGCCTGTTGGGTGCCACGTGTCCGATTTCGCCGCGGTGGGAGTTGTACTTGCGGCGCCGTATTCTGCAGATGCAGCCTTCCTGGCGCATCAGTGCGGCCACGGTCTTGCCGCTGAGCCGGATGCCGTGGTCGCGGGCCAGCGCGATGCGGACCCTGCGGTATCCGTAGGCTTTCCGGTTCTCGGTGAAGACCCGGGCAAGGAGTTCCCTCTCACGGGCATAGCGGTCCGGTTTCCCGGCCCGGGAGCGGTGGTAGTAGTAGGTGCTGGCCGGCAGACCCAGGAAGCCGAGCAGGTCCTTGGCCGGGTAGCGCTGCTCCAGCGACGCGACGACAGCTACCTTGAGTTGCGTCGTCGTTCCTCCGCCGCCAGAGCCTGCAATTTTTTTAGTGTGGCGTTCTCCATCTCGAGGCGCCGCACCTTCTGCTCCAGGGACTCTTCCGCCGGCGCGGCCCGCGGCTTCCGTCCCCGTTTCCGAGGTTGCAGACCGGCCGCGCCATTTTCCCGGTATCGGCGCAGCCAGTCCTCAAGCTGGGAGAGGTGGCGGATTTCGAAGCGTGCCATCACCTGCTCCCGGGTGGCGCCCCCAAGGTAGGCGAGCACGGCCTCAAGCTTCAGGTCAGCGGGATAAAACTTCTTCGTCGCCATCGGAACCAGCCCTTCGATTCCCTGACGACGATACTGCCCCACCAGCTTCTCAACACTCGTGCCCGGCAGACCCAGCTCCCTGGCGATCGACCTGCGCCCGAACCCCCGGTCAACCAACTCGGCCAAACGGCCGCGGACCTCATCCCCGTGTCGTGAATACCGGGCCATAAAGGAACTGCACCTCCGAAAGTCAGATTCTCAAATTCGAATCCAACTTTCGGGGTGCAGTTCACATCCGGTCCCTTTTTCGTGTTAGCTGTTACTTCCGGCCGATAAACCAGTCCTGAAGCTTCCGGAGCCGCGTCTGCAACTGCTCCTCGTTGGCCTGGGCCACGGCGGGGCCGCCGCAGACGGTCCGCAGCTTGGTGTGGATGACACCGTGCGGGGTGCCGGTCCGCGCGGACCAGGCCGCGACGTTCTTGGCCAGCTCGGTGCGCAGGTCCATCAGCATCCGGTGGTCCGGCACGGCCGGTGCGGCCTCGACGGTTCCGGCCCGCGAAGCGTCCCCCTGCGGGCTGCGCTTGTTCTTGCGGTTGAGCTGTTCGTGCTGGCGCTGGCGCAGCAGGGTGCCCACCTGCTCGGCGTCGAGCAGGCCGGGGATGCCGAGGAAGTCGAGCTCGTCCTCGGAACCCACCTCGCCGCCGGTGCCGAACTCGCCGCCGTCGAACAGCACCCGGTCAAAGGACGCCTGCGAATCCAGCGCCTCGAACTTGCCCTTCATCAGGGTATCCGAGGCCTTTTCCTCCCGGTTCGCCTCGTCCATCAGCGAATCCTCCGGGTTGAAAAGCCCGTCGGCGTCCTCCTTTTCCGGCCGGTCCAGCGCGTGGTCCCGCTCGGCCTCCATGGAGTTCGCCAGTGCCATCAGCTGCGGCACGGAGGGCAGGAACACCGACGCCGTTTCGCCGCGCTTGCGGGCACGCACGAAGCGGCCCACCGCCTGGGCGAAGAACAACGGCGTGGAGGTGGAGGTCGCGTAGACGCCGACTGAGAGCCGCGGAACGTCCACGCCTTCGGAGACCATCCGCACCGCGACCATCCAGCGTTTGTCGCCGGCGGAGAACTCCTCGATCTTGTTCGAGGCCTTCGCATCGTCGGAGAGGATGACGGTGGGTGACTCGCCGGTGATCCGCTTCAGCTGCCCGGCGTAGGCCCGCGCGTCGTCGTGGTCGGTGGCGATGACCAGTCCCCCGGCGTCCGGCACGGTCCGCCGCACCTCACTGAGCCGCTTGTCCGCTCCGGCCAGCACGGCAGGGATCCACTCGCCCGCTGGGTTCAACGCGGTGCGCCAGGCCTGGGAGGTGACGTCCTTGGTGACGGCGGCTTCGCCGAGCGAGGCGGCCATCTCATCGCCGGCACTCGTGCGCCAGCGCATCTGCCCGGAGTAGGCCATAAACATCACTGGGCGGACCACATGGTCACGCAGGGCCTTGCCGTAGCCGTAGGTATAGTCGGCCTTGGAGCGGCGGATGCCGTCCCGGTCCTCGGCATACTCGACGAACGGAATCGGCGAGGTGTCGGACCGGAACGGGGTGCCCGTCAGCGAGAGGCGGCGGGCGGCGGGTTCGAAGGCCTCGCGCAGCCCGTCGCCCCAGGACAGCGCCTCGCCGCCGTGGTGGATCTCATCGAGGATGACCAGCGTGCGTGCCGCTTCGGTCTTCGCCCGGTGCAGCATCGGTTTGCTGGCGACCTGCGCATAGGTGACGGCGACGCCGATGAAGCCGCGGCCGTGCTGGCCGTCGGCGTTCTTGAAGTTCGGGTCAATGGCGATGCCGACCTTCGCCGCGGCGTCGGCCCACTGGCGTTTGAGGTGGTCGGTGGGCGCAACGATGGTCACCCGGTTCACTGCGCCTGCCTCGATCAGCATGGACGCGACCCGGAGCGCGAAGGTCGTCTTGCCCGCGCCGGGGGTGGCGACCGCAAGGAAATCCTTGGGGTGCCTGCTGAAATAGCTGTCCAGTGCTTCCTGCTGCCAGGCGCGGAGCTTCGGGGCGGTTCCCCAGGCTGCCCGCTCGGGATAAGCGGGGGGCAGCACGGGTCCGCCGAAGAGTGTCTCTGTCACCTAGCAGGCCCCCGTCCACACGCATCAGCCGGTTCCGGAGAAACCCCAATAAGCACAAAAACACCAATCTTTTTTCGGATGAAGCGGACCTCAGCGCCGGCAGCGGAGCGCACCGCCCCGGAGCTGCCACGTCGGCACTACTTGCCGGAGTCGCCGCCGTCGCCGCCGGGCCGAAGGCCCTCGTAGACCTCTTTGCACTCGGGGCAGACCGGGAACTTCTTCGGGTCGCGGCCGGGCGTCCACACCTTGCCGCACAAGGCAATCACGGGTTCACCCGACAGCGCGGATTCCATGATCTTTTCCTTGCGCACATAGTGCGAGAAGCGTTCCCGGTCGCCCGGTTCCACTTCCTGGCGCAGTTCCTCGCGCTCAATGGGTAGCCGTCGATGTCCCGGCTCCGGAGAGTTCGCGCATCGGGTCGTTTTCCAACGGAGTCGTCATGCTGGTCATGGGATCCATCTTAGCCGCTGGAACAGATCGAATCGCGAGGGCCGGTCACAGGCCCTGCCACTTCGGCTTGTTGTCATAGCTGTGCCGGTAATAGTCGGCGAGTCGCAGCGAGGAGGCGGCCGCCTCGTCGAGCAGGACCGTGGCGTGCGGGTGGAACTGCAGGATCGACGCCGGGCAGATGGCCGCCACCGGACCTTCGACAAGATCGCGGACGGCCTGCGCCTTCAGGGCACCTCCCGCGAGCAGGATCACATGCCGGGCCTCAAGGATGGTGCCCAGGCCCTGGGTCAGGACGTGGTGCGGCACCTCCGCCAAACCTCCGAAGAAGCGCGCGTTGTCCCGCCGGGTCTGCTCCAGCAGCGTCTTAATCCGCGTGCGGGACGCTAGCGAAGAGCCGGGTTCATCGAAGCCGATGTGGCCGTCCGTTCCGAGCCCGAGCAGTTGCAGGTCCACCCCGCCGGCAGCGCGGAGGGCATCCTCGAAGGCGCGGCAGGCCGCGGGGAGGTCCGCGGCCAGCCCGTCGGGTCCGTGGACGTTTTCCGGGCTGATGTTGACCCTGCCGGTGAAGTCGCGCCGCAGAACTTCGCGGTAGGCCTGCGGATGCCCGGCAGGCAGCCCGACGTACTCGTCCAGGATGAACGCCCGGGCACGGCTGAAGTCCAGGCCGGCCTCATGCCGCCGGGCCAGCTCGTCATAGACCGGCAGCGGTGAGGATCCGGCCGCCAGGCCCAGGACTGCGTCGGGCTTTCGCCGCAGGAGCGCCTCGACGGCATCGGCGGCGAGCACGGCGAGCGGCTTCCCGCCGGGGAGGATGACAACTTCCACGCTCCCGCCCCCGTCCATACGTCCATACGTCCCTAGGTCCGGCCGCCCGGATATCTTGACGGCAGGCTACCCCACTCCGGGCGCCCCGGCCCGGGCCCTGAGACCCGGTCAGCGGTTGACGGCCAGCTGGGCGAGCAGTTCCGGCGTGCGGGCATCGAACCACCGGCCGCCCAGCCTGACCCCGGCGGCAAACAGCCCGATGCCCAGCACCGGGCCAAGGGCCAGGCAGATCCAGCCCGGCACCACGGAGCCGCCGGCGAGCTGAAGCGCCACGAGGGCCAGCTCCGGGCTGACCAGGACCAGCAGTACTGCCATGCCGCCGAACTGCACTGCGAGGGTCTGTGCCACGTTGCCCGGCGGTTTCTTGAAGGGACTGTCGCCGGGCAGCGGTACCGGAACGGTGTAGCGGGCCGAAACCACCGAGGACAGGCCCAGCCCGGTAAACAGCACGCCCAGCGCCACGCCGAGGACTCCCGGCACGAACCTCCAGTCACCGGTGATGAACGCCGGAAGGACGCTGAAGACAAGGACCACCGGCAACGCAAAGGCCAGGCAGGCGAGCGCCCGTCCCAGCCGGTCATGTACGCCGCGCACTCCCGCGGCGACATGCACGGCAAAGGCCGTGCTGTCGTACGACACGTCCGAGGAGATGGACCAGGCCAGCAGGAACGCCGTCAGCGGTCCGACGAACTGCAGCATGCCGTAAAACCCGGACTGGCTGGCTTGGAAGAGCAGCAGCACCGGCAGCAGCGGCACTACCACCAGGGCACCGGCGTAGCGCGGATCGCGGAACCAGTAGGTCAGCGACCGGGCCGCTATCGCCCCGGTGGGGGTCGCCGGAACGAGTCCGAACAGGCCCAGGCCGGAGGATTTCTTCTTGGCCGTGCCGGCGTAGGGCGGAGTGACGAGCGCGCGCTGCAGCAGCACCTTCCAGCACAGCGCCAGCCCGGCCAGGCTGGCGAGCGCAACCACCAGCTTGAGTGCCGCGGGGCCGTAGTGGCCTGCCGCGAGTTCTCCACCCAGGGACCAGGCCGCCCCGGCGGGCGTCCATTCCAGGAACCGCGCCAGCTCAGCCACGAACCCGGCATTGCCGGCGATCCCGCGGGCGACTCCGGCCACGATCGGCCCCATCAGCACCAGCGGGACCAGGAACGCGATGGCGCTGAGATCCCGGAAGCGCCGGGAACTGGCCAGGCCTGCGGTTCCGGCCGTCACCACTTTGGCGATCACAATGCAGGTGAGCACCCCCAGAACCGCGCCGGCCAGGGCCCCGGACGCGGCCAGGAGTCCCCGCGACCAGGTGCCAACGGTAGCCAGTGCCACCAGGGCCGTCGACACCCCCGGGATGCCGATCAGCCCGGCGAGGGCAAGCCCGGTCAGCAACTGCGGCATCGGCACCGCGAAGGTGGTGAACCGGGAAGGGTCCAGCGTGAGGTCGGCCGCGGAGGCCACAACCGGTATGACTGCCCAGCCCAGGACCGCGGCGGCGCCGCCGAGCACAACGACCGTCCGGGCAGTGTCGACGTCGGCCTGGCGCAACAGCAGCAGCCCGGCGACCCCCGCCGCGACAATGCCGAGGGCGTAGAGCCCGCCGATGACGATCCCGACCAGCTGCCAGGGGCTGCGGCGCAGGCCGTTGCGCAGCAGCGTGAGCTTGAGCCTCAGAAGGTGCGCAACCACTCGAGGCCTTCCGTGTGGCTGCGGCCGCCCACCAGCTGGACGAAGCGGTCCTCCAGCGACGCGCCCGCGCGCACCTCCTCGACCGTGCCGGCGGCCAGCACCCGGCCGCTAGCGACGACGGCGACGTGGTCGCACATCCGCTGGACCAGGTCCATGACGTGGCTGGACACAATGACGGTGCCGCCGGAGGCGACGTAACGGTCCAGGATGTCCCGGATGTTGGCCGCGGACACCGGGTCAACCGATTCGAACGGCTCATCCAGCACCAGCAGCCGGGGTGCGTGGATCAGCGCCGAGGCAAGGGCAATTTTTTTGGTCATGCCGGCGGAATAGTCCACCACGAGGGTGCCGGCGTCGGCGCTGAGGTCCAGGGCTGCAAGCAGCTCGGCAACCCGGGCAGCCACCACCGGCCGGTCCATGCCGCGCAGCAGCCCGGCGTAGCTGACCAGTTGCTCCCCGGTCAGCCGGTCGAAGAGCCGGACGCCGTCCGGCAGCACCCCCATCAGCTTCTTGGCCTCCAGCGGGTGCTGCCAGACGTCCACGCCCTGGACCAGGGCGGTGCCGAAGTCCGGCCGCAGCAGGCCGGTTGCCATCGACAGCGTGGTGGTCTTGCCTGCGCCGTTGGGGCCGACGATCCCGTAAAAGGAGCCGGCCGGCACGTCCAGGCTGATGCCGTCCACGGCGATTTTCGCGCCGAAGCGTTTCGCCAGGCCGCGCAGGGCCAGCGCCGGGACGGGCGGTTGCTCGAAGGTCATGTCGCTAGCCTAACCGCCGGCGTCCCGGCCGGCGTCTCCGCCGGCGCGCCTAAAAGGTGCGCCGCGGGATGGCCCGTTCGTACTGCGGCGGCCAGGCCAGTTCGTGGCCCAGTTCAAAGGCCGCCCGCAGCCACCAGTGCGGGTCCCGGAGTGCCGCGCGGGCGATGAAGACGCCGTCGGCCTGCCCGGTTGCGACCGCGTGCTCGGCCTGTCCGGCGGAAGTCAGTAGCCCCACGGTGCCGGTCTTGACGCCGGCTTCACGCCGGATCCGGGCGCTGAAACCGGTCTGGTAGCCGGGGCCGACCGGGATCGACTGGTGCGCCACGGCGCCGCCGCTGGAGACGTCGACCAGGTCCACCCCGTGCTCCGCCGCGGCCCGGGCCAGCCGTACCGAGGAGTCGGCATCGATGCCGCCTTCGGCCCAGTCGGAGGCGGAAATCCGGAGCAGCAGCGGCATCGAGTCCGGGATGACGTCCCGGACAGCATCCACCACGGCGAGGGTCAGCTTGTTGCGGCCGGCCTCGTCCCCGCCCCAGCTGTCCGTGCGGTCGTTGATCAGCGGGCTTTGGAACTGGTGCAGCAGGTAGCCGTGCGCGCCGTGCAGCTCAATCGTGTCAAAACCGACGGCGACGGCGCGTTTGGCGGCGGCAGCGAAGTCGGCGATCACGCCGTCGATCTCCTCCGCCGTCATCGCTGAGGGCGGGGCGTACCCGTCGAAGGCTTGGGTGCTTGGGCCCACGGTACTCCAGCCGCCCTCGGAAGCCGGGACGGTGCCGCTCTTGCCGGAGAACGGCCAGTAGGTCGAGGCCTTGCGTCCAGCGTGCGCGAGCTGGGTGCCGATTTTGGCGTCGGCGGAGCCGTGGCGGTGCACGAAGGAGACGATCCGCTGCCAGGCATCGGCCTGGGCGTCGTTGTAGAGGCCGGCGTCCCGGGGGCTGATCCGGCCGGCGGCGTTGACGGCGGCTGCCTCCGTCAGGATCAGGGCCGCACCGCCGGTGGCGAAGGATCCCAGATGCATCAAGTGCCAGTCGGTGGGCACCCCTTCGGCGGTGTCGGGCTCGCAGCTGTACTGGCACATCGGCGAGACCCAGCCGCGGTGCTCCAGCCGCAGTGAGCGCAGCTCCAGCGGAGTGAACAGAGCCGGCCCCACTAGAACAGCACCCGTGCGAGGTTCTGGCGGGCCTTGGCGACGCGTTCGTCGGCCGGGCCGACCACGTCGAAAAGCTCCAGCAGCCGCACCCGGGCGGTCTCGCGCTCCGGTCCGAAGTTCCGGCCGATGAACGCGACGATCCTGCCGAGCCCGTCCTCGACGTGGCCGCCGGCGATGTCCAGATCGGCAACGGCGAGCTGCGCTTCCAGGTCATCGGGTTCCTCCGCGGCCCGGCCGCGGACGGCGTCGGATTCCGCGGCGGACAGCGACTGCAGGCGGTCCATGAGTTCCACCTGCGCCAGTCCGGCCTTGGCTTCGGCGTCGGCCGGCATCTCGGTCAGGGCCTGCCGGTAGGCCGCTGCGGCGCCGGCGTAGTCGCCGGCTTCAATGGCATCAAACGCCTTCTGGTGCAGCGGCGGCAGCGGCGGCGCCTCGGGCTCCCCGGCGCCGGGGCCGCCGGCTCCGATCCGGCCGGTCACTCCGTTGGCGGCGGCAACCTTGAGGAGTTCCTCGAACAGGCTGCGCACCTGCTGCTCTTCAGCGCCGCCCTGGAACAGCGGGACAGGCTGGCCCTTCACCACTGCGACCGCGGTGGGCACGGCCTGGACCTGGAAGGCCTGGGCGAGCTGCGGAAAGGCTTCGATGTCGGCGGCTCCGAGGACCAGCCGGCCCTCGTAGCTGTCCACGATCTGTTCCAGCACATCGACGAGCTGCGCGGAACCCGGCGAGTAGCCCGCCCACAGCGCAATCACCACCGGGACCTGGGCGGAGAGGTCCACGAGCTCCTGGAAGTTGGCTTCGGTGACGTCCACGCGCAACGGGGCCCCTGCGGAACCGGTGTCCTCTGCCCCGCCCGCCGCTCCGGTTCCGGGCGCCGGCGGGCGGCCGGCACCGGCGCTTGCCGGCGGCGCGGGCCGCTGTTTCAGCGCGGAGAGGTCGACGGCGCCCCGCAGGTTCAGCGGGTTGGCGGCAGCTGGCGGGACCGGACGGGAAGCTGGCGAAGTCATGGCTCCACTCTAACCATTACGTCCGCGCACCGCCCGCGAAGGTACGCAGAGGGCGCGCGCAGCGCTGCGCACCACACACCACCACGGCCGCGCAGCGCACGGCACCCCGGTCCGCGGGGCACCGTGCGTTGCGCCGGCGGGCCCGGCTACTTGAAGCTGGCCCCGACCAGACCGCGGGTGGCGGCCACGAGCTTCATCGGATCCTTGGACCCGGCGGGCGGCACGTAGACGGCCACGGATTCGGCGAAGTTCAGGACCATGCCGGTGCTGGTTTCCTTGCCGCCGGCCAGGGCTGCCGCGTCGTCGCCGATGGTCAGCTTGTCACCGGCGTTCTTGGGCGTACCGTCGAAAGCGAAGTTGAGCCGGCCAAGGACCAGCGCGCCGCCGTCGGAGGTGCGGAACACCACGGTGTTCTCCGGAGCCACTTTGTGGGTGAAGGTGAAGTTGCCGTTGGCGCCGGACTTCACGACGTCGTTCTGGTAGGCCAGGGTGTCCGCGATGTACGGCGAGGACTGGCCCTCCGCGAGCTTGTCCTTGAAGGCGGAGTCTGACTTGGTCAGGCGGTCGCCCAGTCCTGCCAGTGCTTCCTCACCGCTGTACAACAGCCCCGACTTGTCCGAGGCGGCCAGGGTTTCGGTACCGCCCCGGGTGATTCCGGGGAAGGTGGTGCCGGGCTGCAGCGGTGTCGCGCCGACCAGCTTGTAGTTCTCCCGCGGCGAGGCCTGCACGAGGGTCAGCAGCTGCGGGACGACGTTGCCTTCCCCCTGCGTGACGGCCATGACGGAGCGCGGCCACTCGCGCTCGTTGCTGACGACGGTGGTCAGCAGCTTGGTGGCACGGACCGGCATCCGGGGCTCATAGCTGCCCACCTTCGAGCGGATCTTGTAGTTCTGCGTGCGAACCTCGAGTTCGGTCGCTCCCACCCGCGGCGCCAGCTTGGCGGCGTCCTTGGCCGCGTCGCCGGCGTCGACAGCACTGGCGACCTGTTCCAGGATGCGGCGGAACTGGGCATCCAGCAGGACCGGAGCGGCCGCTGCCTTGTCCGCGGCCGGGGCCGAAGACCCGGACTGCGAAGGAGACGGAGACGGCGACTGGCTGGCCTGCGCCGCAACACCGGTTCCGGCGACGGCGGCGGCGGTCAGCAGCGCCACGGCGGCGCCGGTTCCACGGCGGAGGGCCGACGGGGCGACCCTGCTTTCGACGCTGCCGGCAGCCGTGCTCCCCTTCGGAGCAAGGGCGGTGCCGGCACCGGCATTGCGCTCGTGCGCCCGGTTGGCCGCCTGGTCGCGGGCGCGGCGGGCGAACGGGCTGCCCTTCGGCGTTCCACCGGTGCCTGCCGCGTCGTCGCCGCCGGTCTTGCGCTTCCTGGGCTTGAGCAGGGCCAGGGCCGCGCCGGCCAGGATCAGCAGCGCTCCGAGCACCATCAGCGGGATGGCCCACGGGGTGGACGTGTCGTTGGGGAAAGTCATTGAGACCTGCGAGGGGGCGGCCTTGGTGCCGTCGGAGGCCAGCAGCAGCGACCAGTCGCCGTCAGCCGGCGGGTTCCAGGAGTAGTTCAGTTCCCCGTTGGCGTTCTCCGTGGTCACCCAGAGGTCAGAGCCCGCGGGCGAGGGAGCGGTTGCTTCGCCGTCGGTGTGGTCAAGCTGAAGTGCCTTGCGGTCCTCCGAGACACCGGAAACGGTGTTGTGGGCTGTCTTGCCGACCCAGGCGTCGACGTCGTCCGGCCGTCCGGCAGCCAGCAGGAAGCTGCCCTCGCCCTTGACCTTGATCTTCACCGTGCCGCCATGCAGGGTGCGAAGCTTCTGGTCGAAGACGGTCAGGGGGGCGGCCGTCCCGCCGCCGGGCGCGACAGCGGTCACGGTCTCCGGCGGAGCCCAGAAGGTCTTCTGGCCAATACCTGCCAGCAGTGTCAGGAGGCCGAGCAGCACTAGCGCAACTGCAGTCTTGAAACGCAAAATATTACCTATCATCAGCGGACACGTAGCTTAAAGGGTAACGGTTTTGTTACCTGTGAGTCAGATCGGGCGCCTTGTCAACCCCCGTCCGGCGGGTTGCGGCTGCCCCGATCGGCCCGGTAGCAGGGCTGCTGATAGTGTTTGCGGTGATCGTCACACCGGCCCGCGACCGCGGGTTTTCGGGGGAAAACCAGAGAAAAAAGGCATTCGACGCAGTGACTGAACCCACGGATTCGTCCTCCTCAGGACACGCGGCCACTCAAGAATCCGGCAGCCAGTCACGCGGCCCGCTTGAAGCGGCCCCGCAGCAGCACACTCCGCGTGCCGCGGCCGCCGGCTTCCTGGTGTCGATGGCACGGCGCCTGCGCCAACCGCTGCCCGGCGCGCAGCCCCGGCTGCGCTTCGAGATGCCGCCGGAACTGCCGGCCCAGCCCGAGGTGGAACTCCAGGCAGGCCCGGACGATGAGGACGACGCCCCCTTCGGCCGGCCGGGGCCTCGGATGTCCGCCCAGCACCCGCTGTATGTCGGCTTCATGGGCACGGTGGGAGTCGGCGCCGCGCTGCTGGTCTACTGGATCGGCTCGAACACAACCCAGTTGCTGCTCTGGATCGTGACGGCCCTCTTCATCGCCCTCGGCCTGGACCCGGTGGTGCGCTGGCTCGAAGGCAAGAAGGTGCCCCGGCCCGCCGGAATCCTGGTGTCCGTCGCCACCCTGGCCCTGGCCGTCACCGGGTTCTTTGCCACCGTGATCCCCACCATCGTGGCGCAGGTGACGCAGATCGTGCAGGAGGCACCGCGCTGGATCCAGGACTTCATCGACTCCGACTTCTTCCGCTCCCTGGACAGCCAGTTCGGCGTGCGGGACCGGATCAGCCAGGAACTCGAGAAGTTCGTCAACAACCCCGAGGCCATGGGCGGCATCTTCGGCGGCGTCGTCGGCTTTGGCACCACCGTGTTCAACGGCCTGTTCGGCGCCCTGATTGTGCTTGTCCTGAGCCTGTATTTCCTCTCCGCCATGCCCTCGATGAAGAAATGGGGCTACCGCCTGGCGCCACGGTCGCGCCGTGCCCGCGTCGAAGCACTGTCCGAGGAGATCACCTCGTCGGTGGGCAACTACGTCATCGGCCAGGTCTGCGTCGCGCTGCTCAACGCGACCTATGCCTTCATCGTGATGTCGATCGCGGGAGTCCCGTTCGCCGTCTCCCTGGCGTTCGTCGTTGCCCTGCTCGCCTTCATCCCGCTGGTCGGCGGCATGATCGCCGGCATCCTGGTAACCCTGATCTCTCTCACCGCCGGCTGGCAGACGGCCCTGGTCTTTGCCATCTGCTACTTCGCCTACCTGCAGTTCGAGGCCTACTTCATCTCGCCGCGCATCATGCAGAAGGCCGTCGCGGTGCCCGGCGCCGTCGCCGTCATCTCGGTCATCGCCGGAGGCAGCCTGCTCGGAGTGCTCGGCGCCCTCATCGCCATCCCGACGGCCGCGGCGGTCATGCTGCTGGTCAAGGAAATTTTCATCCTGCGGCAGGACAAGCACTAGGCCGCTTTCCGCACCGATTTCTGACAGCCGCTGCGTGGATCCACGTAGCGGCTGTCCGCTTATGTAGCGTTCAGGAGTGCGCGCTCGCGACCGGACCGTCCCACTCTTCCGGCAGCGCCGCAGCCGCACTGCCGCCCGGGAGGACCTCCGCCACGATCTCGTTGAGCACGCGCCCGGCGTACTTCTCACCGACCCAGAGGTGCTTGGCACCGTCAACACCGACGACGTCGGCCTGCGGCACCAGGCGGAAGCGCTCGGCGGCGGCTTCCGGCTGCAGGTAGTCATCGTGCTCGGGGACGAGGACCTTCAGCGGCTTGCCGGCGGCGGCCCACTCCTTGAGGTGCACGTCCGTGGCGCGGTGCAGCGGCGGCGAGAGCAGGATGGCGCCCTCCACCTCGGAGGCGACCGGCTCGGTGGCCCCGTACATCAGCGCCAGCTCCGTGCCGAACGACCAGCCGACCAGCCAGCGGTTGGGCAGGCCGCGCTCGACGGCGAACCGTACGGCTGCCTCCACGTCCAGCCGCTCGCCGATGCCCTCTTCAAAGGAGCCCTGGCTCGTTCCGCGCGGCGAGGATGTCCCCCGGGTGTTGAAGCGCAGCACCGCCATGCCGGCGAGGGCGGGCAGCCGGTAGGAAGCCTTGCGGAAAACATGGGAGTCCATGAAGCCGCCGTGCGTCGGCAGCGGATGCAGTGTAATCAGCGTGGCCGAGATCTCCCCGGACTCCGGCAGTGCCAGCTCGCCGACCAGCCTGTGCCCGTCCTCGGTCCGGAGTTCCACATTTTCGCGGCGCGCCGGAAGCACCGTGGAGGCGCGGATGGCGGTGGGCGCTGACGGCTGGGTGAAAACGTAGGACGACGGGTCGAAAGTCATGCCCTCCAGCTTAGCGACCCCGCGCTAGCGGTACCGGTAGCTGCGCGAGGTCCAGCAGTTGGAGTGCCAGTGGCGCCGCTCGGCAAGGCCGGCGGCCGGACCGAAGATGTGGTCCTCGGACCAGACCACCAGGTGCGCCGTGCCTGGCAGGACGGCGGTAAAGCAGCCCGGGCAGACATACGTCTTGCCTGCCCGGCTGGCAGAGATCGAGCGGACCATCCATTCGCCGTCGGGCGCGCTTTCGCGCCGGGCGATTCCTGTGCGGGCCCGCTCCAAGTCCAGTTCCGGCACGGGTCCCGCCACGTGCTTGCCTCCGCCGGTGCGGCCGGCGGCCCGTCCGGAGGCGGTATTCCCCGACGCCGCACGGCGGGGACGGTTCGATCGTGGCATGGTTCCATTCTGCCCCAGCCCGGACGGCGTCACGCGCATGCACCAGGCCGCAGCATTCGGCGTGCAGGGGCGGTAGTGTTGACCGGGTGCGTTTAGTCATAGCCCGTTGCTCTGTCGACTACGTCGGCCGGCTCAAAGCCCATCTTCCGCTCGCCACCAGGCTGCTGCTCGTCAAAGCCGACGGCTCGGTGCTGGTCCATTCCGACGGCGGCTCCTACAAGCCGCTGAACTGGATGAGTCCGCCGGCCAGCCTGCGCGTCTCCACTCCCGACGAGGTCGACGTTGAGGTCGGCGTGGTCGAGCAGTGGACTGTGCAGTCGGCGAAGACCGACGACCGGCTGATCATCAACATCCACGAACAGCTGCACGACACCTCGCATGAACTCGGCCTGGACCCCGGACTGATCAAGGACGGCGTCGAGGCGGATCTGCAGCGGCTCCTTGCGGAACAGATTGAGCTCCTCGGCGAGGGCTTCTCGCTGATCCGGCGCGAGTACTTCACCGCCATCGGCCCGGTTGACATTTTGGCCCGCGATGCCAGCGGCCGCACCGTCGCCATCGAGCTCAAGCGGCGCGGCGACATCGACGGCGTCGAGCAGCTCACCCGCTATCTGGAGCTGCTCAACCGCGACCCGCGGCTGGCGCCGGTGCGCGGCATCTTCGCCGCCCAGCAGATCAAACCGCAGGCAAAGGTGCTGGCAAACGACCGCGGCATCGATTGCATCACCCTGGACTACGACGCCATGCGCGGCGTGGACGACAGCGAGTCCCGCCTCTTCTGAGGCCCTGATTGGATGCGGACCGTTATCCCGAATGCGGTTCCTCAGGCGTGGCTCTAATAGCGGGACGCTTGCGCGGGGTCCGAATGCCGGGAAAGTAATTCCGTGCCTTGACGCCCTGCATTGCAGCGGCACGCACGGGCCGCCCGCCGGGGGCATTCGCCACCGCAGCGCCGCTCGTTGATCCTTTGGCTAAAATTTCCCGGAATTCTGTGTCGGTTCCGTTGACCTGACGGTGACGGCATGAAATTCTTGTACCAGTCTTTGTGTAGGTGTTTTTCATGCTCGCAAGACATGTTGCGAGCGTGAAGCTCCCGCCGCCAAAGCCCGGTCCATCCGGGCGGACGCCAAGGTTCTTCTCGCAGAGTGACCAAGCCCGGTGCAAAGTGCGCCGGACTTTTTAAAGTTCGACAACGAGGAGAATTAAATGGCTCAGGGAACCGTCAAGTGGTTTAACGCAGAAAAGGGCTTCGGCTTCATCACCCCGGACGACTCCGATGGCGATGTCTTCGTTCACTACTCCGAGATCCAGACCGGCGGCTTCAAGACCCTCGACGAGAACCAGCGCGTTCAGTTCGAGATCGGCCAGGGCGCCAAGGGCCCCCAGGCCACCGGCGTCACGCTGGTCTAGTCTCCCCCGCGGGGCTGCCCCGGCAGTCCTCGAATAAAATGATCCCCGGCCGCAATGCCGGGGATCATTTTTGTTTAAACCCGCGGCCCGGGCTGCAATTGCTTTAGCCCACGAGCGTGCGGAGCAACCGTGCGCTTTGCCGAACTGAAAGGTCCGGCAGGTAGGCCCGGCTTAGTGCCCGGCCCATGGCGGGCAGCTGGAGCGGATCCTGGTAATAGAGATACAGCGTTCGGTACTCGGGCTTGAATCTGGACTTAAAGATGGCGAGCGAGCGGAATCCATAAACAGGTTCAAGTGCTCCGCCCACCACGTCCAGGATTCCCGCGAGCCCGTCACCGGCCTTTGACCCGTCGCCGCCGTCCTCGCGGGCTTCGTCTTTAGCCAGCGGCGACCCGGAAAGCGAAATGACCTCCACGGAATTGCGCAGCTCAAGAACGGCAGAGGCGATGAGGAATTCCATCACCCCGGGAAAGGCGTCACCGCGCCGCCGCATAAAGTCCAGCGTCCAGCTGACCAGCGCTCCGCCGTCGTAGACCGGCAGCCAGCTCGTGACACCCTGCACCTGGCCCTCCGCGTCAACAGCGAGGCAGCACAGCACGTCGTCGTCTTCGAGCTCGTCGAGCCCGCCCAGGGTGAAGCCCATTTCGGGGACGGATTTACGTGCCGCCCACTCTTCGGAGACTTCGCTGAGCTGGGCGCGCAGCGGCGCTGAAAAGTCGCTGTAGCGGCCCCAGACCGCATGCACGCCGGTCTTCGCAGCCCGGTTCAGCGCCGTGCGCACGTTTTGCCATTCCTTGCCCTTGAAGGTGAGCTCGCGGACTTCGAGCCGGGTCTCCTGCGCCACGGCGAGCCGGCGGTAGCCGCGCGCCTCAAGCAGGGGCCAGAGCTCGTCGGTGCATGAGTAGAAGCAGGGTATGAGGGCGTGTTCGGCACAGTAATCGAGGAACTGCGCGGCGGTCTCTTCCCTGGTCTCCGCCGGCCCGAAGGGTCCGGCCAGGGTCAGGGCCACGTTGTTGTGCTGCTGGTAAGCCACTCCCCCGCGCTGGCCGGGGCTGAACCAATATTTGTTCGGCTCCCACAGCGCCATCCAGGACAGCGAATCGCCGCCCTGCCGGATCAGCCGGCGGGCGATGTCCCGGTCACCGGCGCCGGCGTCCGTGTCATGGTGCCTGCGCAGCAGCACGAGCCAGACGCCGGTCAGCGCCACCACCCAGAAGGCGATTCCGGAGTAGCCGAAGAGGAATGATTCGACCGCGTTGCGGTGTTCAAAGACCCGGCTGTAGACGCCGGGAATGGGCAGCGGCAGGTACTGCCTGGCCAGCTCCGCGGCAAGGCCCAGCCAGCCGCCGTCGCGTTCCAGCCCGCCGGCGGCAAACCAGGCCGCAGTGTAGCCGCCGGCGAGCACCAGGAAAGTTCCGCCGACTGCCAGCGCCAGGGTGCGGCGGGCCCTGGCCGTGGTCTGCACGCGGAACAGGCGACGGTTCGCGAACAGCAGCAGAGCGAGCGCCAGCGGGACCACCACCAGCGGCAGGACGTGGACGAATCCGGAGCCCATTAGCGCCGTGTGCGGCCGGTTGGGGTAGTGCGGGATCCTGGCGAACAAGGCCAGGTACACGGAGGCTAAGGCGGTGACACTGAGCTGGACCAGAAGGGCAATCCGCAGCGCCAGCTGGCGTCCGTGCCGCATGCCGTCGGCGCAAATCAGCAGCAGCACCACCGGAACGACGGCCAGAGCCAAGCCCAGCGGGCCGGCGAAGCCGGCCCGGCCCACCTCAAGGCAGTTAGCGTCGACGGTCCCGCCGCAGTTCTGCTCCAGCTGGTTCAGGGTGGGCAGCGGGTTCAGCACGACGTCGCGCAGCAGTGCCAGCGGCCCGGTGGGGGCCCGCACGGCGGCTGTGAGGATCGGCCCGACGGCGAAGATCGCCACCGTCAGGGCGAGCAGATTCCGGGTTTCCCGGCCGGTGGAACGGTGCCGGTGCAGGGTCCCCTTGTCCCCCTGCAGCCACCACCCGGCGATCAGCCCCACCAGCGCACCGGCCAGGCCCACCACGGTTTCCGGGTGGCCGACGTAGAGCACGAGCACGACGGCGACGGAGACCACCGCGGTCCGCAACCGGCGTTGCCAAAGCGTTGGCAGCAGTCCGCAGGCCGCCAGCACCACGGCGAGGATGGCCGGGTAAGGCCCGATCAGCGGAGCGTCGACCATCAGGCCGAGCCAGCCGTCGCCGGCGTACCGGGCAAGCTGGGTGACCAGCAGGAACAGCGATACGGCCGCGAACTGTGCGGCAAAAAAGAATGATGCGGTCCGGACCGAGCCAAGCTGCCGTTCGGACACACCCAGCAGGCCCAGGATCATCAGTGACGCCGCGAGATAGGCCAGCGGGTTGGTGGCGAAGAACAGCGAGGTGAACATCGTCCACCAGCGCCCGGCCTGCAGCCCCTGGGCACTGACCGAGGCGAAGTCCAGCATGGACTCCGGTGGACCGTCCAGAAAGCTGCCGGTGGCGGCCGCGGTGAGCAGGAAGGCCGCAAGCACGGCCAGCGTGAAGGGCAGCTGCCGGAGCTGGCGGCCGACACGGCGCAGGCCGGTCACGGTCTGATCCCCCAGCGCGTAGCGAGGAAGTCCAGGCCGCCGGGCAGCGCCTTGGAGGCGGTCTCCCAGGAGTGGCCCGCGTTGGCCACCCGGTGGGATTCCACGGTGAAGCCGGCTTTCCTCGCCGCTGCCGACAGCAGCGTCATGTACTCGAGGAATTCCGGGTCACGCTCGCCGGCTGCGAAGTAGACCGCTTTGCCGTCGAAGCGGCGTTCCTGCATCAGGCGCAGCGGTGTCAGCCGCTCGAAGGCCGCCGTGTCGCCGCCAAAGGAGCCTTCAATGGTCTTTTGCCGCTCCTTGGCAAGGGCAGGTTCCTTCTCGCTGGAGAAGGCCAGCGCCGCGCTGTAGATGTCCGGGTGCCGGGTGACCATCTGGATGGCACAGGTGGCCCCGAAGGAAAAGCCACCGGCGGCCCACTGCGCGGGGTCCGGGTCGACGTCGAACGTGTTGCGGATCCAGGCCGGAACGTCCTGGGCAAGGAATGTGTCGGCCTGGGCGATGCGGCTGTCCATGCACAGGGTGTTGCCGGAGGGGGTGCCGTTGGGATCGACCACGACCACCACCGGCGCTACTCCCCCATGCCCTGCGGCGAACCGGTCCATCCGGCTGCGCAGCGCACCTCCGGTCAGCCAGTCCGCCGGCGTGCCGGGCTGGCCGGCGAAGAGCACCAGCACCGGCAGGGCCGGTTTCGGCGAACCCTGGTAGGCCGGTGGAAAGTAGATGTAGGCGTCGCGGCTCCGGAACCCGGACACCGTGCCGGGGATGCTCGCCTTCCGGATGGTCCCGTCGGCGGGCAGCCCTTCCGGCGCCGTCCAGTCCGCGAGGCTGACGGCCCTGCTTTCTCCCGGGTGGCGCTTCAGCGCCTCCTCGAGGACCGGTATTCGGGCCACGGCAGTCCCGGTCAGGTCGCTCACGGTGTGGTTGAGCCCGAAGTAGGCGTTCACCTGCACCGCAGACAGCACCACGGCCCCCACCAGCGCGGCCGTCGCCGCAGCGGTGGAGCGGGCACGGTGCGGGACCGGCCGGGCGGGACTGCGGACGCTGGCGAGGAAAGGTTTTCGGCCCCAGATGCCGTGCAAGCGCAGCAGCCACAGCAGCAGCGCGGCGACGGCGGGAACACTCCAGGCAAGGACTTCCCAGGGAAGTTCCTCGGGAAAGACCGAGAGGACGTAGATCAGCAGGAGGTGGCTGCCGGCGACAAGGGCTGCGGCGAGCAGGAGCGCTGCGGAGAGCACGGCTGCCGAGACGCCCACGGTGTGGCGCCGTCCGCAGCGCCACAGCAGATAGGCCAGGCCGCCCACACCGACGGCCCAGGCGGTCCACAGCACCGGCCCGTCCACGAGCCGGATGTCTTCGAGGAAGTCCACCGGCTAGCGCCAGGTGCCGACGCCGATGACCGGTCCGGCCTCCAGCCAGGAGGAGAGACCGGTATAGGCATCAAACCTCATGGCCAGCAGCACATCCTGGCCCTCGTACCGCAGCTCGACGATCACCGAGTCGGGCGGCACCTTCACCACTTCGGTTTCGGTGGGTTGGCGGCGGCCGGTGAGCTCAAGCGAGCTGCGGCGGAAAGTGTGTTTGGGCCGCACGCTCAGCGAGGCGAGCCGGAACCATTCCAGGTCATTGTCCTGATAACGACAAACCCCCATCTGCCAGCTGTTTCCAGCAACGCAAATGGAGGCGTCCACCGTGCCCAGGGCGCGCCGCAAATTGAAGCGGCGCACCCCGGAGAGGCACAGTGCAAAGACCAGCAACGCAAATGCCGTTGCCAGAATGATGAACGGAAGACCTGAATCGTTCATCAAGGTAGGGCTAGCGGATCCCCGCGGTAGCCGCATCACCCATTTGGGCGTTGTCAGCCACAATGACGACCCGGTTGTTGTCGACGGAGAAGAATCCGCCGTCGACAACTACAGCAATGCGGTCACCGGAGACCGGCTCGATGGCCAGTTCACCTTCGGCCAGAATCGCCAGCAGGGGCGAGTGGCCGGGCAGGATTCCGATTTCACCATCGCTGGTGCGGGCCTTGACCATCTTGGCCGCTCCGGACCACACGAAGTGGTCCGCTGCGACAATCTCAACCTCAAGCTCAGCCATATTACTTGGTCTGTTCCTGGATCTTGGCCCACTGGCGCTCGACGTCATCCAGGCCGCCGACGTTGAAGAACGCCTGCTCTGCAATGTGGTCCAGCTCGCCGTCGCAGATCGCGGTGAAGCCTTCGACAGTGTCCTTGATGGACACGGTGGAGCCTTCGACGCCGGTGAACTGCTTTGCGGTGTAGGTGTTCTGCGACAGGAACTGCTGGATGCGGCGTGCACGGGACACGACGATCTTGTCTTCCTCGGAGAGCTCATCGACACCGAGGATGGCGATGATGTCCTGGAGTTCCTTGTTCTTCTGCAGGATCTGCTTGACGCGGACGGCCGTGTTGTAGTGGTCGTGTCCGATGTACTGCGGATCCAGGATGCGGGAGGTCGACGTCAGCGGGTCAACGGCCGGGTACAGACCACGGGAAGCGATTTCACGGGAAAGTTCCGTGGTCGCGTCAAGGTGTGCGAAGGTCGTTGCCGGAGCCGGGTCGGTGTAGTCATCTGCGGGAACGTAGATGGCCTGCATCGAGGTGATGGAGTGGCCCTTGGTCGACGTGATGCGCTCCTGCAGGAGGCCCATCTCATCGGCCAGGTTGGGCTGGTAGCCCACTGCCGACGGCATGCGGCCGAGGAGGGTGGAAACCTCGGAGCCGGCCTGGGTGAAGCGGAAGATGTTGTCGATGAAGAGCAGCACGTCCTGGTTCTGCACATCGCGGAAGTACTCCGCCATGGTCAGGGCGGACAGGGCCACGCGCAGACGCGTTCCCGGCGGCTCATCCATCTGGCCGAAGACAAGGGCGGTGTCCTTGAGGACGCCCGCTTCTTCCATTTCAACCCACAGGTCGTTACCTTCACGGGTACGCTCGCCGACACCGGCGAACACCGAGGTGCCGCCGAAGTTGCGGGCGACGCGGGTGATCATTTCCTGGATCAGCACGGTCTTGCCGACACCGGCACCGCCGAACAGGCCGATCTTGCCGCCCTTGATGTACGGGGTGAGCAGGTCGATGACTTTGATGCCGGTTTCCAGCATCTCGGTGGAGCCTTCGAGCGTTGCGAAGGCAGGGGCCTTGCGGTGGATCGGCCAGCGCTCGGAAATCTGAAGCTCTGACTCGGTCACATCCAGGGGCTGGCCCAGGACGTTGAAGATGTGGCCCTTGACGCCGTCGCCGACGGGAACGGAGATCGGGGCACCGGTGTCAATGACGTTGGTGCCGCGGACCAGGCCGTCGGTCGCCTGCAGCGAGATGGCGCGGATGAGGTTGTCGCCGAGGTGCAGCGCAACTTCGAAGGTGATGGTCTTGGTCTCACCGTTGAGAGTAATCTCCGTGGTGAGTGCGTTGTAAATCGAGGGGATTGCGTCAGCCGGGAATTCGACGTCGACAACCGGGCCAATAACACGTGCAATACGGCCGGTGGCACCGGACGTTGCGGCTACGTGTTCGGTAGCAGTGGCAGTCATCTCTCTCACTTCACTCAGTAGATGGCGTGGGCGGTTAAGTTCATTCTGTGGTGCAGGTACAGCTGGGTCCGCGGCGTGCAGGCTAGGACGCGCTCAGCGCGTCGGCACCTGCCACGATCTCGGAAAGCTCCTGCGTAATTTCAGCCTGGCGGGCAGTGTTGCGCAGACGCGTGTACTTCTTGATGAGGTCCGTGGCGTTGTCGCCGGCAGACTTCATCGCCCGCTGGCGGGCGGCGAGCTCGGAAGCCGCTGCCTGCAGCATGGCTGCGAAGATGCGTGACTCGATGTAGCGAGGCAGCAGGGCATCGAGAACCTGCTCCGTCTCCGGCTCGAACTCGTAAAGCGGCAGGAGATCCGATTCGGAAGCAGCCTGCTCTTCAACGACCTCCAGCGGGAGTAGGCGGATAACCGTCGGCTCCTGCGTCACCATGGACTTGAAGCGGGTGTAGACGACATGGATCTCGTCAACGCCGCCCTCTTCGAAGGCTGTGGCGAAGTCGGCCAGCAGTGCTTCGCCGACTTCCCGTGCCGTCTCGAACTGCGGTGCGTCCGTGTTACCGGTCCACACCCGCTCGTAGGGGCGGTTCCGGAAGTCGAAGTATGCCTGCGCCTTGCGGCCCATGACGTACGTCTTGACTTCCTTGCCTTCCTCGTGGAGCAGCTCGACGAGACCCTCCGCCTGCTTGAGCACCGTCGCCGAGTAGGACCCTGCGAGGCCGCGGTCGGAGGTGATGACCAGGACGGCGGCCCGGCGGATGTGCTCCGGCTCGGTGACCAGCGGGTGGTCGATTTCGCTCTGGCTTGCGACAGCAGAAACGGCACGCGTGATCGCGTTTGCGTAAGGCAGTGAAGCCGCTACGCGTGCGCGGGCCTTGCCGATGCGCGAGGTAGCGATCAGTTCCATCGCCTTGAAGATCTTGCGCATCGACGTCGTCGAGCTGATCTTCTGGCGGTAGACCCGAATCTGGGCTCCCATACTTATCCTTTCCTAAGATCCCGGTGGCCGGGACTGCCGGAACCCGCGAGGGTCCCAGCAGTCCCTGCCAGCGGAACTAGCGCTTCTGCTTGACGATTTTTTCCTGGTCGACTGAGCCCTCGTCGATCGGGGAGTACTCCTCATGCCCCGCACCGACCAGAAGGCTGTCGCCCTCGCCGAAGAAGCCCTTCTTGAAGTCCACGATCGCGGCCTTCAGCGCTGCAGCGGTGTCATCGTCCATAACGTTGGTCTGCGCCAGCGTGGTCAGGATGGAGGACTTGTGCTTGAGGTGCTCCAGGAACTCGGTCTCGAACCGGTTGATGTCCTCCACCGGAACGTCGTCGAGGTAGCCGTTGGTGCCGGCCCAGATGGAGACGACCTGATCCTCAACCGGGAACGGCGAGTACTGGCCCTGCTTGAGCAGTTCCATCAGGCGAGCACCACGGGTCAGCTGCTGGCGGGAAGCGGCGTCCAGGTCCGAGGCAAACATGGCGAAAGCCTGCATGTCGCGGTACTGGGCCAGTTCCAGCTTCAAGGTGCCGGAGACCTTCTTCATCGACTTGACCTGCGCGGCGCCGCCGACGCGGGAGACGGACACACCGACGTCGACAGCGGGACGCTGGTTGGCGTTGAAGAGGTCCGACTGCAGGAAGATCTGGCCGTCGGTGATCGAGATGACGTTGGTCGGGATGTAGGCGGAAACGTCGTTCGCCTTCGTCTCGATCAGCGGCAGACCGGTCATGGAACCTGCGCCCAGTTCGTCGGAGAGCTTGGCACAACGCTCCAGCAGGCGGGAGTGCAAGTAGAACACGTCGCCCGGGTAGGCTTCGCGTCCCGGCGGGCGGCGCAGCAGCAGCGACACGGCACGGTAGGCCTCGGCCTGCTTGGACAGGTCATCGAACACGATGAGGACGTGCTTGCCGCCGTACATCCAGTGCTGGCCGATGGCCGAACCGGCGTACGGTGCCAGGTACTTGAAGCCTGCGGGGTCGGAGGCGGGGGAAGCCACGATGGTCGTGTATTCCAGCGCGCCGTTGTCCTCAAGCGTCTGGCGGATGGCCGCGATCGTGGACGCCTTCTGGCCGATGGCGACGTAGATGCAGCGCACCTGCTTGTTCACATCGCCGGAAGCCCAGTTGGCCTTCTGGTTGATGATCGTGTCGATGGCGATGGCTGACTTGCCGGTCTGGCGGTCACCGATGATCAGCTGGCGCTGGCCGCGGCCGATCGGGATCATCGCGTCGATGGCCTTCAGGCCGGTCTGCATCGGCTCGTGGACCGACTTGCGCTGGGTCACGCCGGGCGCCTGAAGTTCCAGGGCGCGGGTGGTCTCGGCCTTGATGTCACCAAGGTCGTCCATGGGCTGGCCCAGCGGGTCAACAACACGGCCGAGGAAGGCGTCGCCGACCGGAACGGACAGAACCTGTCCGGTGCGGTGCACTTCCTGGCCTTCTTCGATGCCCTGGAAGTCACCGAGTACGATGACACCGATCTCGCGGACGTCGAGGTTCTGGGCCAGGCCCAGCGTGCCGTCTTCGAAGCGAAGCAGCTCGTTCGCCATGACCGAGGGAAGGCCCTCAACACGGGCGATGCCGTCACCTGCGGTCGTTACACGACCAACCTCTACGCGCTCTGCGTTTCCGGGTTCGTAGGACGCCGCGAACTCGTTCAACGCATTACGGACGTCGTCGGCGTTGATGGTCAATTCGGCCATCTGCAGTCCCTGCTCTCCTGTTTTCGTGATCATCGTTGCTCACGATGACCGGGGTTTCTTGTCGGTAAGTTGTGCTTGTCCGGCTAACTAGGCAAGCTGACGCTGGAGCTGGCCCAGACGGGCGAGGACCGAAGCGTCAACCACTTCGTCGCCGATCTGGACGCGGATGCCACCGATCAGTGCCGGGTCAACGTTCATGTTGATCTTCAGCTC
This sequence comes from Arthrobacter sp. B3I4, assembly GCF_030816855.1. Taxonomy (NCBI): domain Bacteria; kingdom Bacillati; phylum Actinomycetota; class Actinomycetes; order Micrococcales; family Micrococcaceae; genus Arthrobacter; species Arthrobacter sp. B3I4. Next base: position 1,971,285 of record NZ_JAUSYK010000001.1, on the reverse strand, counting down.
GCGGCCGTACAAAGCGTTGAGCGCTGCCTGCAGGCGGCTGGTCTGGACCTCCGTCAGCGGACGGGTAACGCCGACCGTGGCGATCCAGCGCTGCTGGCGCTTGGCTGCAAGCTCGGCAAAACGGCTGACGAGCTTGGTGACCTTGAGCCCGCGGGGCTGCGAGACTGCTTGGCCAATGAGGACCCTGGCTTCTTCGCTGGCACCGGGTACCAGCTTGCCGGCGAGGGCAGCCTTGGAGGCCTGGCTCGCCTGCGGCTCGGACAGGGCACGCTGTACCTCGTGGCTGGAATCGACGGCCTGGTTGAAGGTGAACAGGTCGTTCTCCAACGCTTCCAGTCCAGTGATGCCAGAGGCAGAGACTGCCGACTTGTTTTCAGCAACGGCGATTACCACCGAAGCGGCAAGCGTTTCGAGTGCATCGCCGATGTCGCGAGCCGACGCCCAGCGTGAGCTGGCCAGCCCGCTCGCGATCTCCACAGCATCAGCGGAGACTTTTCCGCTGAAAAGCTGCGTGACCAGCTCCGACTTTTCCTTCCCGCTGCGGGACGGATCAGTCAGGGCACGGCGCAAGCCAGCCGAGCTGTCCACCGTTCCCAGAATTGCGAAGAGTTCCGTAGCCAACTGCAGCGAGGCGTTGGGAAGCTTGGCCTCCAACGCGACGAGTGCCGCGGTCAGCGATTCGCTCGATACACCTGCCATTACTTAGCTGCACCTGCGTTCTGGTTCTCCAGATCTGCCAGGAAGCGGTCAACCACACGGGCTGCCCGCGCGTCGTCGGTGAGGGCCTCGCCGACGATTCGGCCTGCCAGCGTGGTAGCCAGCGTGCCGACCTCCGCGCGGAGCGACACAACGGCCGCCTGGCGCTCGGATTCGATCTGCGTGTGTGCCTGGGCGGTGATGCGGGCAGACTCAGCAGCTGCCTTCTCCTTCAGATCCGCAAGGATCTGGGCGCCTTCGGCACGGGCTTCCTCGCGGATGCGGTTGGCCTCGGCTCGGGCGTCCGTCAGCTGCTGCTTGTACTCTTCGAGTGCTGCAGAAGCCTCCGCCTGCGCCTTTTCGGCCTTGGCAATGCCGCCTTCAATCGCCTCTGCACGCTCTGCGAAGTTCTTCTCGAACATCGGGACGACGTACTTCGTCACGATGAACATGAGGACAGCAAAGCCTACGAGGACGACAAACATTTCCCAGATGTTGGGAACGAGGGGGTTGGTATCACCCTCGGTGGCGGCTGAGATGATCAGCTGCTTCATATTTCACCCGTCCTATCTACTCGGTTCTGGATGTTCGCTGGGTTCTGAAGGTTTACTTGAGAACGAATGCGAAGACCAGGCCGAGGATGGCGAGGGCTTCAGTCAGCGCAAGGCCGAGGAATGCGATCGGCTGCAGAACGCGCTGGGCTTCCGGCTGACGTGCGACGCCGTTGATGTAAGCAGCGAACACGAGACCCACACCGATACCACCGCCGATGGCCGAGAGGCCGTAGCCGATGAGGTTGAGGGAGCCGTTGATGGAGCCTTCCATTTTTCTTCCTTTCAAGATGCCACCCGTGTGGCAGGTTGTTTGGGTTGCTTCATCCCCCGAAGGGGAAGTTTGTGGGTGCCTTAGTGGCTGTCGGCGTGGAGTGCGCCTTCAATGTAGATCGCGGTCAGCAGCGTGAAGACGTACGCCTGCAGCGCCATGATCAGCGCCTCCAGCATGTACATCGCCAGCGAGCCGGCCAGGACCAGGACCGAGGCGCCCTTCAGCAGGACGTTCTCCTGCATGATCAGGAACTCGATGCCGGAGCCGGCAATCATCACGATCAGGTGACCGGCCAGCATGGTGGCGAACAGACGGAGGCTGTGCGTCACCGGCCGGACCAGGAAGTTAGAGATGATCTCGATCGGAATGACGATCGGAAGAATGTAGATGGGGACGCCGCTCGGCACAGTGGCCAGCTTGAAGTACCTCAAGCCGTTCTTCTTGATGCCGATCGCGATCCAGGTGATGTAGACGATCGCGGCGAGCACGTAGGCGCCGCCGACATGCGAGAAGCTCGGGAGCTGGAGAACCGGGATGGCGCCGTAGATGTTGTTCACCAGAATGAAGAAGAACAGGCTGAACAGCAGCGGGACGTACTTCATGAAGTCTTTGCCGCCGATGATGTCCTTGGCGATGCCGTTGCGGACGAAGCCGTAGGCGGCCTCGCCGGCGAACTGCAGCTTGCCGGGAACGAGCTGCTGCTTACGCGCAGCCAGCACAAAGAAAGTGGCGATAATGACGACCGAGAGGATCACCAGCAGCATCTGCTTGGAGAATCCTTCGGCCGCACCCCAAGGCAGGATAGCCGGCAGGTGCAATTGTTCAATTCCAGGAGGAGTGAACTCTCCTGAATCTTGGGCCGGGAGCGCAAGCGCGATCAACGCGTTTCCTCTCTGCAGTGTCCATCATTGGGCGTTGGGCGGGAAACGGTGGCATTTCTGTCAGCCATTCCCCCTGTGAAATTTTTTGGCATTACTGTTCCGCGTCCTTCGACGGGCCACCTGCAGCGCCGTCTTCACCAGCCGTATTTCGGGAACTGGTGAGTCCGTGCATATGAGAAAGATAGAACCCTCCAGCAGCTCCAAGCAGGCCGCCTGCGAGCACAATCCAGCGGGTTCCCCACAGATTATCCAGACCCCACCCTATCAAACTCCAGACGATGATTCCGCCAACAATGTAGCTGAACACAGCGATTCCGGCGTTGTATCCGCCGTCGTTGCCGTCCTGCGACACGCCGGGGGCGCCACCGGTTCTCCTAGGTGTTTGCGGGGTGTTTTTACCGCGCTCTTTACGGCTGGGCATGCGGGCCGCCTTCGGTCGAATCCGGGTCGTTGTAGATCTGCAGCCGTGCTTTGCCGAAGCCAATGATCTCGGCCGCTTGCCAGGCGACGACGCTCACGACGGCGCCGATCAGGAACCAGCGCTCGTGCAGCCAGGCAGGTGCCCCGAGCACGAAGAGCACGACGGCGAAGCCGATCACCTTGACGAAATAGGTGGCGACGAACATCCCGATGGCACCGGAGGGATTGTTGCGGCCGACGAAGTGTCCGATCGCGAGGCTGATGGCGAAAAATGCCATCACCAGTGCTCCGCCGAAGAGGCTGGACCAAGCTCCGGTGCCGCCGTTGAACACGAGGGCGAGCCCGCCGGTGAGCAGCAGCGCCGCCCCGGCCGCGGCGGAACTGATGGCCAGCAGCCTCAGCCAGAGCGAGGTCGTGGGTCCTGAAACGCCAACGGGTCCGTTGCCGGACGTGCGTCCGGACTCGGCGTTGGAGGTCATGGGATCCCAATCGTCGCTGGAGGTTAAGGCAGGAACGCGGCGCTAAGCCGCACCTGAATTCTACACGAGATAGAACACAGCTAGGCCACAGGAAGCCGGGTGACCTTGGAACGGCGCCGGTGCCGGCGGATCAGGTCCGGGCTGGCCAGGTAGAGAGCCAGCACCAGCAAGCTGCCCGCCACACAGAGAGCGACGGCGGGCAGCGGCGCGGTCGCGGCGACGAAGCCAAGGACGATCACCGCGAGAGTGCACGCCGTGACCGTAGCGGCCGACTGCAGGTGCGTGAAACCGACGTCGGTAAGCCGCTGGTAGACATGCTCGCGGTGCGAGGCATACCACCGCTCCCCCGCCTTGATCCGGCGCAGCAGGGTGTAGCCGGTGTCCGCAGCGTAGACAAGGATCGGCGAGAGGACATATTCGACGTAGACACCGCTGAAGAAGCCCGCCACCGCAAGGGCGGCGACTGAGGCGCCCAGCAGGTAGCTGCCTACGTCGCCCAGGAAGACGGAACCGCGGCCCAGGTTCCACGGCAGGAAGCCGAGGAAAGACATCGCCAGGACGGTGCCGCCCGCGGTCAGCCAGGGCTGTTCGGCCAGTAAGCCCGCCGCTGCGTAGGCGCCTCCGGCCGTAACGCCGTGCAGGCCGGAGATTCCGTTGACGCCGTCCATGAAGTTGGCGATGTTGACGTAGGCTGCGATCGCGACGGCAGCCAGCGGGAGCCACCAGAACGACTGCCCCGTCAGCACGATCAGCGCCGCCGAGCCGGCCGCACCGATGCCAAGCTGGGCGGCGGCCCGGCCGCGGATCGACATGCCGCGCAGGTCCTCGACCCATCCCACCGCGGCGCAGGCGGCAATGGTGGCCAGCACGGCGGCGAACACTGACCGGTCCACTGTGACGGCCCCGAGGAGGACAGCGGCAAGGTAGCCTGCGGCGGTGGCCAGGGCCGCCGCCACCCCCATGCCGCGGATGGTCGCTTTAACGTGCGAGGAGCGGGCGGACGGGACATCCACCACGCCCATCCGGACCAGCCACGGCCTAACCGCAAGCGGAAGCAGCAGGCTTGCCAGCAGGGTGATGACGGCAGTGAGCACCATCGGCGTCATGACGCGACCCTGACGATCCCGATCGGGCCCGTCTCGTCCGACTCATCGTCGGGGATTTCCGCGACGTTGACGCCCTGCTCCGCCTCACAGCGGGCCAGCCAGACGTCGAGGTCGAGTTTGTCCGGATCCTGCTGCGAAGCCCGGGTGTGCGATATTTTCGGATGCAGGGGGCGCTGGTCCAGTTCGCCCGTGCCGACCAGTTCCTCGTGCAGCTTCTCCCCCGGCCGCAGCCCGGTGTAAATGATGTCCACTTTCTTGCCGGACATCGCAATCATCCGCTGCGCCACGTCAAGGATGCGGACCGGTTCACCCATGTCCAGGATCAGGACGTCGCCGCCTGCCCCGATCGCGCCGGCCTGGATCACCAGCTGGCACGCCTCGGGAATGGTCATGAAAAAGCGGGTGACGTCGGGGTCGGTAACGGTGACGGGGCCACCGACGCGGATCTGCTCGGTAAAGAGGGGCAGCATCGAGCCGCGGCTGCCCATGACGTTGCCGAAACGGACGGATACGAACTTGCCGGCGGTCTGCCCGGCCATCCAGGCGGTCAGCTTCTCCGCAACACGCTTCGAGTGGCCAAGGGCGGTGGTGGGGTTGGCCGCCTTGTCGGTGGAGATGTTCACAAAGTGCGAGACACCGGCACGCTGGGCCGCGCGCAGGACGTTCAGCGTGCCGCAGACGTTGGTCTTCCAGGCCTCGACGGGGTACTGCTGGAGCAGCGGTGCGTGTTTCAGGGCGGCGGCATGGAACACCACCTCGGGGCGCCGGTCCTGGAAAATGCTGTGCAGCGCCTCGCCGTCGCGGATGTTTGCCAGCACGGTGTCCCGCCCGGCGAGCAGGCCGCGGCCGGTGATCGAGATCTGGGTGTGCTGCAGCCCCGTCTCATCGTGGTCCAGCATGATCAGTTCCGCCGGGGCGAACTGGACAATCTGCCGGCAGAGCTCCGAACCGATGGACCCGCCGGCACCGGTCACCAGCACCCGCTTGCCCTTGATGTAACCGGCGATTTCATCGACCTTGATGTCGACGGGCCGCCGGCCGATCAGGTCCTCGACGGCCACGTCGCGGAAGTCGGAGAAACCAGCGGGCGCCCCGCTGCCCAGCATGTCGCGCAGTGGCGGGAGCACCAGCACGCGGATGTTCAGCCCGGCAACAGCGTCCGAGATCCGGCGGACCACGGCCGCCTCGACGTTGGCGAAGGCCAGGACCAGGATCGTGGCGCGGGTGCGGCGGATGATCGCCGGAAGGTCGTCCCCGCGGCCCTGGACCTGCACGCCGGAAAGCCGGAGGTGCTTCTTCGCGGGGTCGTCATCGATGAGGCCCACCGGGAAGTACGGGGAGTCCGGATCCTGCAGCATCCGGTTCAACAGCGAGTTGCCAAGGAAGCCCGCACCGTAGATGAGGGTGTTCTGCGCCCCGTCGCCGGGCCGGGTCCGGCCTTCCACGTAGAGCCGTTTGACGTAGCGTGCTGCGCCCATGAACAGGCAGGCGAAGGGGAAGGCGATCAGGCCCACGCTGCGGCCGATGTTGATCGCCTCGTACAGCACCAGCAGGCTCGCGGTGATGGAAGCGGCCACTATGACGGTGACGAAGACCAGCGCCCTGGCCTCCTGGAAGCTGCCGAACGGATACCGGCCGCGGTAGAGGGCCAGCGCGTAGCCCACCAGCACCTGCGCGACGACGGCGATCGCGGCGATGACAAACGCGCCGGCGAACTGCTCGACCCGGATCCCCATCTCGTAGCGCAGCAGCAGCGCCAGGACGATCGCAACGATCCACGACATGGAGTCGAGGAAGAGCTGGATCCAGATCCAGAGGGCGGGTTTTTCGTCCCTCCCTGCGGCAGGTTCGCGCGTTTCAGATTTCGTACTCAACGGAGATTGCAACCGACTTCCACTACCACGGCGGCGAGGCGCCTGTTTCAAAATGCCCCGCCGCAAACTGTCGGACGGCGTCGGGACCTAGAACGATACTAATCTCTTTCGGCACCGCTTCCGGGGAACGCGGGCACCGGGGGCATGGGCTTCCAGCCGGTGTCGGCGAGGATGGCGCGGGATTCACGCCATCCCTGCCAGAGCGCACCGGTCCCCTTCAGGGTCCGCTCAACGAGGACCAGGCGGACGATTTCCTTCAGGAAGGTCAACGCCGTCCCGGCCGCGAAACCGGGCGGGTTGAACTTCCCCCGCGCCCGCAGGTACTGCGCAACGTGGCCGCGGTTGCGCATTACGTAGCGGCGGCTCAGGTCCGAAGAATCGTTGAGGTGGCGCAGCCCCAGGTCCACCTGCCGCTGGGCACGGACCTTTTTGATGACGAAGGCGTTGACGTAGACCACGGGGGTCTGCTGCGCGGCGAGCCAGCCGTAGACCGCGTCGTCCCAGGTGATGAAGAACCTCGGATCCGGCAGGCCGATGCTCCGGGCCACGGCGGCGCTGACCAGCATCCCTTCAAAGTTGCCGACATTGGTGCGGAAAACGTCCGAGTGCCGGAACACGTCCCCGGACACCGGCAGGAAGATGCCCAGCGCGTCGACGAAATGGTGCTGCCAGAAGAACGGTTTGCCGTTGGCGTCGTAACGGCGTCCGATCAGGCAGGAGTACTCCGGCGTGAACTTCTCCAGCGCCTCCACCGCGCCGGGGAGCACCTCGACGTCGTCGTCCATCAGCCACAGCCACTCGGCGCCGGATTCCAGGGCCAGTTCCACGCCGCGGGAAAACCCGCCCGCGCCGCCGAGGTTCTCGCCGAGCCGCTCGTACCGGATCGGCGGCCCGCCGGCGGCGGCCGCCGCGGCGACCACGTCGGCCGTATGGTCGGTGCTGGCGTTGTCGACCACGATGATCCGCGCCGGGCCCGTGCCGAGCCGGGCGAAGGAGTCCAGCAGGTTGCGCAGGAGGTCGGCGCGGTTGTAGGTGACGACGACGGCGTACAGGTTGTCCACGGCGGGCCTAGCTGCGGGCGGACATCAGCTTCGCGGGCGAGCCGAAGCCCTTGCCGCGGAAGCCGGTGGAGTAGGCCCCGAACCAGTGCGTCAGGCCCTTGAGGTCGCCGGTTTTCAGGAAGTAGTAAGGGAAGCCCACGATGTCGGCGCTGAACCAGCGCAGGTTCCGGTACTTCCGGGTCAGGTAGCCGCGGTTGCGGAAGTAGCAGTAGCGCTTGAACTCGCCCTCCGGAATGACGGGGGTGATGAACCCGCCGAAAACCGGTTTCATCTCGGTCCAGGTGGCGGGGTGCTGCACCGCCACGGTGGCCAGCGTGCCGTATTTCAGACCCGCTTTCTTCACCCGGGACAGGAAGTCCACCTCGTCACCGCGGATGAAGAACTTCACGTCCGGGATGCCGACCTGGTAGAAAACTTCGGTGCGGATCAGGGCGCCGTTGAAGAAGTGCACCATGTCCGGGAGGTAGCCCATCGGCGCCAGCCGGGACCGGTCGTTGGTGAGCAGACCGTTGATCCGGAAGTTGAAGGAGAGCCGGTTCGGGTCGGCGGTGGCGGCGACCAGGGGGCTGACAATGTCGAGCTGGTGCTCCTCGGCCGTCTTGAGCAGTTCCGCCAGGCAGCTGGCGTCCTCGGGGTGGCCGTCGTCGTCCATCATCCAGATCCACTCGGCGCCGCTGGCCATGGCGGCCAGGATCGCGTAGGCGAAGCCGCCGGCACCGCCGAGGTTGGCCTCCGACCGCAGGTAGTTGATGTTCTCCGCTCCGTGCGCGCTGACCACGTCGGTGGCCGGAACGGTGCCGGAATCCACGAGGGCGACCGAGTGGATCGGTGCGGTCTGCGCGGCCAGTCCCTTCAGGAGCAGGGCGAGTTCCTCGTGGCGGTCAAAGGTGACGGCCGCGACGGCGACTTTGGGCTGCATCTAGTTCTCCGGGGAATCGTCGGGGGCGGTGGCCGGTTCTTCGGGGGCGGCGGCCGGTTCTTCGCCGGCGCCGAGCACGCCGGGCACCACTTCGCGCAGCCGTTCGAGGCTGATGGCCCCCTGGCGGACCACGCGCAGCGGCAGGGCCGTGGCGTCGATGATGGTGGACGGCGCGGCGCCGTCGCCTTCCAGCGGCCGGTGGCCGTCCTCCAGGTAGACCTCCACCGATTCGGCCAGCTGGGCCTCGGCTTCGGCGGCGCTCTGCGCGGCTGCCTGGCCGGTGCGGTTGGCGGAGGACACGGCCAGCGGGCCGGTGAGCGTGAGGAGGTCCTGGGCGACGTCGTCGGCCGGCAGGCGCAGCGCCACCGTTCCCTTGGTCTCGCCCAGGTCCCAGTCAAGGGAAGGCTGGGCGTGCAGGATCAGCGTCAGTCCGCCGGGCCAGAATGCCTCGGCCAGCCGGCGGGCCTCGGCCGGGACGTCGGTGGCCAGGCCGTCGAGGGCGTTGAGCCGAGGGATCAGCACCGGCGGCGGCATCTGGCGGCTGCGTCCCTTGGCCGCGAGCAGCAGGGTCACGGCCTGCGGCGAGAAGGCATCCGCGCCGATGCCGTAGACGGTGTCGGTGGGAAGGACCACGCATTTCTGTTCCCGGATGGCCCGCTGGGCGTGTTCGAGCCCGGCGGCACGCTGGCCTGCGTCTGTGCAATCGTAGCTAGTCGTCACTGGACCATCCTGCCATTCCTGTCGAAGCTATCGTTCCTGCCGGCCCATCGTCGCTGTCGGCGTCGGCCGGTTTGAGCACGGCGGTGGTGGCGCGATCCCGTCCGTTGAGGTCCCGGTGCGTGGCGATGCCGGACCAGTGGCCGGAGCGCTCCAGCATCGCGGCAACCCACCCGGACTGGACCTCGGCGTGCTCCATCACAAAGTATCCGCCGGGCACCAGCAGACGGGCCGCCGAGGCGGCCGCCGCCGTCGGCAGTTCCATGCCGTCCGCTCCCCCGCCGTAGAGGGCCTCGGGCGGGTCGTGCAGTGCCACTTCGGGCTCGTTGGGGACCGCTTCGGCGGGAATGTAGGGCGGATTGGAGACGACGACGTCGAAACTGCCGTTGTGTTCGGGCAGCGCATTGCGGAGGTCCCCGCGCACCAGGCGGACGCCGAGCGGCAGCAGGTTCTTGGCCGCCCAGGCGTGGGCGAACTCGCTGAACTCCACGGCGTGGACTTCGGCATCGGGGACCTCGTGGGCGATCGAGCCGGCGATCGCCCCGGAGCCGGTCCCGAGGTCCACCACCTTGGGCCGTGCCAACTTCCGGTCCTGAAGCCAGTCGATCACGAGTTGCACCACAGACTCGGTTTCCGGCCGCGGGATGAAGACTCCGGGGCCCACCGCCAGTTCGAGGTAGCGGAAGTGCGCCACGCCGGTGATGTGCTGCAGCGGGATGCGCTGCGCGCGCTCCGCCACGAGTTCGGCGTAGCCTTCCGGCGCCGGCGAGTCGCCGAGCACCAGGGCGCGGACCCGGCCGGGCCCGACGCCGAGCAGGTGACCGGCGAGGAGCTCGGCGTCGACCTTGGGGCTCGGGACGCCGGCGGCGGCCAGCAGGGCCGTCGCCTTCCGGACGGCTTCGGCAAGGCTCGGCACAGCGTCAGAAGTCATCAGGCGCCCGGTCCGTACTAGTCGCCGATGGCGTCGAGGCGGGCCTGCTCGTCCATCTCGATCGCGGACTGGATCACCGGTTCCAAGTCCCCGTTCATGACCTGGTCCAGGTTGTACGCCTTGTAGCCGGTGCGGTGGTCCGCGATCCGGTTTTCCGGGTAGTTGTAGGTGCGGATGCGCTCGGAGCGGTCCATGGTGCGGATCTGCGATTTGCGCTGGGCCGAGTTCTCGGCGTCGATCTGCTCCTGCTGGTGGGCGAGGATGCGGGCGCGCAGCACGCGCATGCCGGCCTCACGGTTCTGCAGCTGGGACTTCTCGTTCTGCATCGCCACGACGATCCCGGTGGGAAGGTGGGTGATGCGCACGGCCGAGTCGGTGGTGTTCACAGACTGGCCGCCGGGACCGGAGGAACGGTAGACGTCGATCTTGAGATCGTTCTGGTTGATCTCGAGTTCTTCGGGCTCATCCACTTCGGGGAGCACCAGCACGCCGGCGGCGGAGGTGTGGATGCGGCCCTGCGACTCCGTCACGGGGACGCGCTGCACCCGGTGTACGCCGCCTTCGAACTTCAGCCGTGCGTAGACGCCCTCGGCAGGATCGTTGGAGCTGCCCTTCACGGCCATCTGGACGTCCTTGTAACCGCCGAGGTCCGATTCGGTGGCCGAGATCAGCTCGGTCTTCCAGCCGCGGGATTCCGCGTACCGGGTGTACATCCGCAGCAGGTCGCCGGCGAACAGGGCAGCTTCGTCCCCGCCTTCACCACCCTTGACCTCCAGGATCACATTGCGGGCATCGTCCGGGTCACGCGGAATGAGCAGCCGGCGCAGCCTGGCCGCAGCCGTGTCCAGGGCCGCCTCAAGCTCCGGCACCTCCGCCGCGAACTCAGGATCCTCACCGGCCATTTCCTTCGCAGCCGACAGGTCGTCGCTGATGGCCTCCCAGCGGTGGTAGGCCTCCACAATGCCGTTCAACTGCGCCGAACGCCGCCCCAACTTCCGGGCCAGCTTCTGGTCAGCATAAACAGCAGGATCCCCAAGCTGCGCCTGAATAGCAGCATGCTCATCCAACAGCCCCTGTACGGACTCAAACATTTTCAAACCTCTTTCGTTCTGCACCCAGTTTAAATCAGGCGCAAGAATCGGCGCGCCACGGTGAGCGAGCCCCGTAACTGCCGCGCGGATGTTCCGCCCCGGGAGTGGCATCGGGCCTGTCGGAGCGTTGCTGCTGGCGTACGCAGTACGTCAGCAGCAACGCGAAGGGGCGGGGCCGGCAAAAATATGCGACGGCGCCCGCCCCTCAACTCAGCTACTTGTCGTTATCGGACTTCGCACCAAGCGTCGTCTTCTGCACCTGCATGAGGAACTCGACGTTGCTCTGGGTCTCCCGGATCTTGTTGGTCAGCAGCTCAAGGCTCTGCTGCGTTTCGAGTCCCGAGAGGACGCGGCGCAGCTTCCACATGATCTTGACTTCCTCGGGCGAAAGCAGGTTCTCCTCGCGGCGGGTGCCGGACGCGTTGACGTCCACGGCCGGGAAGATGCGCTTGTCCGCGAGCTGGCGGGACAGGCGCAGTTCCATGTTGCCGGTGCCCTTGAACTCTTCGAAGATGACCTCGTCCATCTTGGAGCCGGTCTCAACGAGCGCGGTGGCCAGGATGGTGAGCGAGCCGCCGTTTTCGATGTTGCGGGCTGCACCGAAGAAGCGCTTCGGCGGGTACAGCGCGGCGGAATCGACGCCGCCGGACAGGATGCGTCCGGAGGCGGGTGCGGCCAGGTTGTAGGCACGGCCCAAGCGGGTCATCGAGTCCAGCAGCACCACGACATCCATGCCCATTTCCACCAGGCGCTTGGCGCGCTCGATGGACAGTTCGGCCACGGTGGTGTGGTCGTCGGCGGGACGGTCGAAGGTCGAGGCAATGACCTCGCCCTTGACGGTGCGCTGCATGTCCGTGACTTCTTCGGGACGTTCGTCAACGAGCACCATCATGAGGTGGACCTCAGGATTGTTGGTGGTGATGGCGTTGGCGATGGACTGCAGGATGAGCGTCTTGCCGGCCTTCGGCGGGGAGACGATCAGGCCGCGCTGGCCCTTGCCGATGGGGGCCACCAGGTCGATAACGCGCGGACCGATTTTCTTCGGGTCCGTCTCGAGGCGCAGGCGCTCGGAGGGGTACAGCGGAACAAGTTTCGCGAACTCAACGCGGTCCTTGAGTTCCTCGGCGGTCTTGCCGTTGACCGAGGTGACCCGGACCAGGGCGTTGAACTTCTGGCGGGCGGACTGCTGGCTGCGGTCTTCGCCTTCACGGGGGGCGCGGATCGCACCGACGACGGCGTCACCCTTGCGCAGGTTGTACTTCTTGACCTGGGCGAGGGACACGTAAACGTCATTCGGGCCCGGCAGGTAACCGGAAGTGCGGATGAACGCGTAGTTTTCCAGCACGTCCAGGATGCCCGCGACCGGCAGCAGGACGTCGTCCTCGGTGACCTCGACGTCGTCGACGTCCGGTCCCTGCGAGCGGCCGCGGCGGCGTTCGTTGCGGTCGCGGAAGCGGTCGTTGCGTGAGCCGCTGTCGCGGTTGTCCTGGCCGCCGGAGCGGTCATTGCGGTCGTTGCGGTCCCGGCGGTTACGACGGTTGCGGCGGCTTCCGCCGTCGTTGTCATCGTTGTCGCGGTTGGAGTCGCGGTTGTTGTCGCGGCTCCCGGAAGCGTTGTCGCGGTTGTCCTCGCGATTGCCGCGGTTGTCCTCACGGTTGCCGCGGCCGCGGGTGTTCTCGCGGCGCTGGCCGTCTTCGCTGGCCTGCTCGGACTGGCGCTCCTGGCGCTGCTCGCCGGAGGCCTGCTCGGCAGCCGGCGCTTCGCTGGCGGGTGCGGCAGCGTTTTCGCCCTGCACTCCGCCCTGTCCTGCGGCCTCGCCGCGGCGGCGGTTGCGGGTCCGCGGCTGGCGGGTGCGGTCGCTGCTTTCGGTGCCCTGCTCGGCCGGAGCGGCCGGTGCCTCCGACGACACGGCGGCGGTCGGTGCCTCCACCGGCGCTGCGGCCGGCGCCTCGGCGCCCGAGGTGCTGACGACGCCGTCGCTGCCGGCACGGCGGCTGCGGCCCCGGGTCCGGGCGCGCGGGTTTTCCTGGGCCGGAGCCTCGCCTTCAGCGGCTGCGGGCGCGGCGGCCGGAGCTGCGGCGTGAGCCACGGTGCCGTTGTCAGTAGCCTTTTCAGCGCGGGCCGGAGCCTTGCTGACCGGAGTACCGGCACGGTGGGCCGAGATGGCGGTCACCAGATCGCCCTTGCGCATCCGGGAGCCCCCGGAAATCCCCAACTGGCTGGCCAGAGCCTGGAGCTGGGCGAGCTTGAGGCCGGCGAGGCCGCTGCTCTTGGCGGGTGCTGCCGTGGCGGCAGCAGAAGATGATGTGTCCACAGCTGAAGACAGCTCAGTGGTTTCGGTCACGAAGGATCCTTCCCCCTCGACGGCGTCCAGGCTAGGAGCTGGACGCGGTGATTTGATCTGGGCTGCAGTTCAGATCTGCAGCCGGGATTTGCAGCCTTGCCGGTGTGATTTCGGCCAGCAGGGCCGGTTACTGCTGCACCAGGTCACGCCCCCAAATTTGCGGGACGGCCGGCTGACACTTCTGGGGTACAGAGGAATTCTGTAGCTACCCGCGTCAGACCGTTAGCAGGTGGCACCGGAAAATATTGCGCAGTGAAAGATGAGAGTGGGCAACTGGGCCAACATCGCGGTCTTAGAGAAAGCTTGCGTGATTACCGCCGGTGCACTTCCACTTTAGCACCTTCAGTGTCCACGGTTAGCGCCATCACACGCCAAGCAACGTCCGGCGTGTTGGCCGCCGTGAAGGCACCGATGAATTCCGCCACGTCGGCTGCTTCCCTTTCGCTCGCGGCCAGCACCAGCACGGTGGGTCCCGCACCGGAGACGACGGCGGCGTGGCCGGCGCCCCGCAGGGCCGCGATCAGATCGGCGCTGGGCCGCATCGCCTGGGCCCGGTAACTCTGGTGCAGGTAGTCCTCGGTTCCCGGCAGCAGGAATTCAGGTTGCTGCGTGAGGGCATGGATCAGCAACGCCGCGCGGCCCGAGTTCATGGCCGCGGCGTGGTGGCCTACGGAAGCCGGCAGCAGCGCCCGGGCAGCCTCGGTGGAGAGTTCGAAGTCCGGCACAGCAACCACGGGCACGACGCCGGCATGGACTGTCGCGCGGGTGCTGCTGTACTGGTCACTGTCCTGCCAGGACAGCGCCAGTCCGCCGAAAATGGCGGGTGCAACGTTGTCCGGGTGGCCTTCCAGCTGGGACGTGAATTGCAGGATCCAGTCCTTGCCGCGCCGGGCCTCCGCCGGAACCAGCGCATTCGCCGCGGTGGCGGCGGCCACGACGGCGGCGGCCGAGGACCCCAGGCCGCGCCCGTGCGGGTTGACGTTGTCCGCGGTGATCCGCAGCCCCTCGTGCCGGAAGCCCAACAGATGCAGCGCCTCGGTGAGTGCCCTGGCCACCAGGTGGCTCGCGTCCCGGGGCAGCGTGTCCGCGCCCTCGCCGCTCAGGTCGAATTCCAGTTCGCCGCTTTCAAGGGTCTCCACGGTCAGCGTGTCGTACAGCGACAGCGCCAGCCCCAGGCTGTCATAGCCGGGGCCCAGATTGGCGGTGGTCGCCGGCACCCGGACGGTGACCATTTGCCCGGCCGGGACCGCCGGCGTGTCGGCAGGGAATTCTGCCGGGACGGTGAGGGTGGTTTCCACGGCTATTTTTCTTCCAGTCCCAGCTCTGCGGCCACCGTGACGACGTCGTTGGCGACCTTCACCGGCTGCACATCGCTGCCGTCCTCGGTCCGAAGGGCCCACTGCGGATCCTTGAGGCCGTGCCCGGTGACGGTAATGACGATGGTCTTGCCCGCGGGAACCTCGCCGGCGGCGTGCTTCTTGATGAGCCCGGCGACGCCGGCGGCGGAGCCCGGCTCCACGAAGACGCCTTCCCGGGCAGAGAGCCAGCGGTGCGCGGAGAGGATTTCCTCGTCCGTGACGGCCTCGATCACACCGCCGGATTCGTCCCGGGCCGCGACGGCGGTGTCCCAGGAAGCCGGGTTGCCAATCCGGATGGCGGTGGCGATGGTGTCCGGCTCGGTGATCGGGTGGCCCGCAACGAAGGGGGCGGCTCCCGCGGCCTGGAAGCCCCACATCACCGGGGTCTTGGTCGCGACGGCGGCGAGCTGCCCGGCGGTGGGCGACTCAAAGGGCGCCGCGTACTCCTTGTACCCCTTCCAGTACGCGCTGATATTGCCGGCGTTGCCGACAGGCAGCACGTGGATGTCCGGGGCGTCGCCGAGCGCATCGACTACCTCGAAGGCCCCGGTCTTCTGGCCCTCGATCCGTGCCGGGTTGACCGAGTTCACCAGGAACACCGGGTAGGACTCCCCCAGCTTGCGGGCGATGTCCAGGCAGTCGTCGAAGTTGCCGTCGACCTGCAGCAGGGTTGCCCCGTGCGCGATCGCCTGGCTGAGTTTGCCCATCGAGATTTTGCCTTCCGGCACCAGCACGGCGCACTGCAGCCCGGCCGAGGTGGCGTACGCGGCTGCGGAGGCGGAGGTGTTGCCGGTGGAGGCGCACACCACTGCCTTGGCACCGGAGGCGACCGCTGCGGTCATGGCCATGGTCATGCCGCGGTCCTTGAACGAACCGGTCGGATTCATGCCCTCGACCTTGAGGTAGACGGTGCAGCCGGTGAGTTCGGAAAGCTTCTGCGCGTGCACGAGCGGGGTACCGCCCTCGCCCAGGCTGATGACCTTGGTGGCCTCGGTGACCGGCAAGCGGTCAGCATATTCGCGGATGACTCCGCGCCATTGGTGAGCCACTTAGACTCCTTCTACCCGCAGGACGGATGTGACGGAATTGATGACGTCCAGGCCCTTCACGGCCCGCACGGTTGCTGCCAGTGCGCCTTCGCTGGCGCGGTGGGTGATGATCCGCAGTTCCGCGGACTCGGCTTCGGCTCCGGACTCCCGGTGCACGGTCTGCCGCATGATCTCGATGGAGACGCCGTGCTCGGCGAAGAGCTGCGCGATCCGGGCCAGCACGCCGGGCTGGTCCGCTACGTCGAGGCCGATGTAGTAACTGGTGATGGCCGCTTCGATGGGCAGTGCGGGGACATGCCCGGTGGTCGTCTCGGTGCGCCCCGGACCGCCCAGGACGATCCGCCGGGCTGCCGAAACCAGGTCCCCCAGCACGGCCGATGCGGTCGGGGTGCCGCCGGCGCCCTGTCCGTAGAACATCAGCTCACCGGCGTTCTCCGCTTCGATGAACACGGCATTGAACGCACCGTGCACTGCGGCCAGCGGGTGTTCGCGGGGAAGCAGGGTGGGGTGCACGCGGACGGACACGCCGTCCTTGCCCTCGGCGTCCGTGCCTGTGTCGCTTAGCTTCTCGGCGATCGCGAGCAGCTTGATGACGAAGCCGGCGTCCTTGGCGGCGGCGATATCAGCGGCCGTGACGGAGCGGATGCCTTCACAGTAGACATCTTCGAGCGCGAACCGGGTATGGAAGGACAGCGAGGCTAGGATCGCTGCCTTCGCGGCGGCGTCGTGGCCTTCGACGTCGGCAGTGGGGTCCGCTTCGGCGAAGCCGAGCCGCTGGGCCTCGGCGAGGGCGTCCGCGAACTGCGCCCCGGTGCTGTCCATCTGGTCCAGGATGAAGTTGGTGGTGCCGTTGACGATGCCCAGTACCCGGGTGATCCGGTCCCCGGAGAGGCTGTCGCGGATCGGGCGCAGGATCGGAATCGCGCCGGCCACGGCAGCCTCGTAGGACAGCTGCACGCCGGCCTTGTCGGCCTCCTCGTAGAGCGTCGGTCCGTCCTGGGCCAGCAGGGCCTTGTTGCCGGTCACCACCGAGGCGCCGTTCCGGACCGCGCTGAGGATCAGCGTGCGGGCCGGCTCAATGCCGCCCATCAGCTCAATCACCAGGTCCGCGTCCTTGACCAGGGCGTCGGCGTCAGTGGTGAAGAGCTCGCGCGGCAGTTCGGCGTCGCGCGGTGCGTCCAGGTTGCGCACGGCAATGCCGCCCAGTTCAAGGCGGGCCCCGGTGCGGGCGGCGAGGGCGTCGGCGTCGTCAATCAAAATCCGCGCAACCTGGGCCCCGACGTTGCCACAGCCCAGCAGGGCCACCTTCAGGGTTCGCATTTCCGTCATTCAGACTCCCATGTCGCGGTTCAGCAGATCTTGTTCTGTCTCCCCGCGGACAATGAGCCGGGCTGATCCATCGCGTACCGCGACAACGCCCGGCCGGGCCAGATAGTTGTAGTTGCTTGACAGGGCCCAGCAGTAGGCGCCGGTCCCCGGTACAGCGAGCAGATCACCGGCTGCCACGTCCTCGGGCAGATATACATCTCTAACAACTATGTCGCCGCTCTCGCAATGTTTGCCCACCACTCGGGACAGCTGCGGGGCCGCCCCTGACGCGCGGGAGGCGAGAATTGCCGAGTAATCCGCGTCGTACAGCACCGGACGGGCGTTATCGCTCATCCCGCCGTCCACTGACACATAGCGACGGGGATACGTAACGTTTTCCTGAGCCGGCTCTGGTGCGTCCACCCGCACCGTCTTGCACGTGCCGACTTCGTAGAGCGTGAACGCACTCGGACCTACGATCGCCCGGCCCGGCTCGATCGAGATCCGCGGCGCGGTGATGCCGAGTTCGGCCACCTTGGCGCGGACGACGGCGGCCATTGCCTGGGCGATTACCGCCGGCGGGCGGGGGGTGTCCGCCGGCGTGTACGCGATGCCGTAACCGCCGCCCAGGTCCAGCTCGGGCAGCACAATCGAGTACTTCGCCTGCATCGCGGCCAGGAAGTCGAGCAGTTTTTCGGCGGCAAGCGCGAAGCCGTCGGGTTCGAAGATCTGCGAGCCGATGTGGCAGTGCAGGCCCAGCAGTTCGATGCTGTCGTGGCCGGCGGCGGCCGCCACGGCCTCTTCCGCAGCGGACAGCCCTGCCTGGTCGGTGGAGTCACCGGCCATCGAAAGCCCGAACTTCTGGTCCTCGTGCGCGGTGGCGATGAATTCGTGGGTGTGCGCGTGCACGCCGGGGGTCAGCCGCAGCATGACTTTCGCTGTGTCGCCGCGGTGCGCGGCGATCGCTGCGACACGTTCCAGTTCAGCCAGGCTGTCGACGACAATCCGGCCGAGCTTCATGTCGAGGGCGCGGTGGATTTCGCCGTCGGACTTGTTGTTGCCGTGCAGGGCGACGGCGGCGCCGGGAATGCCGGCGCGGGCGGCAACGGCGAGCTCTCCGCCGGAGGCGGTGTCGAGCCGGAGCCCTTCCTCCTCGACCCACCGGACGACGGCGGTGCACAGGAAGGATTTTCCAGCATAGTAGACGTCCACTCCCCCGCAGATGTCGGCGAACGCCTCGTTAAAAGCGTCCTGGAACGCCCTGGCGCGGGCCCGGAAGTCGGTCTCGCTCATCACGAACAGCGGCGTCCCGAACCGCTGCTGCAGTTCGCTGACCGGGATACCGTCGAGGGCGAGTTCGCCGCTGCCGTCGCGCGCCACTCCGGCAGCCCACATCGGTTCATGCAGCACGTTCAGGTCAGCGGGAACCTCCAGCCAGTCCGGCGCGAGCGGGGACGCCGCGGCGCTGATGTTCGGGTTGGTGGTCATGGCGTTCACATCCGTTCCGGCGCCGAAACGCCCAGCAGTTCGAGTCCGTTGGCCAGCACCTGGCTGGTGGCGTCATTGAGCCACAACCGGGTGCGGTTCAGGTCGGTGATGGCTTCATCGCCCAGCGGCGCGACGCGGCAAGCGTCGTACCAGCGGTGGTAGGCGCCGGCGATGACTTCCAGGTGGCGGGCAACCCGGTGTGGCTCACGCAGTTCGGCGGCCCTTGCCACAATCGACGGGTAGCTGCCCAAGTGCGAGAGCAGCTCGTTTTCGGTCGCGTGGTCCAGCAGCGCGGCGTCGAACCGGTCGCTGCCATCAACGCGGCGCTCGACGCCCGCGGCCACTGCGTTGCGGGCCGCGCCGCGGGAGCGGGCGTGCGCATACTGGACATAAAACACCGGGTTCTCATTGCTGTGCTTCTTCAGCAGCTCCGGATCCAGGGTCAGCGGCGAATCGGCCGGGAAGCGCGCCAGCGAGTACCGCACGGCGTCCTTGCCCAACCAGGAAATCAGGTCCTTGAGCTCGATGATGTTCCCGGCCCGCTTGGACAGCTTGGCGCCGTTGACGGAGACGAGCTGGCCGATCAGCACCTCGATGTTGACCTCGGGATCGTCACCGGCCGCGGCCGCGATGGCCTTCAGCCGGTTGATGTAGCCGTGGTGGTCGGCGCCGAGCAGATAGATCTTCTCGGTGAAGCCGCGGTCCTTTTTGGACAGGTAGTACGCGGCGTCGGCGGCGAAGTACGTCGGTTCCCCGTTGGCGCGGATCATGACGCGGTCTTTGTCATCCCCGAAGTCGGTGGTGCGCAGCCAGACGGCGCCGCCGTCATCGTAGACGTGGCCCTGTTCCCGCAGCCGGGCGACGGCGCTTTCGATAGCTCCGGCGTCGTGCAGCTCCTGCTCCGAGAAGAAGACGTCGAACTCCACGCCGAAGTCAGCGAGCGTGCGCTTGATGTCCTGCAGCTGCGCCTTGTAGGCGGCGCCGCGGATCACGGGCAGGGCCGCCACGTCGGTGAGTTCCCGGATGTCGGGGTGCTGGGTCAGGACTTCGTGGCCGAGATCGGCGATGTACTCCCCCGGGTAACCGCCCTCCGGAACGCCGCGGCCGTGCAGCCGGGAGAGCACGGAGTGCGCGAAGACGTCCATCTGGGAACCGGCGTCGTTGACGTAGTACTCGGCCGTGACGTCCGCGCCCGACGCCCGGAGCACCCTGGCGATCGAGTCGCCGAGGGCGGCCCAGCGGGTGTGGCCGATGTGCAGCGGCCCGGTGGGATTGGCGGAGACGAACTCCATGTTGACCGTGCGGCCTGCGAGCGCGGTGTTGGTCCCGTACGCGGGCCCGGCCTCGACGATCGCCTTGGCGAGCGCGCCCGCGGCGGCAGCGTCGACGGTGATGTTCAGGAAGCCCGGCCCGGCGATGTCAACAGCGGAGACGCCGTCGATCGCTGTCAGCCGGTTGCCCAGGACGCCGGCGAACTGCCGCGGGTTGACGCCGGCCGGCTTGGCGAGCTGCAACGCGATGTTGGTGGCCCAGTCCCCGTGTTCCCTGTTCTTGGGCCGCTCCACGCGCACCGCGTCCGGAATGTCGGTAGCGGCCAGGGCGATGTCACCGGCGGCGACGGCGTCCTTGAGGCAGGCGGATATGGCGAGGGAGAGTTGTTCTGGGGTCACAGTTCAAGCCTACCGGTGGCCGGCAGCATCGGTTTTCAGTCCGCGCCTGCCATGACGGCGAAGTACCCCGGGACGTGCTGCGGGTTGCCGGTGCCGTCCATAGGAACTACCTCGATCTTCGCCGGCCCGTCGACTACCAGCCGCCAGCTCGCGGCTGGGAAATGGCGGGCGCGTTCCTGCGGCCCGAAATGCCCTGGCCGTGGCAGGTGTTCGAGGGCGCGCTGCAGTTGGCGGGGCATATGCGCGCGGGTCGCTCCGAGTTCCGCCAGGTAACCGAGGCTGTTGCCACGGAAATTGGTTTCGGCCAGGAAAACGTTGCCCCCGCTGCCGACGACGGTGTGCAGGTTAGCCGCCAGGGCTTTCTGCCTGTTCGGTTTCAGGACGTGGAAGACTCCCCGGACAAAGACGTTGGCCTGCCCGAGCCGCTCCGCAAGGAGTGTCCCTGCGTCCCCGGCGGTAGCGTCCAGGACCGCATAGTCGGCGTTGGGGACGTCTTCGCTTTCCTGCCGGGCCCGGTCGATGGCACCGGCTGACACATCGACGCCGAGCACGCTGGGAAACAGACCGGCAAGCCAGCGGGTGTGGGTTCCGTTGCCGCAGCCGACATCCACCACCGGAAGAGCGGGATCGAAGTGGGCCAGGAGTTGCTCAGCGTACTGGGCCCGCTCCCTCTGGGCGCCGGCGTCCCACAGCACGTCGCCGGATCGTCCGGTGGAGCGCACCCCGCGCCAGTACCCCTCCCAGGCCACGTCCGGGTCCTTCGGTGCCCGCGATGCAAAGCGCACCACCGAAGGCACAAGCTGCATCTGCTCCCAAAGATTCGACATGCCCCAACCTTACCGACGCGGTGCCGAGCCGCGCAGATAATCCAGTGCTTCCGTGGGAGCCAGCGGGCGGGAAAAATGGTAACCCTGCCCGTAGAGGCAGCCCATGTCCCGCAGCTGGTCGGCCTGGTCGGCCGTTTCAATTCCTTCCACGATCGCGTTCAGCCCGGCAGCCGAAATCAGCTGCAGCACGGCGGAGACGAATCGTTGCTGCTGGGCATCGGTGCCCATGTTCCTGATGAGGGACTGGTCCACTTTGACGGTCTCAGCAGGAATGGAGCCGAGGTAGCTGATGGATGAGTATCCGGTTCCGAAGTCGTCGATTTGCAGCCCGACACCGAGCTCGCGCAGCTTCATCAGGACCTGCTGCTCCCCGGTACCCCTGGTCATCAGCACGGTCTCGGTGATCTCCAGGACCAGGCGTCGCGGTTCGACGCCGTGCGCGGCCAGGGTGCTCTGGATGTCCTCCAGCAGATCATTGCGCAGCAGTTCAGCGGCAGAGAGATTGATGTGAAGGCAAAAGTCCGCGCGGTCCGGGACCGCCTGGCTCCAGCAGTTGAGTTGGCGGATGCCTTCATGCAGCACCCAACGTCCCAGCTCATAGATGAGGCCCGTTTCCTCCGCGATCGCGATGAAGCTGTCAGGCAGGACGGTGCCGCGGACCGGGTGGTTCCAGCGGACCAGCGCTTCCATGCCCACGACTTCACCCGAAGCCATGTCGACCACCGGCTGGTACAGCAGAGCGAGCTCTTCGTTGGCGACTGCGGTGCCCAGTTCCGCCGTCGTGCGTGATCGTTCACGTACGGCCTCGAGCATGTCCGGGTGGAAGAGCTGAACGTTGTTCCGGCCCTGCGCCTTGGCTTGATACATGGCGATGTCGGCATCGCGCATCAGCGCTTCCGCCGGATACCCGGGCGCTCCGATGCACACTCCCATGCTGGCCATGGCCCACACCGTTTCTGTGCCGATACGCACACTGTCCCGCAGCGACTCCGAGGCACGATGGGCAACCTGAAGGATTTCTTCCTCGGTGGCCTCGGTGATGAGGATCGCGAATTCGTCGCCGCCCAGGCGCGCGACCGTATCGGTCTCCCTGACGGCCGCGCGCAGCCGGTTGGCGACCTCCACCAGGGCGTCGTCGCCGGCGCTGTGGCCCAGGGTGTCATTTATGACCTTGAACGAGTCAAGATCCAGGAGCACCACGGCCGGAGCGGCCGGCCCGTGGGTGCAGGCGTCGAGTGCGTCCCGGATCCGTTCCTTCAGCAGGGTCCTGTTCGCAAGACCCGTCAAAGCGTCCGTCTTGGCCATCTGTTCCAGCTCGACCTGCGTGCGCCGCAGCATCGCGGTCCGGGCCGCGACCCTTTCTTCCAGGTCGGTGTAAATATGGCCCAGTTCTTCGGCCAGCAGGTTCACACCCGTGATGACCGCGTCAATATCGTCCCGCCGTTCCGAGGGCTGAATCCGCGCATCCAGTTCACCGGCTGCCAGCCGGACGACGCCGTCGACGAGCAGCTGCAGCCGGGGGTCCGGGGCCTCATCCATCTGCGTCGAGCCAGTCCAGGGCCTCATTGCGGGACGTGAAGAAGCGCGTCGGGCACGGCGGGATGTGCACCCCTAGAAAAAAGTTCGCAAGCACCCGGTCCACGGGGGACTTGCCCAGCAGCGCAATGCGGGAAGCGCTGCAGGGAATGGACCACACGCCCCTGGCTGCCCGGCTGACGGAAGCCACTGATGCCATGTCAACGAGCATGGGGTACTGCTTCTGGCCGCAGACTTCATTCACTGTGGCCATCGCCGCATGGGCGTCTTCGATCTGGATGTGGGCACCGGGCTGCCAGTGCAGATGCAGGTAACCGTCGTCGAGCAGTTCAACGCTCGCCTTGCCGCCGTCGGCGATTAGCGGTGCCACGTGCACGTCCTCCCAAAGCCCGCGCCGATCCATTCGACGACTCCTCAAAGATACCGTCCGATTCCATCCACTCTGACCTGCCGCACAAGAGCATTTGCGGGCTGCCGGCAGCACCGGGCCGGCACAGCCGCCGGCTCTCACGGACCGGCGATTTTCCTTTGGACCCCACCTTCCTGCTAAGCTCTAGGACGTCCCGCCGGTAACGGCAGGATCCCTGATTGCCCTCGTAGCTCAGGGGATAGAGCGTCTGCCTCCGGAGCAGAAGGTCGTTGGTTCGATTCCAATCGAGGGCACAGCCAAAACCCCGCCGTTTCAGTGAAACGGCGGGGTTTTTGCATGCCCTGCGGGGGCGGCGGACGCCACCTCAGGAAGGACGGACAGAGCTGTCCTCCGACTCGAAGTCCAATGTGGCTTCATCCGGGGTGGACAACGTCAGCACGGCCTCCTCCACCGTTTCGTGGTCCTCCAGCTCGCGCTCCACCCGGCGCAGGGCCACGGCCGCTTCGTGTTCCGGGTGGTCGCCCTGCAGGTCCACTGCGGCAACGAGGTACAGCTTGCGGGGGCCGACGAACTCCAGGTGGAGGTAGGTGAGCCGGGCGATGTCCCGGTGCTCCAGCACCCGGCGGGCCATGGAGCGTTCAATGTCCGGGGTGACGCCCTGGCCGACTAGGAAGCGCCGGTTGCGGTCGATGAGTACGACGGCGACGACGGCGAGCAGCACGCCGACAATGATGGACCCGATGGCATCCGGCAGCGCAGAGCCGGTGACTTGGTGCAGGAACACGCCCGCGAACGCCACGACGAGGCCAATCAGGGCTGCGGCGTCTTCGGCGAAGACGGCGCGCAGGGTCGGGTCGGAGCTGATCAGGACCTGCTCGAGGGTGTGCCGTTCAAGCTCGTGGGCCGCCTTCCGGGTTTGACGGAAAGCCTGGATGAAGGAGATGCCTTCGAAGACGAAGGCCGCGCCCAGCACCCAGTACGCCACGGCGAAGTCGGTCGCCGGCTCCGGCTCGATAATCTGCTGGATGCCGTGCATGATGGACACCACCGCTCCGGCGGTGAAGAGCCCGAACGCCGCAAACATTGACCAGACGTAGGCTTCCCGTCCGTAACCCATCGGGTGGCTCTTGTCCCGCGGTTTGACCGACCGGCGCTCCGCGAAGAACAAGAACACCTGGTTTCCGGTGTCCGCCCAGGAGTGCGCCGCCTCGGCGGTCATCGACGCCGATCCGGTGATGAACGCCGCCACCGACTTCGCCGTCGCGACGAGGATATTCGCTACGAAGGCGATGATGACGGTCAGCAGGGTGGAGCTGGATTTCTTGCGCTTCTCGGTTTCGGCCATTGGCCTACCGTATCCGCCCGGCAGCAACCGATGCGCCCCAAACTGATCAAATCCCCCTGCCAAATGTCGGTGCCCCCTCGTAGGCTGTTCGCATCGGCAGAAGCAAAGGGGTCTCACATGTACTGCTCCATCATTCCTCCCTACCTGTTGCGCCGGCTTGCCGCGCAACACTCCGAACCGCGTCTGCAGGCAGCAGCCCGCGCCGCCAGGGAAGCCCTGCAGCACGTCAAGAGTTTTCAGGCGTCCCGTTCGGCACCGGCACCGGCCGTGCCCCCGGGGCTGCGGCAGCTTACGCCCGGCCCGCCGCAGCGGACGGTGTACGACGCGAAGGGCTCGGAAAACCTGCCGGGCGTCCTGGTGCGCAAGGAGGGCGAACCCGCCTCCGGTGATCCTGCCGCGGATGAGGCCTATGACGGCCTGGGCAGCACGCACCGCCTCTATGCGGAGGCATTCGGGCGCAACTCCATCGACGGCAACGGGCTTCCCCTGGACGCCACGGTGCACTTCGGCCAGCGCTACGACAACGCGTTCTGGGACGGCCGGCAGATGGTCTTCGGGGACGGCGACGGCGACGTCTTCAACCGCTTTACGGCGTCACTGAGCGTGATCGGCCATGAGCTCGCGCACGGCGTCACCCAGTTCTCCGCCGGACTCGCCTACCGCAACCAGGCCGGCGCCCTCAACGAGTCCCTGTCGGATGTCTTTGGCGCCCTGGTGGAGCAGTACGTGAAGCGCCAGTCTGCGTCCGAGGCCAGCTGGCTGATCGGGGAGGGCCTGTTCACGGACCAGGTGCAGGGCCAGGCCCTGCGCTCCATGAAGGCTCCCGGAACCGCGTACGACGACGACGTGCTCGGTAAGGATCCGCAGCCGGACTCGATGGATTCCTATGTCCACACCAGCGCCGATAACGGCGGCGTGCACTTGAACTCAGGCATTCCCAACCGCGCCTTCTACCTGGTCGCCAGTGCGCTGGGCGGCAACGCGTGGGAGACGCCGGGGCGGATCTGGTATGACACCCTGACAGGCGGAACGCTGGCCGCCGCCGCGACCTTCAGTGCCTTCGCCAAGGCCACCGCGGCGTCCGCGAAGGATCTCTATGGCGCGGATTCCGCAGAGCATGACGCCGTCCGGCAGGCGTGGGACACTGTCAAAGTGAGGCTGTAACCGAAAGACTGCCCCTAGGACCCGCACCGTGACCCTAACAGCGGAAATACGCCCGTGAAAATCACCGTCCAGCGCAGCGGCGGCATCGCCGGCATCGAGCGCGTCTGGAGCGTGGAGGCGGTCACCCCGGATGACCGGAACCAGTGGCTGAGCCTCGTGGAGGCCTGCCCCTGGGACGAACTGCCGGGCGCTGCTGCGCCTGACGCCGGCCGCAGCGTTCAGCCGGACCGCTTTGTCTACAGCATCCGGGCCGGCGAGCGCCGTGCCACCCTGCCGGAGCGTGACCTTACCGGGCCGTGGCGGACCCTCGTCGATTCGATGCGCGCCGCTGCCGAAGCGGAATCCCGGCGCGGCTAGACCACCGCCTGCAGATGCCCGCGGAAGGTCCGCCGGTAGGACTGCGGGCTGGTGTCCAGCACTTTGGCGAAGTGGTGCCGCAACAGCACTGAGTGGCCAAAGCCTGCTTCCCGGGCGATCTCGTCGATGTTGAGGTCCGTGGTTTCGAGCAGTTCCTGGGCCCGGAGCACCCGCTGGGAGTTCAACCACGCCGCGGGGGTCGCGCCCGTCTCGGCCCGGAAACGCCGGGCAAAGGTCCGCGGCGACATGTGCACGCGGGCTGCCAGTTCGTTGACGGAGTGTTCCTCCTCCAGGTTCCGCACCATCCAGCGCAGCAGTTCTTCGATCGGCTGCGACCCGCAGCTGGGCATCGGCCGGTCGATGTACTGGGCCTGGCCGCCGTCGCGGTGCGGCGGAACGACCATGTCGCGGGCGATACTTGCCGCCACGTTCGCGCCCAGCTCCACCCGGACCAGGTGCAGGCTGGCATCGATTCCCGCGGCGGTGCCGGCGCTGGTGATAATCCGCCCGTCCTGGACGTACAGCACATTTTCGTCCACCAGGGCGGCCGGGTAGCGGCTCGCGAGCTCCTGGGAGTAATGCCAGTGGGTGGTGCAGCGGCGGCCGTCGAGCAATCCGGCGCGGGCCAGCGCGAAAGCTCCGGAGCAGATGGACATGACCCAGGCACCCCGCGCGTGCGCGGCCCGCAACGCCTCCAGCACGGACTCGGGAACATCCGCGTCCTTGCCGAACGGCGTCATGATGACCAGGTCCGCATCGGCTGCCGCTTCCAGCCCGAGCGGTACATGCATGGACAGCCCGGACTTCATCGGAACGTCGCCCGGCTCCGGTGTGCAGACCCGGAAATCGAAGGCAGGCACGCCCGTGCCGCGGTCCGAACGGTCAACACCAAACACTTCAAAGGCAGTCCCGAACTCGAAGACGGAGAAGTTGGGAACCACGATCATCGCCACTGAATTGATCATTCCTCCAGTGTGGCAGAAATTATAGCTATTTGGTCGTTTCTGCCACTTATTTTGTTTCTCTCTCCGGAGAACCATGGAGGTATGGAACTCATCGGAATCGCCCTCATCATCCTGGTTCTCGCCGCCGTCGCCGCCACGCTCCGCAGCCTGCGGAAAGATGGCCTCGGCCACAACCCGCCCGTCCGCTCGCATGAGTACTGGATGGCCCGGGACCTGCCCAGCACCGGCTACACCCTGCGGAATTTCTGATCCTGTGCAGTCCCCCGACAAGAAAAGCAACACAAAAGCGGCCCCGGCCACCGGTTAACAAAACCGGCGGCCGGGGCCCTTGTTGTCGGCTGAATCGCCGGGGGCTAGCCGCCGTGGGCGGCGACGGAAAGCGGCTGCCACTCGTTCCAGGTCGCAAGGCGCGACTCGTAGTCCGCCGTGACGATGCCGAGCGGCGCTTCGCCGAAGAAGACGCGCAGCGGCGGCTCTGCGGCGTCGACCAGCGTCAGGATGGCCTTCCCGGTGGCCTTGGGGTCACCGGGCGTGCCGCGGCGGCTGGGCCTGTTGGCTGCCTGCTCACGCACTCCGTCGTAGGCCGGCATGGCCGTCGCGTGCCGTGCGGAGCTGCCGCCCCAATCCGTGGCGAAGCCGCCCGGCTCGATGAGCGTCACCTTGATCCCGAACCCTTCGACTTCCTGGGCGAGCGACTGGCTCAGTCCCTCCAGCGCCCACTTGGACGCGTGGTAGATACCTACAGTGGGGAAGGCCGACACACCACCCACCGAGGAAACCTGGATGATGTGGCCGCTGCCCTGCTCCCGCAGGAACGGCAACGCGGCCTGGGTCACCCACAGCGCGCCGAAGAGATTGGTCTCGATTTGGTTCCGCGCCTCCTCTTCGCTGAGTTCCTCGACCGTGCCAAATTGGCCGTAGCCGGCGTTGTTAACCACAACGTCCAGTCCGCCGAAGTGCTCTTGCGCCCGGGCCACCGCCGTGAAGACGGCATCCCGGTCAGTAACGTCAAGCGCCATCGGCAGGACCTGATCGCCGAATTCACCGGCGAGGCCGTCGAGGCTTGTGGTGTCCCGTGCGGTGGCGGCGACGTTGTCCCCGCGCTCCAGGGCCGCGAGCGCCCATTCCCTGCCGAACCCGCGTGATGTTCCGGTAATGAACCAGGTTTTCGTGCTCAAGTACTACCTCCTCTGTCAGGGCCGTAACCGGCCGCTGCAGCAATATTTGCCGAACGTTGTCCAACCCCGGCCGGAGCGGGCGGCGTGGGGGCCCTAGTCGGCGCTGATCTGAAGGCGGAACCGGTCACGCTTGGTGTGCAGGTCCCAGAGGTGGCCGGCGAGAACCGCCGGGTCCTTTTCAGGATCCCCCTCGATGATGCGGCCCCCGATGATGAGCTGGGATACCTGGATGCCTTCCTCGCCAAGGGCCTCGTTGAGCAGCTGGGCGTAGGCTGCCTGCCCGGCGAAGGCCACCGAGGTTCCCGTGACATTGCGTCCCGGCTTCACGGCCGAGCCGCCGTTGACAAAGAGGATTGTTCCCTTGTTCTCGCCGAGGAACCGCATGCCGGGAAGGACCTGGTGGACAGCCGCGACCGGACCGTAGATAGAGAATTCCACCGGGCCCACCAGGTCGGCCGGCGTGGTCTCGAGAACCGGCCGCATGAAGTCCTTTTGCGGCAGCGGGCTGTACTGCAACACCTCGATCGGTCCGAGGGTCTCGGTGGCGCGCTCCAGGGCGCGTGCGAGGGATTCCGGGTCCCGGACGTCCGCAGCAAAGCCCTTGGCTTCAATGCCTTCACCCGCGAGCGTTTCGGCAAGGGCGTCAACACGTCCCTGGTTGCGGGAAATCAGCGCGACGGAGAAGCCTTCCGCGCCAAAGCGCCTCGCGACTGCGGCGCCGAGTCCTGATCCTGCTCCAATGATTGCAATAGTCGTCATAGTTGCTCCAAGGCCGGCGGGCGGGGAACTATTCCTCAGCAACCTTAGTTTTCTGTGCGGACGGCCCCCTGACGGTTCCCAGTAGACTGTCTGAAGCCATGACATTCCATATCTCCTACCCCGCAGAGCTGCCGGTCTCCGAGCGCCGCGAGGACCTGATGGCCGCCATCGCCGCAAACCAGGTGACCATCATTGCCGGCGAGACCGGCTCCGGTAAGACCACCCAGATCCCCAAGATGTGCCTCGAGCTGGGCCTCGGCGAGAACGGCCTGATCGGCCACACCCAGCCGCGGCGGCTGGCCGCTCGCACCGTCGCCGAGCGCATCGCCGAGGAACTCGGCGTCGAGATCGGCCAGGAAGTCGGCTTCCAGGTCCGGTTCACCGGCGAAGTCAGCCGCTCCACCAAGGTCAAACTCATGACCGACGGCATTCTGCTGGCCGAGATCCAGCGCGACAAGCTGCTGCGCAAATACAACGCGATCATCATTGACGAAGCGCACGAACGCAGCCTCAACATTGACTTCATCCTCGGCTACCTAAAACGGATTCTCCCGCAACGCCCGGACCTGAAGGTCATCATCACGTCGGCCACCATCGATCCCGAGCGGTTCGCCAAGCACTTCGGCAGCGAGGAAGAGCCCTCCCCCATCATCGAAGTCTCCGGCCGGACCTACCCCGTGGAGATCCGCTACCGTCCGCTCTCCCAGCCTGCCGGCGGCAGCACCGCCGGGGACGACGACCCCGATGCTTCCGACGACGCACTCGAAGAGGACCGCGACCCGCTGGATGCCGTTTGCGACGCCGTCGACGAACTCGCCCTCGAAGCGCCCGGCGACATCCTGATCTTTTTCTCCGGCGAGCGTGAGATCCGCGACGCCGCCGAGGCCCTCAATGCACGGATCCAGAGCAACCGGCGGCTGGCCGGCACCGAGGTCCTTCCGCTCTTCGCGCGGCTTAGTCTGCAGGAACAGCACAAGGTCTTCCACCCGGGCAGCAAGCGGCGGATCGTCCTGGCCACCAACGTCGCTGAAACCTCGCTCACCGTCCCCGGCATCAAGTACGTCATCGACACCGGGCACGGCGCGGATCTCACGCTACTCACACCGCACCAAGGTCCAGCGCCTGCCGATCGAACGGGTCTCCCAGGCTTCGGCCAACCAGCGTTCGGGCCGCTGCGGCCGCGTTTCCGACGGCATCGCCATCCGGCTGTACTCCGAAGAGGACTTCGAGTCCCGGCCGCTGTACACCGACCCGGAGATCCTGCGCACCAACCTTGCCGCCGTCATCCTGCAGATGACCGCCATGGGCGTCGCCCGCGGCCCCAAGGACGTAGAGAACTTCCCGTTCGTGGAACCGCCGGACTCCCGCGCCATCAACGACGGCGTCTCCCTGCTCCGCGAGCTCGGTGCCCTGACGGCTCCGCGGCCGCAGGAACAGACGAATGACGGCGACGCGCGCCCGGGCCGCCGTCCGGGCGCTGGCCGGAACGGTTCGGGCCGGAACGGCAGCGGCCTGACCGCCGTCGGGCAGCAGCTTGCCCAGCTGCCGGTGGACCCCAGGCTCGGCCGCATGATCGTCGAATCCGGTAAGCGCGGCTGCGTGCGCGAGGTCATGATCCTCGCCGCGGCGCTGACCATCCAGGACCCGCGCGAGCGTCCAACCGACAAGCAGCAGCTCGCCGCCGAGAAGCACGCCCGGTTCCGGGACGAAAACTCGGACTTCACCGGCTACCTGAACCTCTGGAACTACCTGCAGGAAAAGCAGCAGGAGCTTTCCTCCACGGCGTTCCGCCGGCTCTGCCGCAACGAGTTCATCAACTACCTGCGCGTGCGCGAATGGCAGGACCTCTTCGCCCAGCTGCGCCAGCTGGCCCGGCCGCTGGGCATCAGCCTGGACAACAAACGGCTCACCGATCCGGTCGGCAACCACGAGGGCATCCACATCAGCCTGCTGTCGGGGCTGTTGAGCCACATCGGGATCCTGGACGAACGCAAGCGCGAATATGCCGGCGCCCGCGGCAGCCGCTTCGCCATTTTCCCCGGCTCCGCCCTGTTCAAGAAGTCCCCCACCTTTGTGATGGCAGCCGAGTTGGTCGAAACCAGCCGGCTGTGGGCCCGGGTGGCGGCGAAATTTGATCCGCTCTGGGCCGAGCAGGTTGCCCCGCACCTGATCAAGCGCAGCTACAGCGAACCGCACTGGTCCAAGAAAATGGGCTCGGTGATGGCGCACGAGAAAGTAACGCTCTACGGCGTGCCCATCATCCCCAGCCGGCGGATTAACTACGGCAAGGTGGATCCGGAACTGTGCCGGGAGCTGTTCATCCGGCACGCCCTCGTCGAGGGCGACTGGCAGACCCACCACAAGTTCTTCCACCGCAACCGTGCCCTGCTGCAGGAAGTGGAGGAGCTCGAGGCGCGGATGCGCCGCCGCGACATCCTGGTCGATGACGAGACCCTCTTCGAGTTTTACGACGCGCGGATCGGCAAGGACGTGGTCTCCGAGCGCCACTTTGATAAGTGGTGGAAAGAGGCCCGGCAGCAGGACCCCGCGCTGCTGGACTTCGACCAGTCGCTGTTGATCAGCGACGACGCGGACGCGCTGGACGACTCGGCCTACCCGAAGACGTGGCTGCACAGGGGCTTCGAGCTGCCGCTGAGC
The DNA here is from genome assembly GCF_030816855.1 of Arthrobacter sp. B3I4. Lineage (NCBI taxonomy): Bacteria > Bacillati > Actinomycetota > Actinomycetes > Micrococcales > Micrococcaceae > Arthrobacter > Arthrobacter sp. B3I4. The sequence goes on along the minus strand of NZ_JAUSYK010000001.1, from coordinate 1,939,909 downwards.
TACGAGTTCCATCCGGTCGCGCCCGGTTCGCCGCCGAATCCGTCCGACGGCGTCACCGCCGAGGTTCCGGTGCTGTTCCTGAACCAGCTGGACGACGCCGCGTTCCGCTGGCTGATCCCCGGCCAGCGGGTCGAGCTGGTGACGGCCCTGATCAAGTCGCTGCCCAAGCAGGTGCGCAAAAACTTCGTCCCCGCACCCGACGTCGCCCGGCAGGCCGTCGCCGCGCTGGAAGCCGATTTCGATCCCGCCACGGACGAACTCGAGTCGTCGCTGGAACTGGTCCTGCGCCGGATCCGCGGCCAGATTATTCCGCCGGGATCCTGGAACTGGAACGCCGTGCCGGCGCACTTGCGGGTCAGCTTCCGCGTAGTCGACTCCCGCGGCAAGGTGCTCGACGAGGGCAAGGACCTCGCCGCCCTGCAGCAAAAGCTGGCACCTGCCACCCGGCGAGCCATCGCCGAATCCCTCGGCGCCACACCATCAACGACGGCGCCGGCGGCCCGCGGGCAGAAGGGCGGCGGGCAGAAGGGCGGGAAATCGGACCCGGCAGGCGCCGCGGCGCAGCCCCTGGCCCCGGCGTCGTCGTCCGGCTTCACCGAACTTTCCGGCCTCAAGGACTGGACGTTCGGCGCCGTGCAACGGCAGGTGCAGGGCACCGTGAAGGGTCACACCGTTACCGGCTATCCCGCACTGGTCGATGAGGGCGCTTCGGTGGCGCTGCGGCTCTTCCAGACCTCCTCCGAGCAGGAGCAGGCCATGCGCGGCGGGGTGATCCGGCTGCTGGCCCTCAAGGTGCCGCCACCGGACCGCTACGTCCTGGAGCACCTGAACAACATCGAGAAGCTGACGTTCAGCCAGAACCCGCACGGTTCGGTGTCGGCGTTGATCGCTGACTGTGCCCTGGCCGCGATCGACAAGTTGACCCCGGCGGCGCTGCCGTGGGACGAAACCTCTTTTAAGGCGCTGTACGAGCAGGTCCGGGCGGAACTGATCGACACCGTATTCACCGTCACCGCCGTCGTCGAACGGATCCTCGCCAGCACGCGGCGGATCGAGAAGCAGCTCAAAGGCACCACCAGCCTGGCTCTGATCAGCGCCCTCAACGACATCAAGGCGCAGTTGCAACAGCTGGTGTTCCCGGGTTTCGTGGCACGCACGGGCTACGCCCAGCTCAGCCAGCTGCCGCGCTACCTCGCGGCGATTGAAAAGCGCCTCGAGAAGCTGCCCGGCAACGTTCAGCGCGACGCCCAGCACATGGCGGTGGTCCAGGCCCTTGAGGACGACTACGACGACGCCGTGTCGGCGCTGCTTCCGGGACGGCGCCTCGGCACCGAGTTAACTCAGGTCCGCTGGATGATCGAGGAGCTGCGGGTCAGCCTCTTCGCCGTCGAACTCGGGACCGCCTATTCGGTCTCCGAGAAGCGGATCCGGACGGTGCTGAACAAGGCGCTGGCGCCGGCGTAGCCCCCGGGGTGCCGCGCCGGCGCCAGTTCCTGGAACTTAGGCCTCCTGGAGCTTAGGGCTCCGGGGCTTAGGCCTCCGGGACGTGCTCGGCGTACCCTGCCTTACGGAGTCCCTCCCGGAGCTTCTCCGCGTTCGCGTCCAGGACTGCCGGGTCCGGGTGCTGGTCGACCGTGCCGAAGTCAAAGTCGGCCATCGAGTTGGACGGCCAGACGTGCACGTGCAGGTGGTTGATCTCATAACCCGCCACGGTCAGGCCGGCTCGGGCTGCGTCGAAGACGTCCACCTGGACGGCGCCGATCTTGCGGGCAACCTCCATCACCCGCCCCAGTACCTCCGGTGAAGCGTCGGTCCAGCGGTCCACCTCCTCGGTGGGGACCACAAGCGTGTGCCCGTCGGCCAGCGGGCCGACGGTCAGGAACGCGACGACGTCGTCCTCGCGCCAGACGAAGCGGCCCGGGATCTCGCCTTTGATGATTTTTGTGAACAGGGTGCTCATACATCCGCCTTTTCCGCCGGGGACCCCAGGGTGCTGGCGTCCAGGACAAATCGGTACTTCACGTCGCCGGCCACCATGCGGTCATAGGCCTCGTTCAACTGGTCCGCGCTGACCACCTCGACGTCGGCCACCACGCCGTGTTCGGCGCAGAAGTCGAGCATCTCCTGCGTCTCGGCGATCCCGCCGATCAGTGAACCGGCGTAGGCGATCCGGCGGCGGATCAGCGCGCCGGGGTTGACCGGCGGCATGGCTTCCGAGGGCAGGCCCAGCTGGAAGAGGGCGCCGTCGACGCGGAGGGTGCGGAAGAAGGGGTTGAGGTCGTGCGGGGCGGCGACAGTGTCGATAATGACGTCGATGCTGCGGTCCGCCGCTTCCATCGCGGCCGGATCGGTGGAGAGGACCACGTGGTCTGCACCCAGGTCGCGCGCCGCAGCGAACTTTTGCTCCGACGTCGTGAAGACCGTGACTTCCGCGCCCATGGCCTTGGCAATCTTGACCGCCATGTGGCCGAGTCCGCCGAGCCCGACGACGCCGACGACGTCGCCTTCTTCCGCCTCGAAGTGGTTGAGCGGCGAGTAGGTGGTGATGCCGGCGCACAGCAGGGGCGCCGCGGCGGCCGGGTCCATGCCCTCCGGAACCCGCAGCACGTAGTTGCGGTCCACGACAATCGACGTCGAGTAACCGCCTTGCGTGGTGGCGCCGCCGTTCCGGGCATCCTTGGCGCCGTAGGTTCCGGTCATCCCGTTCTCGCAGTACTGCTCCAGGCCGTCGAGGCAGCTGTCGCATTCACGGCAGGAATCAACCATGCAGCCGACGCCGACGCGTTCCCCGACGGTGAAGTCGTCGACGGCGGAGCCGACGCGGGAGACGCGGCCGACGATCTCGTGCCCGGGGATGAGGGGGTAGTTCTGGTTGCCCCACTCCCCGCGGGTGGCGTGCACGTCCGAGTGGCACAGGCCGCAGAACTCAACGGCGATCTCGACGTCGTCGTCCTTGGGCGCCCGCCGGGCCACGGTCAACGGAACAAGGCCGCTGTCACTGGCCGTAGCACCATAGGCCGCGGCGAGGGCGGGGCCGGCGTCGGTTGCATTGGTGGCCTCGACGTCGTTGAGGTCGGGAAGCGGCTTGGCGAGGGGCGGCGGTACGGGTCGTCCTGGAGTCATGGTCCGACGCTACCCCCGGGACTGCTTGCCGTGCCACTTGGGGCGGAGCGCTGCGCTCCTCCATCTCCCGCTCCCGCGGCCTCGCCTTCGCCACAGCCCTGGCTAGGGCGCCGTATTGCTGACGGACGTTTCGATGGCGGTCCAGGTCGTTGCGGTGCCCGCAGGAAAGCCCTCCTGGGCCTGGGTAAGAACGGATCGTTCTCCGATCATCAGTCCGGTCCGGGGGTCGATAACAATCTCCTGCCGTGATTTGGCGGGCCCATCCTCGAGGCGTCCGATGGCGACACCGGTGCGGCCGTCCAAGTTGGCTTGGCCTTCGGTGACTGTCACCCCGGGAATCAGAGCCGCGGCCTTGTAGAGGGCGGCCCGCAGGTCGGCAGGGACGACGCCGGTCCTCAGGAGGTCCGCGATAAACACCAGCGCTTCACCGTCGACGGACTGTCCGTGCCCCAGGGTCTGTTTGTAGATGCTGTTCAGCAGCCGGTACGGGTCGCGGGGCAACTTGGACAGGTCCGTGGCCGTCGACCCGCCCGGGCTTCCGTAGAAAGCTCCATTGCGCGCGTGCAGCAACTCCGGAGACGGCTGTATGTTCTGTTCGAGAGCGTAGTCCTTGGAATCGGCATCGAAGAAGGTCGTGGGCAGGCGTCCCGATCGTTGCCACACCCATTCAGCGGAGCGGTCAGCGGGAATGTACAAGTCCGATTTTTCCGTGTCCAGCCACCGGTACTGGGATCCGTCCTGCTCGTAGGTATTTGTGGCCCAGACGTTGGTGCTCTTGATCCGCAGGTACTGGCCCGGCTTCACCACCGGGTCGGTGGTCTCGATTGTGGTCTGCGCAGCTTTGTTGAGGACCTCAGCGGCCTGGGCGGTGGCTCCGCCCCGCCAGCCGGCAAGACCAAGGACGTCTCCCGTGATCAGTGCTGCGAGCACAGCCGCGGCGGCGGCCGACGTCAGCCAGGTGTGCGCACGCCGCGAACGCCGGGCGGAGAGTTCTGTTGCTGCGGGGTACCGGACGGCTTCGCCCCGGACAGCGACACCGTCGTGTTCCTGCGGTGCTGCGACGAGTTGCATGGCTGCCAGGGAGCGCTCCCTGCTCCGGACCAATTCGTCGGCGGTGACGTGTCCTGCCGGATCAAGGGAAGCCAGCTGACGGCGAAGCGGGTCAGCGGTCGTCTTCGTTTTCATAGTTCTGCACCCTCTGCCTGTGGCTGTGTCTGAATGAGGTGGCTCAGTGCTTTGCGTGCCCGGTGAAGTCGCATCCTGACCGCCGTGGCACTCGTGTTGAGCAGATCGGAAAATCTCCCCTGACGTGAAGCCGTCCCAGTAGGTCAGGAGCAATACTTCGCGGTCGTCGGGGCTGAGCCGTTCGAGGGCCTCCTGGATGGGCGAATCGTGGCTGGGGTCTTCGACTCGTCGTTCGGCCCGGAGCGCGCCAATGAGGTTTGCGGACCGGGACGCTGACCGGTCGTGGTTCCGAAGTACGTTTTTTGCCACCCCAAAAAGAACCATGACGGTCAGTTCACCGGTGCCGGCCAGCTTTTCCCACGCGATCCGGAAAACCTCGGAAGAGAGGTCTTCTGCGGTGGCCGCATCCGCTGTTCTCCGGCGAAAATAGCGGTAGATGCGGTCGTGGCTGGCAGCGTGCGCCGCCAAAAACCGCTTTTCCCGTTCCAAATTTGCGGGATCCCTCCGGACTGCTTGCAAGCTCATACCCCGTTAATGTCCGGCATCATCGAAAGTGTAACGACGGGGCGCACGAATCTGTCGGAGCTTCCGCACGGCGCCAACTCCGCAGTGGCTTTAAGTGTCAGTGGTCACTGGAAGACTGGGACCATGGGCGGCAAAGGAGACCTGGAGACAGCTTCGGCGGGGCATGCCGTCCTCACCCATGTGAGGCCCGGAGCGGGAGACTCCGCCGCGACGGAAGGTCTTCGCGGGGCCGTTAACGTCATAGCCCGAACGGATACTTGAACCATGGACGGCAAGCAGGGGCCCGGCGTGGTTCTGGCGGACAGCGTGAAGATCGCGGACCTTGCGCGGCTCCTGGCCGGGATCCCGGCCCCGGCCAGCGCCGCGGCACTCATCGCTGAAACACGCGTCCTGGAGGATCTGAAGTCGGCCTTGGCTGCGCGTCAGGCCCGGCTCGCTGTCGCGTTCGACCTGGCCCAGCGGCGTGAACAAGCCGCCGCCGGAGTCCCCGCCGACCAGCGCGGGGCCGGGGCCGGGGCGCAGATCGCCCTGGCCCGGCGGGAATCCCCGGCCAAAGGCGCCCGGCTCCTCGGCCTGGCGAAAGCCCTCGTCACCGAAATGCCGCACACCCTCACCGCCCTGGAAACCGGACACCTCAACGAATGGCGCGCCACCCTTCTGGCCCGGGAAACCGCCTGCCTGCCCGCCGCCGACCGGACCGCCGTCGACGAAGAACTCGCCCCCGACACCGGCACCTTCGACGGCGCCGGGGACCGGGCCATTACCGCCGCAGCCCGCGCCGCCGCCTACCGCCGGGACCCCCGCTCGGTCACCCAGCGCGCCGCACACGCCGCCACCGAACGCCACGTCAGCATCCGCCCCGCCCCCGACACCATGTGCTACCTCACCGCACTGCTGCCCGTCGGCCAAGGCGTCGCCATGTACGCGGCCCTGACCCGGCACGCCGACACGCTCCGGTCCGCCGGAGACACCCGCACCCGCGGCCAACTGATGGCCGACACCCTCGTCGAACGCACCACCGGCACACCCGGCGGGATCAACGGAGTCGAAATCCAACTCGTCATGACCGACCGCACCCTCCTCCAAGCCGACAGCGAACCCGCCCGGCTCCCCGGCTACGGCATCGTCCCCGCCGGCTGGGCCCGGGAACTCCTCAACGGACCGGCGGCCGGCAAGGAGCCCGGCAAGATCAACGCCAGCAGCGACGATCCGGCCTTCGCGACCTGGATCCGGCGGCTCTACACCGCACCCGCGACCGGCGACCTCGTCGCCATGGACTCCCGAGACCGGCTCTTCCCACCCGGACTGCGCCGGTTCATCCAAACCCGCGACGACACCTGCCGCACACCCTACTGCGACGCCCCCATCCGGCACCTGGACCACATCATCCCCTGGCACAACGACGGACCAACCACCTCCAGCAACGGCGCCGGACTCTGCGAAGCCTGCAACCACACCAAAGAAACCCCCGGCTGGACCGCACAACCCAGACCCGGACCCGGCCGCCACACCCTCGAACTCACCACCCCAACCGGCCACACCTACTCCTCAACCGCACCACCGCTACCAGGAAGCGGGCACCGGCGAATGCCTGAGCAACTGGATGCGCTTGGCCCCGAGGCGGCAGCTCACGCCGGACCGTTGCAGAGCAGGAAGCTGCGGCATCGGGCGAAAGTATCCATGGGCACCCGCGTGCGCAAGCGGGCAGCCGCGTGACGTGCCAGCGGGCGAGGTCAACCGGCCAAGAACACTGCGTCGCTAGGTTAACCGGCCGCGGACCCGTCGCCGCCGGGAGCAGCACCGGTGACGACTTCGTTTCTAGGGTTGTTGCACCACTCCGAGAAGGAGCCGGGGTACAGTGCCGCGGGAAAGCCGGCAATCTCAAGGGCAGCGATCTCGTGGGCCGCGGTCACGCCGGAGCCGCAATAGACGGCCGTCGGCAGCTCCTCGGTGACGCCGAGTTCGGCAAAACGTTTCCGCAGCACAGCCGCGGGCAGAAAACGGCCATCCTCCGCCAGGTTGTCGGCGGTCGGCGCGCTGACTGCGCCGGGGATGTGGCCGGCGCGCGGGTCGACGGGTTCAATTTCGCCGCGGTAGCGTTCGCCGGCGCGGGCGTCCAGGAGCACGCCCGTCCGGGACCAGCCCGCCGCTTCAGCTGCGCCAAGGGCCGGCATGTCGCCGTCAGAGAGGTCGACGTCGCCAGGCTCCGGAGCAGCTTCGCCGCTCTCGACTTCCAGACCGGCCGCCTGCCAGGCGGCAAGGCCGCCGTCGAGCAGTCGGACCGAGGAGAAACCGGCGTTGCGCAGCATCCACCAGAGCCGTGCTGCTGCCATGTTCCCGCTGTCGTCATAACCCACGACCGTGTCCCCGTTCCGGACCCCCCAGGAGCGCGCCGACAGCTCGAACTGCTCCGTTGGCGGCAAGGGGTGGCGGCCTCGGGCGGGCTCTTCCGGACCGGCCAACTCGGTGGGAAGGTCCACGAACACGGCACCGGGAAGATGCGCTTGCCGATAGTGCTCCCGGCCGTGCGGGTCGCCGAGCGCCCAGCGCACATCCAGCAGCACCGTGCGCTCACCGGAATCCAACCGTTTCTTGAGTTCGGCCACAGTCATCAGCGTTTCCATCCGCCCACTCTAACCGGGCCACAGACCCGCGAAGGTAGGCTAATGCGGTGATGACAGCGCGCCAGCAGGACCGGGATTGGGTAGACGAAGCCATCCGCCGGATCAATGCTGAAAACAACAGATCCGCCGACACCCACCTCTACTCGGTGCCCCTGCCGGAGCACTGGGGCGTCCAGCTCTACCTCAAGGACGAATCGACCCACCGCACCGGAAGCCTGAAGCACCGGCTGGCCCGTTCGCTGTTCCTGTTCGGACTGGTCAACGGCTGGATCCGCGAAGGCACCACCATTGTGGAGGCGTCCAGCGGCAGCACAGCGGTTTCCGAAGCGTACTTTGCGCAATTACTGGGATTGCCATTCATCGCAGTGATGGCCACGACCACCAGCCGCGAGAAGATCAGGCTCATCGAACAGTTCGGCGGCACCTGCCACCTGGTGGACCACGCCTCCGAGGTTTACGCGGCCGCGGAAGAGCTGGCGCGAAGCACCGGCGGCCACTACATGGACCAGTTCACCTATGCGGAGCGGGCCACGGACTGGCGCGGCAATAACAATATCGCCGAGTCGATTTTCGGCCAGCTGGCCCTTGAGGAGCACCCGGTCCCGGACTGGATCGTGGTGGGAGCCGGCACCGGCGGCACCAGCGCCACCATCGGCCGGTACCTGCGCTACCAGCGGCACGACACCCGGCTCGCCGTCGTCGATCCCGAAAACTCCGCGTTCTTCCCCGGCTGGCTCGCCAGCCGGGACGGCGGGACAACGGACGCCTCCGGGCAGCCGTCGCGGATTGAGGGCATCGGCCGACCACGGTTGGAGCCCAGCTTCGTACCGGGGGTGATCGACTCGATGATCCAGGTTCCGGACGCCGCGTCCGTCGCCGCCATGCGCCACCTGCGCGACTACGCGGGCCTGCACGCCGGGCCCTCCACCGGCACTAACCTGTGGGGCGTGTGGCAGCTCATCGCCGGGATGATCGCCGAGGGCCGCCACGGCAGCGTGGTGTCGTTGATGTGCGACGGCGGCGACCGTTACTCCGGGAACTACTACAACCCCGAATGGCTGCAGACCCAGAACCTGGATCCGGCGCCGTATGAGGCCACCATCGGCGAGTTCTTCGCCAGCGGCGTCTGGCCCGCCTGATATTCAACCGGCCGGCTAGACCTCCACCGATTCTCCGCTGACAAGGCGGCGGTACTCGGTGCCGTACTTGGCGCCGATCCGGGTCACATGGCCCTCCACCAGGCCGCGACCCGTGTCGTTCAGGAGGGCGTCGTGGATCGGGAAGGCCCGCGGCGCGCGGACGCCGACCACGAAGTCCACCACTTCACCGACCTTGTTCCATGGCGCATGGATCGGCACCAGGAGGGTCTGCACGTCGATGCCGTCCGGGATCACGAAGGAATCGCCCGGATGGTAGATATTCGAGTCCACCAGATAACCGATGTTGGCAACCACCGGGATCAACGGGTGGATGAGGGCATGCTGGCCGCCGAAGCTCCGGATCGCGAAACCGGCCGCTTCGAAGTCCTCGCCCACCCGCACCGTGTGGATCCGCTCCGCCGCGTCCGGCGCTTTAGCGCGTAGCTGGGCGGCCACGCCGTCGGGCGCGTACAACTGGAGCCGGGGGTCGGCCAAGATCACGGCAGAAACGGCGTCGACGTCGATGTGGTCCGGATGCTCGTGCGTGATCAGCACAGCGTCCGCGCCGTTCAGAGCCTCCGCCACCTCGGAGAACGTGCCCGGATCCAGCACCAGCACCCGGCCTTCCTTCTCGATCCGGACGCAGGCGTGGGTGAATTTCGTCAGCTTCATCCGGCCAGCCTAGGGCTCCGTCCGAAGCAGTGTCCACGGTGCCCGGCTGGTAATCTGGGACCCTGCCCCTCCGAACAGCGTCACCCCAGCGAAGCGAGTTTCCCATGTCCCACGGCGCCACCACGGGCGGCGGTCCGGCACCGGTCGAGGCGACCGCCGGCACCAAGGAACAGCCTGCGGGCAAGGAGCAGCGCGTCACGAAGCAGCGGCTTGCCGTCAGTGCCGCCCTCGATGAACTGGATGACTTCGTCAGCACCCAGGAGCTGCACCGCATCCTGCAGGAGCGCGGCACCTCCGTCTCGCTCGCAACGTCCTACCGGATCCTGCAGTCCCTCGCGGACGAAGGGCTGGTGGACGTGCTGCGGAACACCGACGGCGAGGTGGTCTACCGGCGGTGCGCGGTCACCGGCCACCACCACCACCTGTTGTGCCGCAACTGCGGCAAGGCCGTTGAAGTCGAGGCCCCGGCCGTCGAGGCCTGGGCTGCGCGGATCGCGGCCGAGCACGGCTTCACCACGGTTGAGCACACGGTGGAGATTTTCGGCTTGTGCCCCGAGTGCACGGCGCTGCAGCGCAACAACTAAGGGCGGGGCTGACGCCGCCTCTTAGTCCTGCTGGGCCCCTTTTAGTCCTGCTTGAACCGGATCTGGCCGAGTTCGCTGGTGATCGTCAGCTCCGAGGAGTCGAGCCGGTAGACCGAGGGCACTTTGAAGAAGGCAGTCGTCCAGCCTCGCTGCTCCGACTCCGGGCCGGCGCAACCATCGGCCGACTCTGCCATCCGCGACAGTTCAGGGACCAGGCCAAAGTCGTCCACCGACACGGGCACGTTCAGCACGCCGCACGGCATCCGCACCACCAGAGCCGTGGCCCCTCCCGCCCGGTCGAAGCTCAGGTGGAGCGGCGTGGACGTCAGCCAATACATGTTCTGACCGCGCATGGAACCCGACGTCGAGGTGAACGTCCGGCAGGTCAGCGGGGCGGCCCCGTACACGGGTCCCGTTACACCGGTGCCAATCACCGCCGGACACGCCTCGCCTGCCCTCGGTGGCGGGGTTACCGGCGCGGTCGGTGCGGATGAGGGGCCGCCCGGCAGGATTTTCGGGTCGGAGCCGGGGCCGATGAGCTTCGCGCCGCCGCTCGGCCGGTTCTTCGACTCCCCCATCACCAGGGTCCAGCGCTCGTCGCTCCACGAGATCATGTAGCGGACGGAGGCGGAGTCACCGTCGTGCCGGGCGGTGACGTTGGCTACCTCCGGAAAATCGTTGCTGATTCCGAGCTGCCAGGAGTCCGGCGTCCAGCCCCGGACGGAGTCAACCAGTTGCTGGGCCTCGGGGCGGGCGTTGACGGCCGCCGGACTGACCAGGGCGACGAGGCTCTCGGTGGATCCGGACAGCGCGGCAGTCATGACACTCCGGGCAAACTCCTCACGCGTGGAGAGGTCCGGCTGCCGCGGCTCAGCAAGGCAGGCCGAAACCGCCGGCAACAGCAGCAGCACCAGGGCGGCCAGACCCACCCACCGCCGGAGCAAATTCCCCATGTGTTCCCCCATGCGAGCACTGTACGTGCTGCGGCCGTTGAGGGCGACCACCCGGAGCGTCCGGGCAAAGGGCGGTGCCTAGGGAGCCGCCGTCGAGGGCGCTAGCACGCGGCCGTTGATGCCGCGCTTGGCCCGAATGTTGCCGACGGCGCGGCAGATGACGTAGATCAAAAAGGACAGCGTCGTCACGTAGGGGCTGATCGGGAGCCGGCCGCCGAGCGCCAGCAGGATCCCGCCTACGGTGGCCGTCACGGCGAAGACCACGCTGAGCAGCACCACGAGCCGCGGCGAGGACGTCACCCGCAGGGCAGCCGCGGCCGGCGTGATCAGCAGCGCCAGCACCAGCAGCGCTCCGACGATCTGGATCGACAGTGCCACGCTCACGCCCAGCAGCAGCATGAAGCCCAGGGCCAGTCCCCGGACCGGGACGCCGCGTGCCGCGGCGACCTTCGGATCCACACTCGCGAACGTCAGCGGCCGCCAAATGGCAACCAGCGCCAGCATGACGACGACGGCGGCACCGGCGAGCACCTGCAACTGCACGGTGCCGACGGAGACGATCTGGCCGGTGAGGAGGCCGAACTTGTTCGCGGCCCGGCCTTCGTAGAGCGAGAGGAAGAGGATGCCCAGGCCCAGGCCGAAGGGCATCAGCACACCGATGGTCGAGTTTTTGTCCCGGGCCCGGACGCCCATCAGGCCCAGCAGCAGCGCGGCGACCACCGAACCGGCCAGCGCGCCGAGCACCACATCCGCGCCGACCAACAAGGCAAAGGCGGCCCCGGCGAAGGAGAGCTCGGAAATGCCGTGCACGGCGAACGCCAGGTCGCGCTTCATCACGAAGGTGCCCACCAGGCCGCCCAGCAGGCCGAGCACAGCGCCGGCCCAGATCGAGTTCTGGACCAGTCCGAGCAGTTCGCCATAGTTCTCGAAGTTGAAGATCGCCTGCAGAATATGGTTCAGGTCCACCTAACCCACCTCGCCTGCGACTGCGTGGGCATCCTCATGGTGGTGCGTCGTCGCGTCCGGCAGGCCCACCACGATCATCCGGCCGTTGGCGTGGATCACTTCCACATGGCTGCCGTACAGCTCGGACAGGACCTCGGTGGTCATGACTTCTTCGGGCGTTCCCACCCGGAAGCGGCCGCCGGCGAGATACAGCACCCGGTCCACGTAGTCGATGATCGGGTTGATCTCATGGGTGACGAAAATGACCGCGCTGTCCTCTTCATGGCACTGCCGGTTGATCAGCCCGCTGACAGCCTGCTGGTGGTGCAGATCCAGCGACAACAGCGGTTCATCGCACAGCAGGACCTTGGGGTCGGTGGCGAGGGCCTGCGCCACCCGAAGACGCTGCTGCTCCCCGCCGGAAAGCTGGCCGACCGGGACCTTGGCGTAGTCCTGCGCCCCGACTTCGGCCAGGAGGTGATCGATCTTGCGGTTCACCTTTCCCCCGCCCAGGCGGATCCCCCAGCGGTGGCCGTCGACGCCGAGTCCCACCAGGTCTCGGGCACGCAGGGGCGTGTCCGGATCAAAGGACTCCTGCTGCGGCACGTACCCGATCCGCTGGTTACCCCGTGCGATGGGCTGGCCGTCGAGGACGGCGGTCCCTGTGCTGAGGTCCTGCAGTCCGAGCAGCACCTTGAGGAGGGTGGTCTTGCCGCTGCCGTTGGGGCCGAGGACGGCGAAGAATTCGCCGGGGAAGATGTCCAGGTCCAGGTTCTCCCACAGGGTCCGCTGACCGAACTTCAGGGACGCTGAGCGGAGACTTACGACGGGTTTCAACTGCGGTTACCTCCCTGGCTGAGGGCCCCGGCCAGCGCGTCCACGTTGCCGGACATCCACTGCAGGTAGGTCTTGCCCTCCGGCAGCGTTTCGCTGAATTCCACGACGGGGACGCCGGCGGCGACGGCGGCGTCCCTGAGCGCGCGCGTCTGCGGGCCTTCCGTCTGGGGGTTGTAAGCGAGCAGGCGGATTCCGCCGGATTTCACGACGTCGACGGCGGAGCGCAGCACGGCCGGCGGGACGTCCGACCCGGCCTCGATGGCGGCGCTGTACTCGGGCGGTGTCCGGTTTTCCAGGCCCGCTGCTTCCAGCAGGTACAGCGGTACCGGTTCCGTGACGGCGACGCCGCCGGGGGCCGCCGGAGCCTTGAGCGCCGAGAGCCGGGTGTCGAGGCCGGCGAGCTCCTTTTTCAGTCCCGCGGCCCGGCTTTGGAAGTCCGCGGCAGAGGACGGCTCCAAGGCGCCCAGCTTCTCCGCCAGCGCGTCGGCCACCCGGCTCATGCCGGCGGTGCTGTACCAGACGTGTTCGTTGAAACCTGCCGGGGAGCCGGATTCCAGGCCGGAGGCGTCCGCCGCGACGAGCAGGTTCTTTTCGCCCAGCCCGGTGTCCTCGGCCAGTTTGTGCAGGAAATCGTCGTAGCCGCCGCCGTTTTCCACCACCAGTTCGGCTTTGGACACCGCCAGCTTGTCCTGCGTCGTGGCCTCATAGGAATGCGGGTCCTGGCTGGTCCGGCTGATGATCGAGCTGACCCGGACTTTGTCCCCGCCCACCGTCTTGACGAGGTCGCCGTACACGCTGGTGGAAGCAACGACCTCGACCACACCGTCCCCCGGCCCCCGGCCGGTCACTGCGGGGTGTCGTCGTACCGCAGGCCGTCAGCAGGAGGCTGCTGAGGCCGGCAAGGACAAGAGCGGCGGCGGAACGGCGCACGGGACATACCTCGGATCAGTTATTGAGAAGCGTTAGCAATACAGCGAGTCTAACCCTAAATGGGAATCATTCCTATTTAGGGTCAGACCGGCGTGCTGCGGTCAGCCCTGCCCGAGCCTGCGGTAGCCGGTGGCCTGGGTGGCGTCCCTGATCTCGCCCACCAGCAGTTCAATGACGTCCTCAAGGAAAAGCACGCCCTGGGTGTGGCCGTCCGGGCCGATCACACGGGCCAGGTGCGAGCCGGTGCGCTGCATGACGGACATGGCCTTTTCGATCTCATCGTCCATCGCGAGGTTGGCCAGCGAACGGATGCGGCTCTCAGCAATCGGGTACTGGTAGCCGGCTTCGGAGATCGACAGCACATCCTTGATGTGCAGGTAGCCGGAGAGCATCCCCTCGTCGTCGAGCATCGGGAACCGGGAGAACCCGGTCCGGCTCACGGATTTCTCGAACTCCTCCGGCGTGGTGGCGGCCTTCAGCATCACGAGCTTCTCCAACGGAACCATCACCTCGGAGGCTGTATGTTCGGAGAACTCCAGCGCTCCGGTGATGAGGCCGGCGTCGTCGTCCACCAGGCCGTGGCGGGTGGACTCCTGGACGATCGACTGGACCTCCTCGAGCGTGAAGGAGGAGGTGACCTCGTCCTTCGGCTCGATCCGCATCAATTTCAGGATGTGGTTCGCGGACCAGTTAAGCGCCACGATCACCGGTTTGACCGCACGGGCGATGAACATCAGTGGCGGGGCCAGCAGCAGGGCCGCCTTGTCCGCAACCGAGACCGAGATGTTCTTGGGCACCATTTCGCCGAACGTCACGTGCAGGAAGGTGACGATCAGCAGGGCGATCGCGAACGCCACCACGTCGGCCATCTCCGTCGGGATGCCCAGTGCTTCCAGCGGCACGGCCAGGAGGTGGTGGATGGCAGGCTCTGCCACCTGCAGGATCAACAGGGAGCACACGGTGATGCCCAGCTGGGCGCAGGCGAGCATCAGCGAGACGTTTTCCATCGCCCGCAGCGTGGTCTGGGCCTGTTTGGAGCCGGACTCGGCGAGGGGCTCTATCTGGCTCCGCCGGGCGGACATGACGGCGAATTCGGCCGCCACGAAGAAGGCGTTGCCCAGCAGCAGCACAGCCAGCCAGAGGATTCCCATCCAGTCGCTCATGCGGCACCTGCCTGTCCGGCAGCGTCAAGGCGCCCGTCGTGTCCGCCGTGCTGCTCATGCTCGGGCGGCGATGGCGTGAAGCAGATGCGGTCAATGCGGCGTCCGTCCATACGCGTCACGCTCAGTTTCCCGCCGACGACGCCGACGGTGTCGCCGACTACGGCGATGCGGCCGAGCTGGCTCATCACATAGCCGCCGACCGTCTCATAGGTCGCTTCGTCCGGCACTGTCAGTCCGGGTACTTGCTCGGAGAGTTCGTCAGGCCGGAGTAAGCCCGGGAAGTACCAGTCCCCGGAGGCGCTCTGCAGCAGCCCGGGGCGGACCTTGTCATGTTCGTCGGCCACTTCCCCGACAATTTCCTCCACGAGGTCCTCAAGCGTGGCGATGCCGGCGGTTCCGCCGTACTCATCGAGCACGACGGCGAGCTGCAGGTTCCCTTCGCGCAGTTCGGCGAGGAGCCCGTCCAGGTGGATCGTCTCGGGCACCCGGAGCACCTCCGTCATGATTGCCCCGGCTTCCAGATTGGCCCGCCGGTCCGGCGGGACGGCGATGGCTTTTTTGATGTGCACGACGCCGCGGATGTCGTCGGACGACTCGCCGATCACCGGGAACCGGGAGTAGCCGGTCCGCTTGGCGGCCTCCACGATGTCCGAAACCGGCTGGTGGCCGTCAATGGTCTCCACCCGGATCCGGGGCGTCATCACGTCAGCGGCCGTCCGGCCGGAGAAGTTCAGGGTGCGTGAGACGAAGTTGGCGGTCCGCTCGTCCAGGGTTCCCATCGCCGCCGAACGGCGCACCAGGGAGGCGAGTTCGGCCGGGCTGCGGGCACCGGAGATCTCTTCCTTGGCCTCCAAACCGAAGACGTTCAGGACCTTGTTCGAGAAGCCGTTGAGGACAATTATCGCCGGTTTGAAGACGGCGGTGAACATCAGCTGCGGCCGGGCGACGGCCTTGCCGATCGGAAAGGACAGCGCGATGGCCATGTTCTTCGGGACCAGTTCACCGATCAGCATGGACAGCAGGGTGGCCAGCGCCATGGCTACGACCAGCGAAACCGATGTCGCAGCCGCTTCGGGCAGGCCCAGCGCGGACAGCGGGCCTTCGAGCAGCTTGCCCACCGACGGTTCCATCACGTAACCGGTGAGCAGCGTGGTCAGGGTAATGCCGAGCTGGCAGCTGGAAAGCTGCGTGGACAGGGACTTCAGGCACCTGAGCAGCGGAACGGCAGCGGTGTCGCCGTTGTCCACCGCACGCTGTACGGTGGCCTGGTCAAGCGCGACCAGGGAGAATTCGACGGCAACGAAGAAGCCGGTGCCGAGAATGAGGAGCAATCCTGCTCCGAGCAGTAGCCACTCCATTTAGCGGCCCGCTTCGCAGGGCAGGAGGACTGGCCGGGGGAAACGTACCGGCGGAGGATGGTCAGCCGCGGCCGACCCTGTTTCCTGGAAGGCAGTGCGGCCGTGGGAGTGTCCCTGACGGACGGCACTGGAGTGATGGGCGCGTGAACGGGGTTTGCCGGCTCTGCGGGTGGACTGGGCGGGAACGGTGTGCGTTCCGCGCTGACAGCCCCCAGGCCGGCACCTAGATTTACTGTCCATAAGAATTTCAGTCTACAGGAGCGCCGTTCACCAGCTTTGCGGTACCGGCCGGCCTTCCTCGTAGCCGGCTGCTGACTGGATGCCCGCCACGGCGCGTTCCCGGAACGCGGCAAGGTCCGCGGCGCCTGCGTAGCTCATGGAGCTGCGCAGCCCTGCGGTGATCATGTCCAGCAGGTCCTCCACACCGGGCCGTCCGGCGTCCAGGTACATCCGCGAGGTGGAGATACCTTCCTCGAAGAGGGCTTTCCGGTCCTTTTCGAAGGCGTCTTCGCGCTGGTTGCGGTTCTGCACCGCGCGCGCTGATGCCATGCCGAAGCTTTCCTTGAACTGCCGGCCGCCGGCGTCGACCTGCAGGTCCCCCGGGCTTTCGTGCGTACCGGCGAACCACGAACCGATCATGACCTGGCTGGCGCCGGCCGCGAGGGCCAGCGCCACGTCGCGAGGGTAGCGGACACCGCCGTCGGCCCACACCCTGCCGCCGGCGGCACGCGCCGCCGCCGAGCACTCCAGCACCGCGGAGAACTGGGGCCGGCCGACGGCGGTCATCATCCGCGTGGTGCACATGGCACCCGGACCGACCCCGACCTTGACGATGTCGGCGCCGGCCCGGATCAGCTCGCGCGTCGCTTCGGCGGTGACCACGTTGCCGGCCACCACCGGCACGCCGGGGTCCAGGCTCCGGACCGCAGCCAGGGCGTCGAACATCTTCTGCTGGTGGCCGTGCGCGGTGTCCAGCACCAGCACGTTGACGCCGGCGGCGAGCAGCGCTGCGGCCCGGCCGGCGACGTCTCCGTTAATACCGACGGCGGCCGCTACTTTGAGCGCCCCACCGCCGTCGAGCAACGGCCGGTAAAGCGTCGAGCGCAGCGCGCCCTTGCGGGTCAGGACACCGGCCAGCGTTCCGTCCTGCTGGACGGGCGCGAAGTCGGTGCCGGCGCCGTCCATGGCGTCGAAGGCCCCGCGCAGGGAGCGTGCGAGAGCCCCGGGATCAGCGCCGTGTTCCGTTCCGGCGTCGAAGTCCGCGGCATCCAGGATCAGCGGCTGGTGGCGCATCACCGAGGACAGCGACGCGAAGCGGTCCTGCCCCTCGCAGTCGGCAGCCCGGACCACGCCGGCGACGGCGCCGGCGTCGTCGAGCACTACGACGGCGCCGTGCGGCCTCTTGCCCATCAGGTGAAGGGCATCGATCACGGTGTTGGACGCGCCGAGGCTGACAGGAGTTTCGAACACCGTGTGGCGTGCCTTCACCCAGGCGGTGACGTCGCGGAGCACGTCCAGCGGCACGTCCTGCGGGAGCACGGCCAGACCGCCCCGGCGGGCCATGGTTTCGGCCATCCGCTTCCCGGTCACTGCCGTCATGTTGGCCACGACCAGCGGAATGGTGGAACCGGTCCCGTCATCGGCCGCCAGGTCCACGTCCAGGCGCGATGTGACATCGGAACGCGAGGGGAGCAGGAAGAGGTCAGAATAGGTCAGATCGGTGGTTGGCTCGCTCAGGAAACGCACGTTTGCTCCTCGCTGAAAAGGGGTTCTCGTTCGAATTCTAGGCGAGGCGGGATGCTTGCCCCGCCTGGGCTCCGGGACGCCGCATCGGACGCTCGCCAAGTTGACGGATGATTTGAGTCACGGTTATTGGCGGTTTGACCGGAATCGTCACTAGACTGACAAAGGTCTGGGTTCACGCTGGACGCGGAGAACTGGTTCGATTGACGTGCTGCGGCACCGTGGAAACCAGCGGGATTCAAACTCATGGAAGAGGCGTATTTCAAGTGCCAGAGCAGCCTAGCCACCGTCTACCCGAGGAATTTGGCGGAAACGAGTGGCTCGTTGACGAACTGTACGAGCGGTACCAGCAGGACAAGAACACGGTAGACGCCAAGTGGTGGCCGCTTTTCGAGTCCTTCGACGCCAGCGACAGTTCCTCGACCAACGGCGCCTCGGCAACAGCCGCCGCGCACCCCGCCACCCGCGAGCTACCGGTCGTCGCACCTGCCGCAGCCTCCCCGGCACCTGCCGCGTCTCCGGCGGCGCCCGCTCCCGCCGCAACGCCTGCACCCGCTTCCGCCGCAGCGCAGAAGGCCCCGGCCACCGTCGCCCGCGACGGCTCCAAGACCGCTGAACCGGGCGCCGGCACGCAGCCCATCCCGGCCCAGCTGCCCAAAAACATGAAGGCTCCCACCGCCCCGGAGGAAGACGTCGTCGCCGTCCTGCGCGGACCGGCGAAGGCCATTGCCGCGAACATGGTCACCAGCCTCGAAGTGCCCACCGCGACCAGTGTCCGCGCGATCCCGGCCAAGCTGCTGATCGACAACCGCGTGGTCATCAACTCCAACCTCGCCCGCGCCCGCGGCGGCAAGGTCTCCTTCACGCACCTGATCGGCTACGCCGTCATCCGCGCTCTGGCCCAGTTCCCCTCGATGAACGTCTACTATGACGTCGTCGACGGCAAGCCCGTCGCCGTCCAGCCGGCCCACGTGAACTTCGGCATCGCCATCGACATGCCCAAGCCCGACGGCACCCGCCTGCTCATGGTCCCGAACATCAAGAAGGCGGAGACCCTCAACTTCTCCGAGTTCTGGCACACCTACGAGGACCTGATCAAGCGCGCCCGCAACGGCAAACTGACCGCTGACGACCACGCCGGCACCACGGTCTCGCTGACCAACCCGGGCGGCATCGGCACCGTCCACTCGGTCCCCCGCCTCTCCAAGGGCCAGGCGGCCATCATCGGTGTCGGCGCACTCGACTACCCGGCGGAGTTCCAGGGCGCCAGCGAGAAGATCCTGGCGCACAACGCCATCAGCAAAGTCCTGACACTGACCTCCACGTACGACCACCGCGTCATCCAGGGCGCCGGCAGCGGCGAGTTCCTCAAGCTGGTCCACCAGCTCCTGCTCGGCGCGCAGAACTTCTACGACGAGATCTTCGAGTCGCTGCGCATCCCGTACGAGCCCGTACGCTGGAGCCCCGACCTGCAGGTCGACCCGGCGGACGAGATCAACAAGGTCGCCCGGATCCAGCAGCTCATCCACTCCTTCCGGGTCCGCGGCCACCTCATGGCGGACACCGATCCGCTCGAGTACGTCCAGCGCAAGCACCCCGACCTCGACGTCCTCACCTACGGCCTGACCCTGTGGGACCTGGACCGCGAGTGGCCCACCGGCGGCTTCGGCGGCAAGCCGATGCTGAAGTTCCGCGACATCCTCGGCGTGCTCCGCGACGCGTACTGCCGCACCACCGGCATCGAGTACATGCACATCCAGGATCCTGCCGAACGCAAGTGGTTCCAGGACCAGCTGGAGCACCCCTACTCCAAGCCCAGCCGCGATGAGCAGCTCCGGATCGTCTCCAAGCTCAACGCCGCCGAGGCATTCGAAACCTTCCTGCAGACCAAGTTCGTCGGCCAGAAGCGCTTCTCACTGGAGGGCGGCGAGTCCCTGATCCCGCTGCTGGACGCCATCATCTCCGACGCCGCCGACGACGGCCTGGACGAAGTGGCGATCGGCATGGCCCACCGCGGCCGCCTGAACGTGCTCACCAACATCGCCGGCAAGACCTACGCCCAGGTCTTCCGCGAATTCGAGGGCACCCAGGACCCGCGCTCCGTCCAGGGCTCGGGCGACGTGAAGTACCACCTCGGCACCGAGGGCACTTTCACCTCCGACAACGGCAACGAGACCAAGGTCTACCTCGCCGCGAACCCCTCGCACCTCGAAGCCGTGGACTCCGTCCTCGAAGGCATCGTCCGCGCCAAGCAGGACCGCCTGGACCAGGGCGAAGCCTTCCCGGTGCTGCCCATCATGGTGCACGGCGACGCGGCCTTCGCCGGCCAGGGCGTCGTCGCGGAAACCCTGAACCTCTCGCAGCTGCGCGGCTACCGCACCGGCGGCACCATCCACGTCGTGGTCAACAACCAGGTCGGTTTCACCACCGCGCCCTCGTCCTCGCGTTCCTCCACCTACTCCACCGACGTCGCGAAGATGATCCAGGCGCCCGTGTTCCACGTGAACGGCGACGACCCGGAAGCGGTGGTCCGGATCGGCCAGCTCGCCTACGAGTTCCGCCAGCGGTTCCACAAGGACGTCGTCATCGACATGGTGTGCTACCGCCGCCGCGGGCACAACGAGGGCGATGATCCCTCGATGACCCAGCCGCTGATGTACAACCTGATCGAGGCCAAGCGTTCGGTCCGGAAGCTTTACACCGAGTCGCTGATCGGCCGCGGGGACATTACCGAGGAAGAAGCCGAGCAGCTGCTCCGCGACTACCAGGAACGCCTGGAGCGGGTCTTCGCGGAAACCCACGCCGCACAGACGTCCCCGATCCCGGTCATCAACGCCGCCACCGGCGCGGTGTCCGATCTGGAACTGCCCTCCTCGCAGCAGGCCGACACGGCCAGTGGTGCGCCCAAGTCCACCGCGATTTCCGCCGAAACGCTGGCCCGGATCGGCAAGGCGCACATCGAGTTCCCCGACGGCTTCACGGTCCACGCCAAACTCAAGCAGCTGCTGGAGAAGCGTGAACTGATGTCCCGTGAAGGCGGCATCGACTGGGGCTTCGGCGAGCTCGCGGCCTTCGGCTCGCTCACCATGGAAGGCGTCCCCGTCCGGCTCGCCGGCCAGGACTCGCGCCGCGGCACCTTCGTGCAGCGCCACGCCGTCTTCCACGACCGCGCCAACGGCGATGAGTGGATGCCACTGGCCAACCTCACCGAGGACCAGGCCAAGCTGTGGATCTACGACTCGCTGCTGTCCGAATACGCGGCGATGGGCTTCGAGTACGGCTACTCGGTCGAACGCCCGGACGCCCTGGTGCTGTGGGAAGCGCAGTTCGGTGACTTCGTCAACGGCGCGCAGACCATCATCGACGAGTTCATCTCCTCGGCGGAACAGAAGTGGGGCCAGCGTTCCTCGCTGGTGCTGATGCTGCCGCACGGTTACGAAGGCCAAGGCCCGGACCACTCGTCGGCACGCATCGAGCGTTTCCTCCAGCTGTGCGCCGAAGAGAACATGATCGTGGCCAACCCCACGACGCCGGCCTCGCACTTCCATCTGCTCCGCCGCCAGGCGTACAACCGGCCGCGCAAGCCGCTGATCATCTTCACCCCTAAGCAGCTGCTGCGGCTCAAGGCTGCCGCGTCCTCGGTGGAGGATTTCACCACGGGTACCTTCCTGCCGGTCATCCCCGAGCACGAAAAGCTGCAGGCCGACGCCGTCGAACGGGTGCTGCTGGTCTCCGGCCGCCTGTACTACGACCTGCTGTCCACCCGGCAGAAGACCGGGGACACCACGACGGCGATCCTCCGGGTCGAGCAGCTCTACCCGCTGCCCGCCGCCGAGATCGCCGCCGAACTGGCCAAGTACCCTAACGCCGACGTGGTCTGGGCCCAGGACGAACCCGCCAACCAGGGTCCGTGGCCGTTCATCGGGCTGAACCTGCCGGACGCGCTGGACCGCCGGGTGCGCCTGGTGTCCCGGCCCGCCTCGGCTTCCACCGCCGCGGGATCGATGAAGCGCCACGCAGCCGAGCAGGACGCCCTGCTCAAGCAGGCATTCGCACGTAAGTAAGGCCAGGCTGCCCGGCCGGGAGTGGAACACCACATCTCCGGCCGGGCAGCTTTGTTTAACGCAGCCGGACCCACCGGGCACCGCCCCGAAAAAAGTCCGGACACCGCACAGGGAGTAAAGAGGTAGTCGTGGAAGATCGGAAGCTGCGGATTGCAGCCGTTGGAGATGAACTGCTGGCCGGTCTAGGCGACCCCCGGGCGCTGGGCTGGCTGGGACGGGTGTTGGCCCGCACGCCGCAGGACGGGTTGGCCCTGGAAAGCTACTCGCTGCCCTGTCCGCAGGAAGGCACCGAAGGCCTGGCCGAGCGTTGGCTGGGCGAGGCCGGGCGGCGGTTTGCCCCGCGGCACGAGAACCGTTTGGTCATCGGGCTCTCCGGGCGCGACATCGAGTTCGGCCTGTCCACGGCCCGCAGCCGGTTGAACCTGGCCAACATCCTGGATTCCGCGTCGCAGAACAAGATTGAAGTCTTCGTCGTCGGCCCCCCGCCGACGCTGGATCCGGCGCAGAACCGCCGACTCGGCGAGCTCAACACGGCCTTCGCCGATGTCACCACCCGCCGCAAGCACCTGTACGTCGACACCTTCTCCCCGCTGCTGAACCACGAGCAGTGGCGCCAGGACCTGGCCGCCAACGGCGGAACCCCCGGGCAGGCCGGCTACGGCCTGATGGCCTGGCTCGTGCTGCACCGCGGCTGGTTCCAGTGGCTGAAGCTTGACGCCCCCGAGTGAGGAGCAATTCGCGATATATCTTGACCATCCCGGAGCGCCGTTATACCGTGGTTCCATAGTCGCGATATATCGCAAGCGGGGACGCGGGCGGAATCGCATCGTCCCAGGCTGAAGAGGAACCATGGAACAACACTCCTGGACCGTCACCGGTCCCCAGACCATCGACGTCGACGGCGTCCGCTCACTCAAGCTCGGCATCATCCGGGGCCGCTTCGACATCGTCACGCACGGCGAAGAGGTGGCACGGATCGAGGTCTCCGAGCTCGACGGCGATCCGCTGGCGGTCAGCCTCACCGACGGCCGGCTTGAGGTGCGGCACCAGCTGCACGGCCCGCAGGGCTGGTTCAAGAACCTCATGGGAACGGTCAACAACAACTCCAGCAACTCGGTCGTCGTCAGCATCGCCCTCCCGGCCGGCGTCGACGTCGAAGCAGGCACCGTGAGCGGCGACGGCATGGTGTCCGGCCTGACCGGCCACACCCGGCTCAACACTGTCTCCGGCTCTGTCCTGGCCGACGGCACCGCCGGTGAACTCGGGGTGAGCACCGTCAGCGGCGAGGTGATCGCGCGGAACCACCACGGCGTGCTGACAGCCAAGAGCGTCTCCGGCGAGGTGACCGCGTCCGGGGACTTCAGCAACATCCGCGCCAACACCGTCAGCGGCGACCTGAGCTTCGACCTGCACGGCTTTACCCAGGACTTCGGCGCCAACTCCGTCTCCGGCGACGTCACCGTCCGGCTGCCGCACGATATCGGCGTGGACATCATCGCCAAGTCCGCCAGCGGCGCCGTCGTGATCGACGACCAGAAGTATGCCCAGCCCGGCGGGACCGTCCAGACGATCGCCGGACCCGACGCCAAACTCATGCTGGTCCGGACCAATTCGGTCTCGGGAAAGACCTCGATCTTCCACAGCCAGCAAAACCCGGACACCGAAGCCGGGCTCTGATGGCGCCCGTGTTCGCCCACGGCGCGCTACGGCTGTACCTGCTCGCCCTGCTGGAACCGGGCCCCAAGCACGGCTACGAGCTGATCAAGGCGCTCAGTGACCGCTTCGGCGGCACCTACTCCCCCAGCGCCGGAACCATCTACCCCAGACTGGCCAAGCTCGAGGAAGAAGGGCTCGTAGCCACCAGCACCGAGGGCCGGCGCACGAACTACAGCATCACCGAAGCCGGGCTGGTGGAGCTCGACCGCCGGCGCGAGGAACTGGCCGGAGTGGAGAAGGACATCTCCGCCTCGGTCCGCCGGCTCGCCGACCAGTTGCGGCAGGACATCCGGGTCAACATGCAGGGCCTGCGCGCCGACCTGGCCGCAACGGCCGAAGCCGCCCGTTCCACCGCGCGCAGTGCCACCTCCCCGGCGGGGGCGCGGCACTCCAAGGACAGCGACCGCAGGCTCCGGGAAGCCGAGATGCTGGTCCAGTCCTTCCGCGACGATATCCGGGTGGAGCTGCGCCGGCACGCCGGTGCACGGCCGGTCACTGCGGTCACCCTGGAGACCGTCAAGACAGTCCTTGACCAGGCGCGCATCTCGATCCGGAACTCGCTGGAGAGCTGAGCGGCACTCCGGTTGGGTGTTCATCCGCAGCCCGGTTCGCGGCCGGTCCGCTGATGTGGGAGACTTGAGGGCAGCTCTTTTGAGTACCAAGATTAAGGAGGCCAGCTATGAGCAAACGTGCACGTAAACGTCGTGACCGTAAGCGTGGCGGCGCGAACCACGGTAAGCGCCCCAACACCTAAGCCACGGCTAGGATTGACAGCTTAGAGCAAAGACCCCGGAAACCTCACGGTTCCGGGGTCTTTCGCTGTGCCGAGGGAGCGGACTCTAGGCGTCCGCGTCGGCCTCAACCGGGCGGGCCGAATGGATCCGCTCCAGGATCGAGTTTTTCAGGTTCTCCGGCGCGGCTTCCGTGCAGGAGCGCTTGACCATCGCCCGGATGACGCATTCAAGATCGTACTGCTCGTGGCACTCCGGGCATTCGTCCAGGTGGTCCTTGATTTCGGCGATATCGTCGTGCGTCAAGGCGCCGTCGAGATACTCGTAGATGCGCTGCATGCGGGTGTCATCGCAGTCGCCCAGTCCCTGGCAGTCGCTCATTTCCTGTTCTCCTGATTCGTGCCTTCAGCCGCTGCGGCGGAATCGCCGGCGGCCTTGAATCCCCGCTCGGACGCGTAGTCGGCCAGCATGTCCCGCAGCATTCTCCTGCCACGGTGCAGCCGGGACATCACGGTCCCGATGGGGGTGTTCATAATCTCTGAAATTTCCTTGTAGGCGAAGCCCTCGACGTCGGCGAAGTAAACCGCCAGCCGGAACTCCTCCGGGATCGATTGCAGCGCCCGTTTGACGTCCGAGTCCGGCAGGTGGTCCAGCGCCTCGGTCTCAGCCGAGCGCAGTCCCGTGGAGGTGTGCGACCCGGCCCGGGCCAACTGCCAGTCCTCGATGGTGTCCGAGTTCGACTGCAGCGGCTCGCGCTGGCGTTTCCGGTAGAGGTTGATGTACGTGTTGGTCAGAATCCGGTACAGCCAGGCCTTGAGGTTGGTCCCGGGCTTGTACTGGTGAAAAGCGGAAAACGCCTTCGTGTAGGCCTCCTGGACCAGGTCCTCGGCGTCCGCCGGGTTCCGCGCCATCCGCATGGCCGCGGAGTACAGCTGGTCCACGTACTGCATGGCGTCCCGCTCAAAGCGGACGC
This sequence comes from Arthrobacter sp. B3I4, assembly GCF_030816855.1. Lineage (NCBI taxonomy): Bacteria > Bacillati > Actinomycetota > Actinomycetes > Micrococcales > Micrococcaceae > Arthrobacter > Arthrobacter sp. B3I4. The sequence continues at coordinate 1,914,644 of NZ_JAUSYK010000001.1, read as the reverse complement.
GCCGGTCCTCGGTGCTCTCGGCGTCGGTGTCCAGCGGTTCGCCGGAACCGTCAGCCGCCACCGTTTCCACGGCCGCGCGCTCCGCGACGGCTTCTTCCGCGGCCGTGGCCTCTCCGGCTGTGGCTGATGGGGTGTCGTCGTTTCCGGCGACCTCGTGCTTGGCCGCAACGGCCGGATCCATGGTGCTCATTGCGTGCAAGTCTACTGTCACGTTCCGGCGGGTGACCGAAGTTCCCGTCAGGGCCTGTGCCCACGGGTTTGCACTGGCTGCTTCAAGCAGCCCGGGTTCTCTGACCAGGATCAAACTGCCGCCTTCCTGCACTCGCTGTCGGACTACCAGCACAACCCCGGGTGACGGGCAAATATTCCGCAAAAGTGCAAGACTAGAACCGGTTCCCCCGCACAGCGCCCGCGGTTCATCCAACCAGGAGGAAATTCATGTCGTTTGTCCGCTTTCTCGCCCGTCCCATGCTCGCCTCCAGTTTCGTCCTCGCAGGCATGGACAAGCTGCGAAATGCGGATGACACTGCCACCCAGCTCTCTCCGCTGTTGAGCCGGGCGGCTGACGCTCTTCCCTTCCAGACCAATGAAAAAACCCTGGCCCGCGTTCTGGGCGGCACCCAGGTCAGCGCCGGCGTCCTCCTCGCCCTTGGCAAGTTCTCCCGGCTCTCGGCCACGGTGCTGGCAGTGATCTCGGCGCTCAACGGCTACGTCGAATGGCGCAGCGCGGACACCAGCTCCAAGGAGGGCCGCGACTCCCGCCGCAAGCAGCTGCTGAAAAACGTTTCGCTCACCGGCGGCGTGCTGCTGGCCGCCGTCGACACCGCAGGCAAGCCGGGCCTGGCCTGGCGCGCCGAACACCTCGCCGCCGACGCCCGCAAGACCACGGCGCACCTCGCGGCCGACGCGCGCAAGACCACCGCGCACCTCGCCGCCGACGCCCGCAAGACCACCGGCAAGAAGCTCAAGAAGGCCGACAAGGCCGTCCGCAAAGCCGTGGATAGCGCCGTCGGAGCCTAAGACGGTAATGACTGGCATCTCCTCCGCCGCCGCAGCCCCTTCCTTTCCGGCCGACGGCGGTCCGCATTGGCGTGCGCCGTTCGCCGGCCGTCCCGTCGACGCCACGGTTACGGTCCCCGGCTCCAAATCGCTGACCAACCGGTACCTGGTGCTGGCCGCCCTCGCGGACGGTCCCTCCCGGCTACGGGCTCCGCTGCACTCGCGCGATTCGGTCCTGATGATCGAGGCGCTTCGGCAACTGGGCGCCACCATCACCGAGGTGCCCGGCGACGGCGCCTACGGCCCGGACCTGGAGATCCTCCCGATAGCCGAAGGTGCCGCGGGCACGCCGGCGCCGGAGACGGCAATCGACTGCGGTTTGGCCGGAACGGTGATGCGGTTCGTACCGCCGGTGGCCGCGCTGCGCCGCGGCAGGGCATTGTTCGACGGCGACCCGCACGCCCGCCAGCGCCCGATGGACACCATAATCGGCGCGCTGGCGGGCCTCGGCGTCGCGGTCAGCGCTCCCGACGGCGGTCCGGCGTCCTCGTTGCCGTTCGCCGTCGAAGGCTCCGGCGAAGTCCGGGGCGGGCACCTGGTCATCGATGCCAGCGCATCGTCGCAGTTTGTTTCGGCCCTGTTGCTGGCCGGGGCGCGTTTCACCGAGGGACTCCACCTCGAGCACCGCAGCAAGGACGACACCGGGCGGTCCGTCCCCAGCCTGGACCACATCCACATGACGATCGCCGTGCTGCGCAGCGTGGGCGTGCAGGTGGATGACTCCGCGCCTAACCACTGGACCGTTTCCCCCGGCCCCATCGCGGCCTTCGACCGCAGAATCGAGCAGGATCTTTCCAACGCAGGTCCCTTCCTGGCGGCGGCCCTTGCCACCGGCGGAACCGTCCGCATCCCCGGCTGGCCAGCCGAAACCACCCAGGTGGGCGACCTCTGGCGCAGCATCCTCACCGCCATGGGGGCCACTGTCACGCTCGAATGCGGCACCCTGACCGTCACCGGCGGCCCGGCCATCCACGGCGGAACCTTCGCAGACACCAGCGAACTTGCCCCTACGGTGGCGGCGCTGTGTGCGCTGGCCGCCGAGCCTTCACGGCTCACCGGCATCGCCCATCTGCGCGGACACGAAACCGACCGGCTCGCGGCCCTGGTCACCGAAATCAACCGCCTCGGCGGCGACGCCGAAGAAACTGCCGACGGCCTCATCATCCGGCCAGCCAAACTGCACGCCGGTGTGGTGCGCAGCTACGCCGACCACCGGATGGCCACCGCCGGGGCCATCCTTGGCCTGGCCGTCCCCGGCGTCGAAGTCGAAGACATCGGCACTACGGCCAAGACCATGCCCGAGTTCCCGCGCATGTGGGCGGCGATGCTCGGCCAAGGCAGCACTTCACAGAAGGATGTTGCCGGTGGCCCGCAGCACTGACTCCTGGGACGAGTCCGACGTCCGGATCCGTCCCAACAAGAAGGGCTCCCGCCCCCGCACCAAGGACCGGCCCGCGCACGACGACGCCGTAACCGGGCGGATCGTCACGGTGGACCGTGGCCGGTACACTGCCGTCGTGGGCGAGGGCACCGGCACGGAGCGGACCGTGATCGCGGCACGGGCCCGCGAACTGCGCCGCAACCCCGTGGTCGCCGGGGACTTTGTCTCCCTCGTCGGCGACGTGACCGGCGAGGCCGACACGCTGGCCCGGCTGGTCAAAATCCAGGACCGGCGGACCCTGCTGCGGCGCAGCGCGGATGACACGGACCCGATTGAGCGCGCCGTCGTGGCTAACGCCGACCAGCTCGTCGTCGTCGTGGCGGCCGCCAACCCCGAACCGCGCACGGGCTTCATCGACCGCGCCCTGGTGGCCGCGTACGATGCCGGCATCGAACCGCTGCTGCTGGTCACCAAGGCCGACGTGAAGGATCCTGCCGAACTGCTCGCCAACTACCAGCACCTTGATTTCCCGGTCATCATTTCGAAGACCGCGGACTCCGCCGCGTCCGGCATCGATGCCCGCTCCGACGACGGGCTCTCCGCCCGGCTGGACAAGGCCGCGGTCTCGCAGCTGAGGGCCCACCTCGACGGAAAGGTCACCGTCATGCTGGGCCACTCCGGCGTCGGCAAGTCCACTATGGTGAATGCCCTCACCGGAGCCGAGCGGGCCACCGGCGGCGTCAACGCGGTCACCGGCCGGGGCCGCCACACCTCCTCGTCGGCGCTGGCCCTGAAGGTCAACGCGGCGCCGCCCGGAAGCTGGATCATCGACACCCCCGGCATCCGTTCCTTCGGGCTGGCCCACGTGGACCCGGACCGGATCCTGCGCTCCTTCCCAGACCTGGCGCCCGGCACCGAAGACTGCGAGCGTGGCTGCAAGCACGACGCATCCGCCGTCAACTGCGGAGTCGACGCGTGGGTCTCGGCCGGCCACGCAGGCCCCTCCGGCCCCGCCCGGCTCGCGTCGCTGCGGCGTCTGCTCGGAACCGATCCGCGGATGGAAGCGCCGGAAACGAAGGAACTCGGCAGCGTCTCCTGAGAGCCTCTCCCCGCCCGCAGCGACGTGGCCTCCCCGTCCGCAAGGCGTTTTGACGGTAGTTTGGACCCATGAGTCAACCCGCTTCAAGCTACAACGATGACCTGCGCCTTGCCCACGTATTGGCGGACTCGGTCGATTCCCAGACCATGAACCGCTTCAAGGCGCTCGACCTTCGGATCGAAACGAAGCCTGACCTGACCCCTGTCACCGACGCAGACAAGGCCGCCGAAGAAGCCATCCGCGGCCAACTGTCCCGATCCCGTCCCCGCGACGCTGTCCTGGGCGAGGAGTTCGGCAGTTCCGGCCACGGCTCGCGCCGCTGGATCATCGACCCCATCGACGGGACCAAGAACTTCGTCCGTGGCGTCCCGGTCTGGGCCACGTTGATCGCGCTTGTCGACGAAGGCGAGCCCGTCGTCGGCGTCGTCAGCGCCCCGGCCCTGGGCAAACGCTGGTGGGCGGCCAAAGGCGCCGGCGCCTACATGGGCCGCTCCCTGGCCGCCGCGACACGGCTGAAGGTTTCCAACGTGTCCGAACTGTCGGACGCCTCGCTGTCCTATTCAAGCCTGGGCGGCTGGAAGCAGCGCGGCAACCTCGACGAGTTCCTCGGGCTCACCGAAGAAGTCTGGCGTACCCGCGCCTACGGTGACTTCTGGTCCTACTGCCTGGTGGCCGAAGGCGCCGTCGACATTGCCTGCGAGCCGGAACTGAACCTGTACGACATGGCTGCCCTGGTCCCGATCGTCACCGAGGCCGGCGGCCGTTTCACCTCGCTCGAGGGCGAGGACGGGCCTTTCGGCGGCAACGCGCTGGCCACCAACTCCATCCTGCACTCCGAAGTCCTCAAGCGGCTCAACCCGGGCCTCGACGACCTCCTCTAGGCGCTCTCACGCCGGGCGGCGTAACACAACGCTTGATATTGCGGTTCGCCTTTCGGTGCGTCCGGAGGTGTCCTAGGCTCGAAACAGGTCACGAGTGCCAGCGCTAAACCCCGGTTTGCTGGCCGGCAACCCTCCATTCGCGGCGGGGTGCCCCGGGTGACGACCTGGCCGGTCCGGAGCGGACCGGCAAGCGCGGATCCCTTGGAACGGGGTCCTTTTCGAGCGAGGTCCCATGACGACTACCACTTTTCCTCCCCGTCCCGCCGTTGCCGGCCGCCGGCCGCTGTCCGCGGTGTCCGGCGCGGACATCCTGGCCCCGCTGATCCAGGGCGGCCAGGTCCGTTACGCGCATCTGGATTACGCCGCGTCAGCTCCCGCGCTGTCCGTGGTGTCCGCCTACGTGAATGAGATCCTGCCGTACTACGCCAGCGTGCACCGCGGCGCCGGGTACGCCTCCCAAGTGAGCACCTCGGTGTACGAGAACGCCCGGAGCATCGTCCGCGGGTTCGTCGGCGGACGCCCTGATGACGCAGTGATCTTCACCCGGAATACCACCGACGCACTGAACCTGCTGGCCGGCTGCCTTCCTGCCGGCGGGGGACAGCCCACCGGTGAGGTGCTGTATCTGGACATCGAACACCACGCCAACCTGCTGCCGTGGCAGAACGTGCCGCACCGGGGCGTGGTCGCGGCACCGACGCTGGCCGGAACGCTGGCGCGGCTCCAGGCGGAGCTGGCGTCCGGCGGCGTAAGCCTGCTGGCCGTCACCGGCGCGTCCAACGTCACCGGCGAGGTGCTGCCGGTCCGCGAGCTGGCGGTCCTGGCGCACGCATACGGCGCCCGGATTGCCGTCGACGCCGCCCAACTGGCCCCGCACCGGCGCATCAATATCGCCGCCGACGGGGTGGACTATCTCGCCTTCTCCGGCCACAAGCTCTACGCCCCGTTCGGCGCGGGAGTGCTGGTGGGCCGGCCCGACTGGCTCGACGCCGGCACCCCGCACCTCGCCGGCGGCGGCGCCGTCCGGGACGCCCGGCTTGAGACCGTCAACTGGACCACGGGGCCCGCCCGCCATGAAGGAGGATCGCCGAACGTCCTCGGCGCCGCCGCGCTGGCCCGCGCTACGCAGGTGATCGCAGCCCTCGACGAGCAGCAATGGCACGACCACGAGGATGCCATCCGATCCTTCCTCGTCGAGGGGCTGCAACAGATCGACGGCGTCAAGGTGCACACCATTTTCGAGGACTCCGCCCTCCCGGGCGGCCCCGGGAGCATCGGCGTCGTGAATTTCTCGGTAGCCGGGTATGACGCGGGCCTGGTAGCCGCCTATCTGTCCGCCGAGCACGGCGTCGGCCTGCGCGACGGCCGCTTCTGCGCGCACCCGCTGCTGAAGCGGCTGGGCCTGCCGGCGGGTTCGCTGCGGGCCAGTTTCGGCCTGGGCTCCCGGCTGGGGGACGCCGAGCGGCTGCTCGCCGGGCTCGAGGAGCTGCGGCGGAACGGCCTGGGCTCGGACTATGTCGTGGCTGCCGGCCGCTGGGTGCCTGCCAACGACACCCGCAGCTACCCGCACTGGGCCCCCAACACACCGGGCACCGCCGGGGCTGCACCCTGCATTCTGGACTGACGCCGCTGCCCCGCCGCGTGCGGTAAATTCGAAGGTATCAACCAGAGCTGCCGAAGGAGAGCGCACGTGGCAGGCGGCGGCCCGAAACTACATCATTCCCGCCGGCAGGAGCTCGGCCAGAGCTTCCAGGACGGCGGCGAGCACTACGACCGGGTGCGGCCCGGCTACCCGGACGACGCGGCGGACTGGCTGATCCCGGACGGGGCGCGCGACGCCGCCGATCTCGGGGCCGGCACCGGCAAGTTCACAGCCCTTCTGGTCGGGCGGGGGCTCCGCACCGTGGCCGTTGACCCGTCATCGGACATGCTGGCGCAGCTGCGCCGCTCACTTCCGGGAGTACCCGCCCTCGTCGGGACCGCCGAGCACACGGGCCTGCCGGCGGACGCGTTCGATCTGGTCACCGTCGCGCAGGCCTGGCACTGGTGCGATCCGGTGCTGGCCAGCACCGAGGCCGCGCGGCTTTTGCGCCCGCACGGCGTGCTCGGGCTCGTCTGGAACCAGCTCGACACCGCCGTCCCCTGGGTCCACCGGCTGTCCCGGATCATGCATGCCGGCGATGTCCACAAGCCCTCCTTCAAGCCGGCCCTGGGTGCCGAATTCACCGCGCTGCAAAGTCACCTCACCCGCTGGGAAGACCCCGTCGGGGTGCAGGACATTCTCGAACTGGCCAAGTCTCGCAGCTACTACCTGCGCGCCGGCGAAGCGACCCGTGCCAAGGTGCTCAGCAACCTTCGCTGGTACCTCCACGACCACCTCGGGCACACAGACGGCGAGGTGCTGCCGCTCCCCTATCTGACGCAGAGCTGGCGCGCCACCAGGGCATGACGCCCCGGAGCGGTGGTGGGTGGCCCGCACGCGTTCAGTTCCGCCGGCTGCATTGCGGAAGCCTGCCCGCGCGCCCTAGTATTTCGGTATGCCTAAATTCTTTATGTAGGTAGACGGAATTTCTAGGAGCCCACCGTGCTGGATGTCGCAGGACACGAACCGTCCGCCGCCGGGCAACCCCCCGCCCGAGGGGTGCGCGGACACCGCCGCGCCCTCCTGGGTTTGCTGGGCCCGGCCTTCGTGGCAGCCATCGCCTATGTGGACCCGGGCAACGTGGCCGCCAACCTTACGGCCGGTGCGCAATACGGCTACCTGCTGGTCTGGGTCCTCGTCGCGGCCAATGTCATGGCCGTACTGGTCCAGTACCAGTCAGCGAAGCTTGGCATCGTCACGGGCAGGAGCCTGCCCGAAATCCTTGGCGAACGGCTCCGGCCCGCCTGGCGCCGGGCCTTCTGGGTGCAGGCCGAAATCGTGGCCGCGGCCACCGACCTCGCCGAAGTCGTCGGCGGTGCGGTGGCGCTGTATCTGCTCTTCGGCCTCCCCCTCCCCGTTGGCGCCCTTCTTGTCGGGGCCGTTTCGATGGGCCTGCTCGCCGTGCAGAGCCGCAACCAGCAGCGGCCCTTCGAGTTCGTCATCATTTTCCTGCTCGGCATCATCACCGTTGGCTTCCTGGCCGGGCTTTTCATCAGCCCGCCCGACGCCCGCGGCGTGCTGGCCGGGCTCGTGCCCGGCTTCCAGGGTCCGGACACGGTACTCCTCGCCGCGAGCATGCTCGGTGCCACGGTTATGCCGCACGCCATCTACGTGCACTCGGCGCTCTCCCGGGACCGGCACCGCCCGGACCGCCACCTCCACGTCCCGCACCACGCCGTCGCCCGGCTGGTCAAGGCCACGCGCTGGGACGTCGTGACGGCGCTGGCCGTCGCCGGCGTCGTCAACATCGGGATGCTGCTGCTGGCCGCCTCCACCCTGGGCGGCGTGGAGGGAACGGACAGCATCGAGGGCGCCCACGCCGCGATCACCAACAGCCTTGGTCCGGTGGTAGGGGTGATCTTCGCTGTCGGCCTGCTGGCCTCCGGCCTGGCGTCCACCTCCGTGGGCTGCTATGCCGGCGGCACCATCATGGAGGGCCTGCTTAAGCTCCGGATTCCGCTGATGGTGCGCCGGGTCCTTACGCTGATTCCCGCCGTCGTGCTGCTGGCCGTCGGCTTCGACCCCACCTGGGCGCTGGTGCTCAGCCAGGTGGTGCTCAGCTTCGGGATACCCTTCGTGCTGGTCCCGCTCGTGGTGCTGACCAGCAGCAAAACCCTGATGGGGCGGTTCGCCGACGGACTGCCCCTGCGGATCGCCGCCGTCGTCAGCGTCATTCTGGTGGTGGCCCTGAACCTGGTCCTGCTGTGGCTCACGTTCTCCGGCGCGGCCGGACGGTAGGCTAGGGGCTGTGAAAACCAGTCCGCCATCCTCCTCGATCGAGGACTACGTCAAGGTCATCTATTCCTTCACGGAGTGGCAGGACAAGCCCATCACCTCCACGCAACTGGCCCAGCGGCTGGGCGTCGCCAATTCCTCTGTCTCCGAAATGGTGCGCAAGCTCAAGGAACAGGGCCTGGTGGACCACAAACCGTACAGCGCCGTTACGCTGACCGGCGACGGCGTCCGGCTTGCCCTTTCGATGGTCCGCCGGCACCGGCTGATCGAGACCTTCCTGGTCCAGGAGCTCGGCTACCGCTGGGACGAGGTCCACGACGAAGCGGAACTGCTCGAACATGCCGTCTCCGACACGTTTATCGAGCGGATGGCCGCCAAGCTGGGTAACCCGGTCCGAGATCCGCATGGTGATCCGATTCCCGCGGCGGACGGCTCGGTGCTGATGCCGCCGGCGCACCGGATGAGTGAACTTGACGACGGCCATACCGGCCAGATCACCCGGATCAGCGACGAGAACCCGGAGCTGCTGCGCTACCTTGCGGCGGAGCAGATCGCTCTGGACGCGCAGGTTCAGGTCCTCGGCCGAAAACCGTTCGGCGGCCCGCTCGTGGTCCGGATCGGCGGCCCCGGGCAGTTGCGCGACGTCGACCTCGCCGACGAGGTGGCGTCCGCACTCTGGGTGCACACGGACGCGGCCCACTCGGGCTGCACCGTCGCCGGCTAAGCCGCGGCGGGCGCTCCCCCGCCGTCGACGCCGTCGCCGCTTGCTTCGCTGTCGCCGCTGGTCCCGCTGTTTGGTTGCGGATTACGGATGCCGACGGCGGACGCGGCGGCACCGGCGAGAAAAAGCGCAGCAGTGACCGCCGCCGTGGCGTGCAGACCCGCCGTCGTAATCACCGGCCCGGTAATGAGCCCGGCAAACGCAATGGCCACCAGGCCGGCGATGCGGGCGACGGCGTTGTTCACGGCCGACCCGATCCCGGCCTCTTCGGGATCCACCGCGCCGAGGATGGCCGCAGTCAAGGGCGCTACCGTCACGGCCAGGCCGATCCCGAAGACCACCATTCCGGGAAAGACCTGCGCGAAGTAGTCCAGCGGCAGGCCGACGCCGAGCAGCATCAGGAAGCCCGCCGCGCACAGCACCGGTCCCGCGGTCATGAACCAGCGCGGACCAAAGCGGCCGGAAAGGGTTCCGACGCGGGCGGAGAGCAGCAGCAGGATCAGGGTGGAGGGCAGCAGGGCGAACCCGGCCGCGGTGGCACCGAGGCCGGCAACTTGCTGCAGGTACAGTCCCAGGACGAAGAAGCCCAGACTGAGTGCCCCATAGATCACCATGGTGGCAATGTTGCCCCAGCCGAAATTGCGGATGGTAAAGAGCCGCAGCGGCATCATCGGCGCCGGGGTGCGCGCCTCGTGCAGCAGGAACGCGACGAGGCCGGCTACGCCAAGGCCCAGCGGCAGCCAGACCTGCGGGGACCCCCAGCCCAGGCTGCCGCGTTCGATGAACGCGTAGACAATACCGCCAAGGCCGATGACCGCCAGGACCGTCCCGGTGATGTCGACGGTACTGCCGGGCGCGCGTTCGAGGTCCTGTTCCCGCAGCCGGCGAAGCGCAGGCCAGACCGCGGCGGCAGGAACGACGTTGAGGAAGAAAATCATCCGCCACGTGAACACATCCACCGAGACCCCGCCGAGCAGCGGGGCCGCGACGATCGCCCCCGAGGTCCACGCCGACCATCTCCCGATCGCCGCCGACTGGGCCTGGCCGCTGAACACCGTCACGATCAGCGCCAGTGAACTCGGCACCAACAGGGCCCCCGCGACGCCCTGCAGCCCACGCGCCACGATCAGCGACTCGCCGTTCCAGGCGAGGCCGCACAGCACCGACGTAAGAGTGAACCCGGCAAGGCCCCACTGCAGGACCCGTACCCGGCCGAACTGGTCCGACAGTGACCCGGCGACGAGAATCAGTGCCCCCAGGGTGAGCAGGTAGGCGTCCACGACCCACTGCTGGACCACCAGCCCGCCGCCGAGCTCCCGGCTGATCGCGGGCAGGGCCAGATTAACCACCGAGCCGTCCAGAAAAGCGATGAAGGAGGCGACAATCGCCACGTAGAGCACGCGTTTCTCAAGGCTCGTCATGGCTGTGGCGGGGTTGCCGGACATGGCTGCTGCCTTCCTCGTTGCCCGCGCGACTCGTCCAGCAGGGCGGGGCGGCCACCGGGTCTGGCTTGAGCCTAGCACCGGCTGCGCGCCGGGCTCCGGGACCTGCCGATCCCGTAAAGTTGAGGGATGGTTACCCGACGCGAAGCAGCCCAGATCCTGGATATCCCACTGGAAATGGCCAGCCGCCACGGCCTTCCGTCCCGGCTGACTGACGCTGAGCTCAACGAACTGCTGGACAACCCGCCGGCCTGGTTGCGCCAGTCGAAGGCCAACCGCACGGGGAAGCGTCCCGTCTGGACGCAGCTGACCTGCGCCGTGTGCGGCTACTCCGAGGCGGCACGTCCGAAGAAATGGTGGCCGGAGTTCAGCTACGTCTGCTGCGCGCACCACGCACCGTATGAAGTGCCTGCTCCCGGCGCCGGGCTGGTCCGCAGCGAGTACGAGGGCGTCGGCAGCCGCTTCGTCGGCATCGTGGACGTCGCGGTACCCGAGGCGTAGCCTTAAAAGCACGGGCTCATCCCGGGCCCGACCTTTTGAGGGAGCTTGCAATGCCTGACAAGTCGCCGCACCGGCACCTGACCAAGAAGCCGGTCAAAACCATCAAGGAAAAACGGGCCGATAAGAAGGCCAAGCACATCGTTGACGAGCACACTGACCCGGTGGCGCACATCAAGAAGCGCTGACTGCGTCGGCGGGTACTCGCCGTCGAGCGCCCGCCGTGCGTACACGCACAATGCCTACACGTAACGGGCAAACAAAAAGGCCGGAAGCTGATGCTTCCGGCCTTTTGCTACGGGGTGGAGCTCCGTTGCCGGGGCTCCTGCTCGTTAACGAGCTGAGTGGAGATGGGGGGAATTGAACCCCCGTCCGATGTCGTGTTGTCAGGGCTTCTCCGGGCGCAGTTTGCGTCGGATTTTCTCGGCCCCAGCCATCCTGCAAACAGGTGGCTGATCCGGGCCCAGTCATCAAAGAGTCCCGTTCACCCCGATGACGGAGGTGAACAGCAGTGGCTATTTAAATGACGCCAGGATCCGGGGCAATAGCAACCTCGGGCTGACGGACTGTCTTACTGCTTAGGCAGCGAGAGCGAAGTCAGTGCGTTTTGATTCGGCACTTATTGGTTTGCAGAAAGCGTTTACGAGATAATTCTGCATCCTCGGCCCGCTTCACCTGTCGCGACTAACATCGTCGAAACCGATCATCCCCGTATTTTGTTATCAATGTTCCTACTTCACCGGTCTGGTTCCTGCGGATCCATCCCGGACTACCAAGCATAACGCACGACGCCGCCGTTTTCTTCCCGGCCCTTCCGTCAGCTGCCCGGCCCGGTGGTCATGCCCGGTTGCGCTCCCGCATGACGCGCAGCGCCTCGCGCTTGTCCTGCTGCTCGCGCAGCGTCTGGCGCTTGTCGTACTCCTTCTTACCGCGGGCGACGCCGATTTCCACCTTCGCCCGGCCGTCCACGAAGTACAGCTGCAGGGGCACGATGGTGAAGCCGGATTCGCGGATCTTGTGCGAGATCTTGATCAGCTCTTCACGGTGCAGAAGCAGCTTCCGCCGGCGGCGGGCGGCGTGGTTGGTCCAGCTCCCCTGGTGGTACTCGGGGATGTGGATGCCTTCCATCCATAACTCGTCGTTGTAGAAGGTGCAGAAGCCATCGACCATGGAGGCGTGGCCCTCGCGCAGGGACTTCACCTCGGTCCCCATCAACGCGATGCCGGCTTCGTAGGTATCCAGGACGTGGTAGTCGTGCCGGGCCTTGCGGTTGGTGGCCACTACTTTCCGGCCACTTTCTTTAGGCACGGTGATAACTCCTCAATCGGTGGTGCGGGTCAGTTCCAGTCTAGAGCAGCCCCATCGGGTCCACGGCCTTGCCGTTGACCCACGTCTCGAAGTGGGAGTGGCAGCCGGTGGAGTTGCCGGTTGTTCCGGAGTAGGCGATCAGCTGGCCCTGGCTGACCTGCTGGCCGACCGAGACCGCCACGGAGGTGTTGTGGTAGAAGATGGTGGTCAGCGAGTTGCCCTGGACCACGCCGTGCGAGATCTTCACGTTGTTGCCGCCGCCGTCGTTTCCCCACCCGGCCGAGACGATGGTGCCGGCTGCCGGGGCGTACACCGGGGTGCCGCAGGCGGCCCCGAAGTCGATCCCGGTGTGCATGTAGCCGCCCTGGCCGTAGAAGTCGATGGTGCCCGGCGGCGTCGCGCGCCAGCCGAATCCCGAGGTGATCGGGACGCCGTTGAACGGGCTGCGCAGCGCGAAGGCCGACACCGGGCCTGGCGGGGCGGGGACGTAAGGAGCTGGCTTGGCCTGTACCTGGCCCTGGGCGCGGGCTGCCGCCGCAGCGGCGGCGGCCGCGGCCTCAGCAATGCGGCGCTGCTCGGCTTCCCAGGCTTCGCGGAGCTTCCGGTCGCGTTCGACGATTTCCGCTGCGACGGAGTCCTGCCGGGCCTTGACCTGTGCGATCTGGCTCTGAATGCCGGGTTTGGCGGCCTGCAACTCACCGTTGAGGCGGTTGGTGTCCGCGATCAGCTTGTCCACCTGGGCCTTCTTGGCCTCGGCTTCATCGCGGGCTGCCTTCTCCCGGGCCAGCGCAGCGTCCGCTTTGGCTTTAAGGTCCGTGATTTCCGCTTCAACGGCCTGCAGGCGCGCCTGGGAGTTCACATTGGTGGCGTTCTGCTGGCTGAGCTTGTCCATTGCGGAGTTCTGGCTGCGCAGGGCCTGGTCGGCCAGGTCGATCGTGTCGGTGAGGCTGCCGCCCTGGTTGGAGCCGAAGAACAGCGAGAGGTTGGACGGGACACCGCCGGACTTGTACGCCTGGGAGGCGATCTGTCCGATCAGCTTCTTGGTATCGGTGATTTTTTGTTTGTCGTTTTCGAGCTGCTGGGTGATCTTTGCCTTGTTTTGCTGGGCGAGATCCACGCGTGCGGCAAGAGCCTCGACCTCTTTGACCGCGCCGGCAACCCGGCCCTGGGCGTCCAGCAGTGCCTGCTGGGCGCCGGGAAGCTGGCCCTGGTAGACCACGAGGTCCCCGGCGGCCTTGGCGATCTTGGCGTCAACGAACTCGAGGGACTGCTGCACCCGGGCCGCCTCGGCGTTCAGGGCGGCCTGCTGGTCCTCGAGGGTGTCCGCAAAGGCCACCGGGGTCGAGGCTCCGAAGTTCGCGGCGAGCACCAGCGCCACGGCAGCACTGACCAGGCGGCCGCGGCGGGCGGCCTCGCGGGCAGGGGTGCGTCGGGCCAGCGGTGTCATGAGTAGTCCTCTTCGTTGCGCAACTCTAAACCCTCAAGTAACGGCGGAGGGTCAGGAGTGATGATACCCCGGCGAGCAGGATGCCCAGCCCGACAAGGGCCGGCACCAGGATCAGGGTCTGACCGGGGGAAATGAACGCAGTATCCGGATACTGCTTGGAAAGGAACTGGCCGAGGAAGAAATGGGCCACGGCCCACAACGTGCCGGAGGCCAGGGCGGCACCGATCACGGCCGCGATGACGCCCTCAAGGATAAAGGGCAACTGGATCACCATCTTGGACGCACCCACCAGACGCATGATCCCGGTTTCCCGCCGGCGGCTGAAGGCCGAGAGACGGATCGTCGTGGCGATCAGCAGGATGGCGCAGATGATCATCACCCCGGCAATGCTGACCGCCACGAGGGAGGCGGCGTTCATCGCGGAGAAGAGCCGCTCCAGCAGCTGGCGCTGGTCGATGACCGATTCCACGCCTGCCTGCGAGGAGAAGTTCTCGCTGATGACCTGATACTTTTCCGGGTCCTTGAGGTTGATCCGGAAGGAGGCCGGCAGCTGGTCCGGGGTGACCGAGTCCACGATCGGTGAGTTGGAGAACTGTTCCTTGAAGTGCTTGTAGGCGTCGTCTTTTGATTCGAACTGGTAATCGTTGACGTACTGGGCCACGGACGGGGACTGCAGGAGCTTGCGCAGGTTCTCCTGTTGCTCCGGCGTCGCCGGTCCCGTCGCGCAGCCGGGCGCCGTCGAACCGTCGCTGCAGAGGAAGATGGCGACCTGGACCTTGTCGTACCAGTAGCCCTTCATCTGGTTGATCTGCAGCTGCAGCATGCCGGCGGCACCGACGAAGGTCAGCGAGACGAAGGTGACGAGGATGACGGAGACCACCATGGACAGGTTGCGGCGCAGGCCGCTGCCGATCTCGCCGAGGATAAAGGCCAGTCTCACAGCTGGGCCTCCCCGGCGTGCTCGCGGCCGCTCGCGTCGCGCAGCCGGCGGGACTGGCCCACCACCGGGATCATCGAGGTGTACAGGGCCTTGGCCTCATCGCGGATCACCACGCCGTTGCGCAGTTCGACCACGCGTTTGCGCATCTCGTTGACGATGTCGTCGTCGTGGGTGGCCATCACCACGGTGGTGCCGTTCTGGTTGATTTTGTCGAGCACGCCCATGATGCCCATGGACGTGGTCGGGTCCAGGTTACCCGTGGGCTCGTCGGCCAGCAGGATCCCGGGGCGGTTCACCACGGCGCGGGCGATCGCCACGCGCTGCTGCTCACCGCCGGAGAGTTCGTGCGGCAGCCGGTTTTCCTTGCCTTCGAGGCCGACGGTTTTGAGGACTTCGGGGACCGTTTCGCGGATGACGCTGCGGCTGCGGCCGATGACCTGCATGGCGAAGGCGACATTGGCGAACACGGTCTTCTGGGGCAGCAGGCGGAAGTCCTGGAACACGACGCCGATGCCCCGGCGCAGCCGCGGCACCCGCCAGCTGGAAATTTTGGCCACGTTCTGGCCGGCGACGTACACGGCGCCCGAGGAGGCGCGGTCCTCTTTCAGCACAAGCCGCAGAAAGGTGGACTTTCCGGAGCCGGAGGCTCCCACGAGGAAGGCAAACTCGCCCCGGTTGATCTCAAGGTTGATCGAATCAAGCGCTGGCCGCGCCTTCTGGTCGTAGACCTTGGTGACATTTTCGAAACGAATCATGGCCCTAATACCCTGCAGGAACCGGGCATTTTTAGACCAGTTCTGCTGCCGGGGCGCGGGCTTTCTCTAGGGGAAGTAGGGCACCGGCCCCTCGACTATACCCACGGGTAACGGCGGCGGCGCCGGTACCCGGGGGTGTGTCGCGTGATTGGCGCTGTTACTGCCGGGCCCGTTACTTTTCGGCGTTGCGGTTGTCGGTGCGCCAGCGGATCCCCGCGTCGATGAAATCGTCGATCTCGCCGTCGAACACCGCGGAGGTGTTGCCGACCTCGTGTTCGGTGCGGAGGTCCTTGACCATCTGGTACGGGTTGAGCACGTAGGAGCGCATCTGGTCGCCCCAGGACGCCTTCACGTCGCCGGCGAATGCCTTCTTCTCGGCGTCCTCTTGTTCCTTCTTGAGCAGCAGCAGCCGGGACTGCAGGACGCGCAGGGCGGCGGCCCGGTTTTGCAGCTGCGACTTTTCGTTCTGCATGGACACCACCGTGCCGGTGGGGATGTGGGTCAGGCGCACCGCGGAGTCGGTGGTGTTCACCGACTGGCCGCCCGGGCCGGAGGAGCGGAAGACGTCGACCCGGATTTCGTTGTCCGGAATGTCGATGGAGTCGGTCTGTTCAATCAGCGGAATGACCTCGACGGCGGCAAAGGAGGTCTGCCGGCGGCCCTGGTTGTCGAACGGGCTGATCCGGACCAGCCGGTGGGTGCCGGCCTCGACGCTCAGGGTGCCGAAGGCATACGGTGCCTTCACTTCGAAGGTGGCGGATTTGAGTCCGGCTTCTTCCGCGTAGGAGGTGTCCATGATGGTGGTCGGGTAGCCGTGGCGTTCGGCCCAGCGCAAGTACATCCGCAGCAGCATCTCGGCGAAGTCGGCGGCGTCCACTCCCCCGGCGCCGGCCCGGATGGTGACCACGGCTTCGCGCTCGTCAAACTCACCCGAAAGCAGCGTCACCACCTCGAGTTCGCTCAGTGCCTTCCGGACGGAATCGAGCTCCGTGGCGGCTTCACCCATGGAGTCGGCGTCGTCCTCGTCCTGGCCGAGCTCCACGAGCACTTCCAGGTCGTCGATCCGGGCGGCCAGCTTGTTCAGCCGCTCCAGTTCGGACTGCTTGTGCGAGAGCTTGGAGGTGATGACCTGGGCTGCGGAAGGGTCGTCCCACAAGTTCGGCTCGCCGGCGCGTTCGCTCAACTCGGCGATGTCTTCCTTCAGCGCCTCAACGTTGGAGACGTTCTCAATCGAGGCGTAGGTGGCGCGCAGCGCGCGGATTTCTGCGGGAAAATCAATGTTAGCCATGGTTTTTCAAGCCTACCCCGGTTGCGGGTCAGCGCGTCAGCCGGGACCTCGCCGTCGACGTCGCCTCGATCCGGATGCCGTCTGGGACCAGGAAGTTGATGATCGGCGGATGGACCGCGGCGCTGAGGACGACGACGGCGGTGGCACCGTCGGGGCTCCCGGTGTCCGGGGCGACGGTAAGGCCGCTGAACCGGCCGAAGGCGCCGTCGCGGTTGAGGTAGTCGACGGCGGTCCCGCGGACCCGGCCGGCGCTGAGAACGGCGGTCGGGCTTCCTGCCGCAGTGTCCAGCTCGCCGAGGGTGAAACTGTCAGCGGCGGCGACCGAGGCACCGTCCGCCAGGGACAGCAGCTTCTTGTGTTCGATGTACACGCTGGAGGCGGCGGCGACCACGGTTGTGACGAGCAGGGCCAGCAGCACGTACCCGATGATCAGCACCATCAGCTGGCCGGCCTCCGACGGGCCGGTGTCGGAGGGACCGCCCTCCGACGGACCGGCTTCGGCGGGGTGCGGAGCCCGGGCGGTCATCGGAACCGGCCGATGACCTGCGTCGCGGTGGCGCTCAGGTGGCCGGCGTCGAGCCTCAGGGTGTCACCGAACGGCACGAAGGGAAGCGGCACAGTGAGGTGCACCGTGACGGTGACGGCGGTTCCTGCTGCCGTGCAGTCGGCGGGGCTGCAGCTTGTTTCCAGGCTGGCGTTGTCCGCGGGGAGGCCGTAGTCGGCGAGCGCCAAGCGTACCGCCTGCTCTGCGGCGGCCGGCCCGCCCGCCGCGTCGGGCTGTGCGACGAACACCTTGGCGGCCTGGTCGGCGGCGCCGACCACCGCGAACGAGCCGCCCTGGAGTTGGCCAAGCGTGATGATGAAATATACGACCGGCACCATCAGCAGGAACGAAAGAAAGGTGAACTCGACGACCGCGCTTCCCCTCTCGCCGTCGTCACCGCTCTTGCCGGCGCCAAGATTAGCGCTAAGGCTGGAGGGCGGCATGCCCTTTCACCTCCAGCATTTCGCGGGGCCCGATCAGCCCGATGACCGGCAGCGGTGCGCGCACAGTCACCTCGAGGGTGCGGATGCCGGCGTAGGTGGTCTCCGCTGTGCTGACGTCCCGGGCGAACTCGGAGGTGAGGGCGACGCCGATCAGCTGCGCGGTGCGTTCCCTCGCATCCGCGGCGTTGCGGTCGGCCAGCGTGCCGTACCGGGCGCCGGAGGCAGCGGCGTCGACCAGCGTGTTCCGGACGTGCAGGACGAGGGCCAGCTGGATGATTCCCAAGAAAAAAAGTGTGAGCAGGGCGCCGACCAGGACGAAATCCACCACGGCGGAGCCGCGTTCCCCGGCGGCTCCGCCGGGGACGGCTTCAGCCGGGCTAGCCGGGCTTGGTCCGCCAGCCAGATGCACTGCCTACTGCCCGACTTTTTGCATCGCCTGGTTGAAGAGCCCCTCCAGAGCCGGGCCGGCGAGCGCTAGCAGCGCGGCCACCAGCACGGCTGACATCAGGGTGATCATCACCCACCCCGGCACGTCGCCGCGCTCGCGTGCGTCGCCGTCGCCATCGGTTGGCCGCCCCGTGTAGGGCGCCCCCGGGTGGCCCGTCCGCCACAACAGCAGGCTAGCCAGATGGACCACTAACATTCGGATGCTGATTGCCTTCACTGCTTCCCCTTTTTGTTGGTTGGTTTTGGTTCCGCTCAAAGCCCCAGGCTGATGGCTGCCAGCCCCGGAAAGACGGCGAACACCACGGTTAGGGGCAACACCCCGAAGACGAGCGGAACCATCATGCCGATCTCCTTTTTGCCGGCAGACTCCATCAGGTCGCGTTTTGCGGTGTCGCGGACATCCTGTGCCTGGGCGCGGAGGACTTCCGCCAGCGGCGTCCCCCGCTCCACTGCGACGATCAGCCCGTCCACGAACCGGACCAGCGGCCCCAGATCGGTGCGGGACGAGAATTCCTGCAGGGCCTCAGCCAGCGGCTGGCCCGCACGGGTGGCGGCAAGCACACGGGAGAACTCCTTTGACAGCTCCCCGTGAGTCCTGCGGCACACCCGGTCGAGTGCAGCCGCGGCGCTCTCTCCCGCGCTGACCGCCAGCGCCATCAGTTCCGCGACGCTGGGAAACTCGGCCATCATCCGGGCCTCCCGCTTTTTGACCTGGGCACCGAGCATGTAGTCGCGCAACAGGAAACCGGCAAGGCCGGCGCCCAGGACAATCAGCAGGGAGAACAGCGGATTCAAGCGGCCCGCGGCGCCGCCGAGCAGGACAAGGACGCCGGCCGCGACAAGACCGCCGGCCGCCCAAAGCAACTGCTCGGCACGGAAATCCACCGATGATTTACTGCTTCCGGCCCGCGCGAGCCTGCGGTTGAGCGCCGCGGAGCCCGGGTTAAGCCTGCCCAGCGCCCGGAGCCAGTCCTGGACCACGGGGCGCAGTATTCGTTCCAGCGGTCCGAAGGGCGTCAGGTTTCCGGGCGCCGCACGCAACAGCCGCGATTCCAGGCTGTGGGACCGCAACTGCGGTGCAATCCGCTCGGTAAAGCTGGTGGGCCGCAGGAACGGCAACCGCACGAGGAACAGCCAGAGACCACCGCCCAGGACCGCGCCGCATGCCACCGCACTGGCCATCAGCGCGCTCATCGGAGGACCCGTTCGTCCTGCGGCAGGGCGCCGATCCGTAACATGATGGCGTAGGAAAACAACGAGACGAGCAGCCCGGCTGCCAGCACCGCTGCGCCGGCGGGTGAGTTGTAGGCGGCCACCGCTTCGGGGCGGCTCGCAAGCAGTATCAGCACAATCCACGGTGCGGCGACGGCGAGCCGGGCGGCGTTGACCGTCCACGACTGCCGCGCCTCCAGTTCGCTGCGGGTGCGGGCGTTCTCCCGAAGAAACTCGGCCAGCGTTCCAAGCAACCGGCCAAGGTCTGAACCGCCCACCTCCCGGGTCAGCCGGAGCGCTTCGACGATCCGGTCGGCCACCGGGTCCGCGAGCCGTTCCTTGAGCCTGGTCAGCGCCGGGTCGAACCGGCCGCCGGACCTGTAATCGGCGCCGAAGTCGCGGAACAGCGGGCGCAGCTCGGACGGCCCTTTGTCGCCCAGTTGCATCAGGGCCTCCGGAAGCGATAATCCTGCCCGGATGGCCGAGCGAAGGTGGTCAACGACGTCGGGCCACAGCTCCCGGAGCACCGCTGCCCGCTTACGTGCCCGCCACCTCACGATGCCCAGGGGCAGCCAGCCGCCGAACAGGCCGAAGCAGCCCGAAATCGGCCACGATCTGGTCCCGGCGAAGAAGACAACGGTGACAAGGGCTCCCATCCCGCAACAGGTGGCGATCAGGCCCAGACGGCTGACCTTTTCAATGCCGGCGGCGCGCAGCAGATCTTCGAGCCGGTTCGCTCTTGGCCGGCGCCGGGTGGGCGGCGGCTGTTCCCAGGCGGACCACCAGACCAGCAGCAGCCCGGCTCCGAGCAGCAGCACCCCCAGCAGCGGTGCCATCAGTGCTGCTCCAGCAACGCCGCGACGTCGTAGCCGGCACGCGCGAACTTTTCCGCGGCGGGCATGGAGCTCGGCCGCGGCCGGAGCTCGCCACCGGAGGCCTCGAAAACCATTGACGATTCGATGACACCGTTTTCCACCCGGCGCCCCAGCGAGAGGATTTCCGTCACCTGCCGGCGTCCGTTCGCGTGGCGGCTGCAGTGGACCACGAGGTCGATGCAGGAAGCGACGGTGGGGACGACGAAGGCACTGGCGATGTTCTCGCCGGCGAGCAGCGGCAACGTGCAAATTTTGGTGACGGCGTCATGCGCAGAGTTTGCGTGGACCGTGCACATGCCGGGCATTCCGGAGTTCAAGGCGATGAGCATGTCCAGACTTTCGGCTTCCCTGACTTCGCCCACCACCAGGCGGTCTGGCCGCATCCGCAGTGCTTCCTTTACGAGGCGGCGGAGCGGGATTTCGCCTTCGCCCTCGAGGTTTGGTTGCCGGCACTGCAGGCCCACGACGTCGCGGAGGGGGAACTGGAGTTCGAAAATCTCCTCTACCGTGACGACGCGCTCGCGGGTGCCGATGCTGGCGGCGAGGCAGTTCAGCATGGTGGTCTTGCCTGCCTGGGTGGCGCCGGAGACCAGGATGTTGAGTCCGCTGGCCACGGCCGCGCCGAGGAAGCGTGCCGATTGCGGAGTGAGCGTTCCCAGTTCCACGAGGTGCTCGAGTCGGCTGGCCTTGACCACGAATTTGCGGATGTTGATGGCCCAGTGCCGCCGCGTGACATCGGGGATCACCACGTGCAGGCGTGAGCCGTCGGGCAGCGCTGCATCGACGAAGGGCGAGGACAGGTCCAGCCGCCGGCCCGAGCTTTTGAGCATGCGTTCGACGAGGTCGCGGACCTGCTGCTCCGTCAACGCGACGGAGGTCAGTTCTGATTCACCGTTGCGCGCGACGAAGACCTCGCTTGGGAACAACATTTGATATTAGTTGCTTGCAGCACCGCTCCGGGTTGGTTAAACAGAAGAGACGGACGGCTCCCCAATCCTTCTTTGGCCGGGAAGCCGCCCGTCAACAGCGCAGAACGTGTGGCGCTAGGCGCTTAGCGCTGGAACCTGACTACCGGTGAAGTACCGGGAGTGAGTCTTTTGAACCGTCTCTAGGGAATCACTGTTGAGTGAAACTATCTCCCAGTCTTCGCTGGGGCGGATCTTCTCAAGCTTCAGCCGTTCGAGCAAGGCCTCACGGTGGCCGTTGGAGCCAGGGAACTCGATCACATATCGATCTCCAGTTATGCGGTTGTATTCGATTACGTATCCAGGCATCTGCTCATCCCTTCTTATGAATTCGCATCGTATCAAACGACTTTTTGATGTCTGCGAGGCTCGTTTTCACCGTGTCTTCAAACTCGTCCATATCGGATTCGTAACTCCGCAGTTTGTCCACTCTTGGGTCAACAGGAATATCCCCAAGAGTAGTTTGGATGAGGTCAAAAGCTCTCCGGATCGCTGCCCTGCGTTCTTCAAGGACGCCGATGCCATCACTGGACAACTTCTGCAATGAGTCTACTAGCCGCATGGCCGCCTCATCTTTGGGAACTTCATCATACCGGATTTCTCGGCCCAGCACGTCTGCCATGGCCTCGTAGGTGTTCGCCCACTGGCCCTGGAGATGCGTTCTAATCTGCACTTCGACGCGTCCTGGCAGCCTGAGCCAGAGGTGAACAGCGCGATAGCCGCTATGGGGGTCGTTTCTCATGTCGCGGATGCAGGTCTTGAGGTCATGATCGAAGTAACCGGCAATCGCGGTAGCCACAGCATCTTGCTCGTCGAGGGTCATCTCCGCCTCGAACCTGACACCGGCAACGTCCTGCACACTGGGAAGTGGGGTGCTGCGGTCACGCTGAAGCTTCTGCCGAAGTGTGTCAATAGTCTTTGGGCGAGAAGTGACCTCGGGAACGCGATCACCTAGGAGGGGTGCCCAGTCCAATCCCCGTATCTTCGCCTGGGTGTCCGCCGCGAGATCATTGTAAAAGACCATGACTTCGTCATATGAGGGTAGCGAATCGGGAATCGGCATCTCGTCCCTGATGCAGAATCCGAGTTTCTTCAGTTGGTTCGTTGTCCAAGGTAGCGGCGGCACCCAGCGATCATAGCCTTTCCAGCCCCCTGCTCGACTCTGGAGGGCGAAAAAGATCATCGCCCGGCCAGATTACCTGCGGCGGGCGATGATCTCATCGGCAGGCTACAGCGGCTGCCCCGCCAGGTTCCACTCAAGCCGGTGGCCCGCCGGGCACGAGGGCCTACCTACACGCTGCCACTCCCGACCGCCCGTGATTCCCCCGTCCGGTCCGAAGACCCAGATCTCGCGCAAAGGCGATCCGCACTTCGGGCATGTGTGTGCGCTTTCGCGGATCTCGCGCTTATCCATTCTTGACTTCGGTGGAGTTCGTGGCACTGATGTGACCGCTGATCAACGCGTAGGCTTCCGCAAAGTTGCGTGCGCCTGGCGCTGATGTTGAACCGGCCACTTTGGTGAGAAGTGCCTTTTGCGCTTCAATCAACAAGTCGTCATGCGCCTTAGCGTCCCCGCTGACTCGATGCGCTGGTGGTTTGCAGCCATAGTTGGTCTCCCGATCTAGTGGGCTCGCCGGTTGCGATTCCCCCGGAACAAACCATAGCGATCGGCACCGACAGTTTCGGGAGGGTGGTTGCCGGGGAAACCGCATGGCCAGCGCGCCATTTACCTATTTGGTGTAGGGCCGCCAGGCATCAAGCACCGAGATGAGGGGACGGATCGCCCCGTTCGCCAAGGTTTCAGCGTCATCGCAGGCACTACTCTGGGTGTCCTTGCAAGCCGTCGTAGCTTCAACGGCAGCGAGCGAATCTAAGGCGGACAACGTCCGGGTTCGGAGGTTAGAAATCTCCGCAGGCGGTGTGGGCAGCGCTCGGAACTTTCTCGCCGCCGTCTTGGCGGTGACCGTTACCGTCTGCACGGTGTATTTGCAGGTGGTGCTCTGAACTTTGTCGATAGGTGCTTTGCCAATCGACGCGAACGCGCATTTAGTGATGTTGTCGTTGTAGTCCCGCCACGTCTTCTCCTCCTCGGTGAGGATGGACGCAAACTGTGCGATTGTGGCCGTAGGAGTCGGGCTGGGCGTCGCGCTGGCGGTCGCCGACGACGTCGTCGGGCTGGTTCCCGCGACGGGAGACGCGCCCGTGCATCCAGTCAAGGAAAACACCGCCAGCACGAGGGCAGCGGTAAGAGGGCGGAGCTTGTTCAATTTGGTTCCCCCAAGGAAATAAAACGAGTGTTGCGGCAAGAATACAGTGGCGGCGCCGCGATGCAGGCTACCGGGGCCTCGACTCGGTCAACCACCGTCGTTCTCCTTTCAGGACGGCAGGAAGCCAGGCAGGCGGTTGCCCCAACGAATTCCGAGCAGTTCCGCAGGGCAGCGCCGGTACTCCTCGATGTCCCATTCGGAGTCCGTGACGCGCTCCACGTTGCCCGCAGGTATCCATGCCCAGTGGGAGTGCCGCCCGTCATCTGCCCAGCTCACAAGTATGTGTGAGGGGTTCCAGCGTTCGGCGACGGCGTAGACGGTCACGGTGCCGCCGTCGGCCAGCTGCAGGGTCGCACGGATTTTGGGGTACTGCCCGTACGTCCAGGACTTGGTTTCTTCCGGCGGGTGTCCGGGGTCGGGTTTCAAGTACTCGTAGGTTTCCCCGTCGAGCGTGAAGCTGGCCATGCCGTAATCGTAGCGGGGCCGCTGTTTGCCGTTCCGTCCGGCGAGCATGCGTCGTACGGCGTCCACATCTATCTTCACCACCCGTCACACAGTAGGGCGGGGGGCAGACAGCGAACGAGAGCAAAAACAAACGCCCCGCACTTCGGTCGGGGGCGACGTAAGGTGCGGGGCGTTCGGGTGTCCAAGTCGTCATGGGGGATTCAACTCGAACAGCGCAACCATAAGCTCGCTGATAATTCAAGTCAAATGACGTTGGAAGCCGGGCTTCGAGCCGCCCCGGAAAGTGCGGACCCACATAGAACGGCCCGCCGAGGGTACCGGCCCCGGCGGGCCATTCGCGGGCGTGACCCCGGGGAAAGACCTCCCAGAAAGGATGTGAGAAATCGGAGACTTCCCCCCTGCCATTGGCTCGCGGTGTCCGTTTACGGGAACGGGGCGAATACTCCCGTTCCCCGGATCGCCGCTGTCGCCCCGGGCGTTCCGGCCTCCCCTAGGGTGGCCGGACCGGTCCCCTAGCTATCCCGAAAATAAGCCGGCATCGAGACGGCGGCGCAGTTCGGCGATAGTCGGCCCGGCCGGTTCCGCCTTCTGCGTGGTCCGTGTCGGCAAACCGGCACGCGCGGCCAGGAGCCGCAATTCACCCTCGGCCGCAGCCCGTTCAACGTCAGCGAACGGCACTCCGAGACGGTCCGCCAGCGAACGCATCCCGGTAGTCGAGTCCGGATACGCGGGCTCCATGACCGGCGCCACGTCCACGAGCTTGACGCTTTTGAGCGTTCGAAGCGGTGTGTTGTCTTCGGTGAAGCCCCAGTCGTCCTCGACCGCGCGGAATGCGAACGACGAGGCCCGAAGGTCACCCCGCTCGGCCAGGGCTTTCACGTCCCGGCCCGCTCCGGTGTCCGGCAAATCCACTTCGTACCGGAGGCCGTCCCGCTGGACTTTCAGCCGGAGGGTTCCGGCGGTTGTAGTTCCGAGGGGAAGGTTGCTGTCGTGGTTGAAGCGGGCCATGACGGGCACGCGGTCCGCAAGCGTCTTGTTGAACGCCTTCGGGTCCACTACCTCGACAAATCCGCCCAGGTTCACGCTCCGCTTGTTGAACACAATGAGCCCGGTGAGAACCCCGAGGCCGGTGGTGGTGGTCCCACCGGCCCGGAATTCCACAACGTGCTCGGTGCTTCGAATTTCCTGCTCGCGCATCATGGCCCGGCCCCTTTCCGATTGCCTAGGTCGCAGCTCCGACGAAGTGCTTCACAGCGCCGCTCTGGTCGATGAGCAGACCGTCGCCACGGATGAGGCAACGGAACGCGACCTGATCGGTGTCGAACTTGAACTCGTCGGACCGTTCGAAGCGGATGCCATTGACGATCCGGACCCAGTACGAGGAGAGGTCACCAAAGGCAACCGACTTCGCGTTCAGCCCGGTGGCGGGCATGTTCGGATCGGTGAAAACCTGCTTCCCCAGGATGAGGTCAGGAACCCCGGCAACGGTCGAATTTTCCCAAAGGTACCGTCCGGCCGTGTCCTTGATCTTCCGGAGAACACCAACGGACGAGTCCTTGATCAGCCACCCGGCCTCGGGCGAATTCCGGTAAGCCGGATTCACCGAGTACATGAGATCGATGAGGTTATCGAACGTCGGCGCACCGGCAACGGCCGTTCCGGACGTAACGCCGAGGGTGGTCTGCGTGGTGATCCCGGCCGGTTGCCCGGTCCCGGTCCCGGTAATGAGGTGCGCCCCAAGCGCGTTGCCAACGGCCCGGCCGAAGCTCTTGGCGAGGTAGCCCTCCATGTCCACGCCCGTATCTTCGAGCAGTTCACGGGGAACGAGGACAAGGAGCCCGTACTTGTACGCGCCCAGGGTCCGCTTTGCGAACGTCGGATCAGACTGCGGGATGGTCCCGGATTCAGCGACGAGCGCGGCGGCGCCGTGAGCGGTGGTCACCGGCACGTCATAGTTCTCGCCCGAGTCGGTATTGAGGACCGTCGCACCCGCATTGATCAGCGTTGCGGATTCGATCAGGTGCTCGATGAGCTGGCCATGGAACGACGTCGGCACGGTGTTTCCACCGGCCGTCGCGGTGCCCTTGGACAGTGCCCGGTGTTCCGTGAAGCGCCGGTTCTCGGCCTTGGTCGGCATGAGGTTGATATGGCGGACCTCGCCGTTAGCGAGGCTCCGGAACTGCGCCGTCACGTCCACGTCCGAGTGGGTGTGCTCAACGTGACCAAGGCGCCCCAGGGCTTCCTCGGCCGAGCGGTTGTCCGCATCGAACTTCACCAGGGAATCCGACCGCTGGCGGAGTACGTCCATGTCGGCGGAAATCTGATCGAATTGACGCTGTTCCTCGGCATCGAGGGAACGGTTCTCGGCTTCGGCACGGTCGAGGATCGCACGTGCTTTGGCTTCGGCTTCTTTGCGCTTCTGAATCAACATCTGCGCCATTGTGCTGTTCGGCATTGTTCTGCCCTTCTGGAAATGCGCCCACTGGCGGCGCGAAATGAACTAAGGAAATTTCAAACACGGTCTCGCTCAATACGCCCGGTGCGCTTTCACGCTGCCTGTCGGCGGAGCCGAAATACCGTTTCCCCGTCTTTCGCTGCCGTCCCGGCGCCGGTGTGCCAATCGCACTGCCGTCTGCCATGAAAGGTGCTTGCCTGACAACTACAGTTTACCAACGGTCAACGGGCTTTTGTTGGCCTCTTGGTGCCAAGTTCCGGCTTTTCAGCCGGCCTGCAAGGGGTGTTCCCGTGCTTGTCGTTCTGCGGCGTTCAGACCCCCGCTCCGGCAGGACCCCACCCCGCATCCCGCTAGACGGACAGCCCCGGCCCTGCGCGGCGGCTAGCCGCCGTTCTGTGTGCGGCCCAGGCGGGCGGCGGCATCGCAGAACGTACACTGGCCCGGCGCGACTACCGGCCACGACGGCTGACACATCGCCGAGGAGGTGTGCGTCGTCCCCACCCAATCCACGAAATCATCCCGGACCGGAACCGCGCCCTCATCTCCGGACGGCGGGGCCTGCTTCGTCATCAACCGGCGCAACTCCCGAAGGGCCTCATTCTTCAACCGGTTCAGCGGCGCCACGTGAGTGGTCGCCGGGCCATCATCCAACCGGCGGGCGGCGTCCAAAGCCTGCTCCTCCCAGACATCGCACTCCGCGTCCCACCCCGGGCGCCACAACGACTCGATCTCGGCTATCACCCGATGCTCCGTCTTGCCGGGCACTCGCTCCTCGTCCGGGGGCGCCACGCGGCCCGCAGACGCATCCGGAACGCGCCCAGGACCCACCGGCCGCAGAATGGTCACAGACGCGCCCTCACCGGCCTTCCGCGCCCGGCGCTCCGCCTCCTTCGCCGCGTGCGCAGCCCGGCACTCCGCACAACGGCAACCGTCCCGGTACCCGGTAGTCCCCGGCTTCTTGTGGCTGACAATTTCGCTCATGACCTTGCTTCCCGAACGTTCTTCGGGGAAACCTGTTCCCCCACGAAGCTTAACGCCCCACTTGCGGGGGTTTTTTGGTTGACGGCGCGGTGATGGGGAAGGACACTCCACCAAAAAATCCAATTTTTAGCGGTTAGGCGGGCGGGGTTATTGGATGATTGGCCGCATGACTGAGTTTCTTGTGAACGTGCTTGTGGTCTTCACCCTTGTCATGATCGTGTGGTTCCTCTTGGGCTGGTCCATTTACGGGGGCGAGAGAGGCAAGGCACGTAGGGGTGGCCTCTTCGCAGCCGTCTACAAGTTCGTGGTCACACCTTGGATCATCACCTCCGCCGTTTCGGCGGTCCTCTTCGCTTTTTTCTGGGGATTGATTGCCCTTACGGGTGGGTTCAACTAGGCCCTTTCATCATCGGTCGTCTTCCCCTGGCCGCTGTGGTGTGTCGGTGGTGATCTCCGAGCCAAGCTTGGTGATACCAGCGAGCACAGCGTCCTGGTTCGGTCCGGAGGTCAGGGCGTCGATGATCGCCACGGCGGTAGTCAGGTAGGCCTGGGCAGTTGTCAGCCGGTTGGGCAGGCGGAGTTCGAACATGAGCGGGTCGCCCTGTCCCCCGTGTGCGAGCCGGACCATCTCCACGATGTCCTCGATAACGACAGCGGTCTTCATTTCGTTTCTTCCTCTCGTGATGCGGTGTTACGGGTTCATTCCTTCGGTTGGCGGGGCTCTGGTGCAGCGCTGACCGTGGGCCGCCGGATACGCAGGCGCAAGTGTTGCCCCCGTCGGACCATGCGTGCCCGGTGCGCCCTCCGTGCACGGAACCCGGCGGCGGATGTTCTGCGGCGTTCTGTGCGCCGCTTATCCGCGGGCGGGCCTGTCAGTGCCAGTCCGACCGCAGACGGGGTTTCTCGCCCGGAGACGGCGCCGTGCTGGGCATGTTCTCGATTGGCCTGGGCAGCCATCGGGGTTCCGTTGGGTTTCATGGTTTCGCCCCGCCGAGCATTTCCCGTGCGGCCTCGTAATTCATGCCCCGCGGCAGCGGGATGGTCCGGATACCGTCGCAATCGACGTACGCAAGCCACGCGTCATCCCGGGACCGGGACCAGCCCGAAATTCCGCCGCCGATGTCGCACTGGTCGCAGTAAACCCCAGCGGCGTTCCGGAACCGAGGACAACCCGATACCGAACACGACTGCGGCACGTCGTCCCATCCCACCTAAAACTCCCTCCCCGGGAACGCTAGCGACAATGCGAACCGAGCCTTCTCCTGTGTCCACCCCGGCTTGGCGGCCAACGCCTCGACCGTCTCCACGCCCGTCTCCTCGGCCGCAGCCCGGTACTTAAGGCCGGGGTCATCGACCGGCAACGCGTCCCGGTCCAATGGGGCTGGCTGCGGCGCCGACTCTTTCAGTGCTGCTTTCTGGTTTGAAGTTGCAGGAGAAGGACTTCCCTTCAAGGCCAGACCCTTTTGGTTTTCGATTCGGTTAGCGAATGGGTTTTGCTCCTGCGGAGAGACGGGGATGTCAGGAGCGTCCGGCAGTTTGGTAGTGAAAACCCCTTTTTCCGGTTTGCTTCGCGTTTCGGTTTCCGAATTGGTTTGCGATTCGGTTAGCGAATCGGTTTCGACTGCCTTGTCGTAGTACTGGTGCTGCCGGATATTTTGGCGGTCCTTCCGTGGGCGCCCGCCCTGCTTCCCGTTCCGCTTGTTGGCGGCGCTTTGCCGTAGTACATCCTCTGCCGTGCGCTGATGGTCCTTCGTGTGAAGGATCGTGTAATACGTCCCGGAGTCCTCCCAATACGGCACCGGGCCATCGGTGAGCTCGGCGATCACGGCCGGCTCCAGGCCGATCCCGTCCTTGAATCGGCTTAGATCCTTCTTGGGTAGCTTCATGTCGAGCCATGCGCGGTTGCACCAAATGATCGCGTCGGTATGGAGCCGGTACGCCTCGTGGGAGAGCCGGTGGGTTTGATCGCTGTATTCGTCAGTGAGTTTTGTCCACGGCATGAGTCACTCCGCCGGGCGAAGCAGGGCAGACAGCCGGCCGACCTGCTCCGCGCTTAAGTGCGGCGCTTCGGAGACGATCTTTTGGATATACCGGGCGAGCTTCGCTTCTTTGAGCTCGCGGCGGAGTCCAAGCGTTTTCTCGTCATTGGCGCCGTTCCAGCGCGTAGAGAGGGCCATGCGGAGTGAGATTGTACGGATGTCGTCCCGGTCATCCCGTGAGGGGTTAGGGGTCGGTGCGGTCGCCATTGGGCGCTCCTAGGGAAGAGGGTCAGAGCCTCTCTCCTTCACCGCCGTTCGCGTAGTAGTCCATGTATCCAGCGTAAAGGCACCCGGACAGTTTTCTGATGCCCACACCCACGCGCGGTTTGACCCCTAGATGTCAAGACTTCCATTCGATGCGCACGTGTTCGGGGGCGAACCGGACGCCCGGTCCGGTAGGCAGAATCGTGACCGTCGCCAAGGTACGCACGGTCTCGCGCTTCCGCTCAATCGATGCGTTTTCCCACATTTGCGCCGCACCCGCGCCCGTCATACCTTCCAAGACCCGATTCGGTTGCGCCATCATCACGGCTCGCTCGGCGCCAGCGAGTTGGGCCTTGAAGTTCTCGTTGATCCGGGCGAACTGACGTGCCGTCGAGACGCCTTGGGCATACTCGTCGGCGGCTGTGTCCATGCGAGCCAAGACTGCGTCCCGCGTTGTGAGAGCGGCGCGCAGGGCGTCGGGCTTCTTCGCCGTCACCGCAGCGGCGTCGGGCATGGACAGGCGGGCGACTATGACGCCCTCGACCACTTCATGGACAGGGGCCATCTGCCGTGTCAGTTTGGTGCAGTCCGGGCACGCGTACGACGGAGGGCGGCGTTTGCCGATGTTCGGCCGCATCTTTCCGCCGCACCGGCCGCATAGGGCAATTCCCGACAGCAGGTGCTTGGGTTCCAGCCCTCGCGAGACCCGGCGGCCGGGGGTGGACAGGATTGCGGCGGCTTGATCGAACGTGTCTTGGGTAACAATCGGCTCCCACAACCCCTTGGACACGATCTCGCCCCCGTGGGTCCTGTGCCCGGCATAACGAGGCTTGCGCAGCATGTTGCCTACTGTGTTCCCTACGAACGCGTTACCGCGCCCAGTGCGGAACCCGCCATCGTTCAGATACTTGGCCAGGCTGCGCAAGGACTCCCCGGCAACGAGCATGCGGTAACACTCGCGGATTGCATCGGCTTCGGCGGGTTCAAGAACATCCCGGAAGCCAGCGGGGCGTCCGGCGTCATCAACGATCCTCTGGCGCCGGTACCCAAACGGCGTTACTCCGTGGGCCTGTCCCTCGTCGGCGCTCGCTTGGAACTTGCGCTTCAACCGACGTGACATCTGCTCGACTTCGTGGCGGGCCACGTCACCTTTGATCCGGGCAGTCAGACGGCCCTGAGGGGTGGACAGATCCACTTCTCCGCCCACCGAGGCCAAAGCTGTATCGCGCCGGTTCGCCAGGTCGATGAACCGTTCCAATTCGGCGGGTGTCCGGGTGAGGCGGTCGATGTCATAGACAACCAAGGCGTCAATGGCTTGAGTCTCCATGGCGTCCAACAATCGCTCATACTCGGGCCGCTTCTTAGCCTTCATCGCGGACACGTCGTTGTCAGAGAACACGGCGCTTACTGGCCACCCGCGCCGTTCTGCCTCGCGGGTGCAGTCCTCGATCTGACGGCCCACGCCGAGGGCGGTCCCGTCATCAGACGATATGCGGGCGTAGATGCCACAAGCTTTGACTGAGCTGACTGGTTCCACACTTCTAGGTTAAGTGCGAAGCAACCCATTTGCTAGATCGTTCGGCGCGTTAAGCCAGATCTCTTCAATGGCCGGATCATCCAGCAGGGGCTGCAGCGGCCCGAAGCCGGCCACGGCGTCGAAGACGAAACGGCGCGCGTTTTCCAGCGCTCCGATCGGCGGCAGCGGGGCCAGCAGTGCACGCTCGTCGTAGTCGGTAATCGCCTCATCCACCAGGCGCCGGACCTCGCCGGCCTGCCGCAGCGGGTCCAGCCCGCGACGACGGATGAGCTCGCGGACCTCGTCCTCGACAATGCGCACAGCTTCCACGGTGCCCCCAATACAACCGCTACCCCTTCCCCCGGGGCAGTGCAACTGGGGTTGATGCTAGGGGAGCCGGAGCGCACGGACAAGGGTGCGGATCCGTATTTGTGGATAAGTGCCTGCGCTGGCCGCGGACCAGGTCAGCCGGAACTACTCGGCAGGAGCCCCGGCATGTTCGGTGACGGCTGCGTAGCCCTGCGGGTTGCTGCTCTGCCAGCGCCAGTGGTCCTCGCACATCTGGGCGAGGTTACGGTGCGCGGACCAGCCCAGGTCGGCGAGGGCGGCAGAGGGGTCCGCGTAGCTGACCGCCGCGTCGCCCGGCCGGCGCGGCGCAAACTCGTAGGGCACGGGGTGCCCGGCGGCTTTGCCGAATGCCTCGATGACTTCCAGGACGGACGAGCCCCGGCCGGTGCCGAGATTCCAGCGGAAGACACCCTCTTTGTCGTTGACGTAGCCGAGCGCGGCGAGGTGCCCGGCGGCGAGGTCCATCACGTGAATGTAATCGCGCACCCCGGTGCCGTCCGGCGTCGGGTAGTCGTTGCCGAACACCATGACCTTCTCGCGGCGGCCCACGGCCACCTGGGCCACGAACGGCAGCAGGTTGTTGGGGATGCCGCTGGGGTCCTCGCCGATCAGACCGGACTCGTGGGCGCCCACCGGGTTGAAGTAGCGGAGCAGGGCGATGCTCCAGCGCGGGTCCGCGGCACCCAGGTCGGAGAGGATGTCCTCGATCTGTTCCTTGGTGCGGCCGTAAGGGTTCGCGGCGTCCAGCGGCGCCTTTTCAATGAGCGGGACTTCCTCCGAGGCGCCGTAGACGGTGGCGGAGGAGCTGAACACCAAGCGGCGCACGCCGGCGGCATCCATGCTGTGCAGCAGGTTCAGGGTTCCTACCACATTGTTCTGGTAGTACCAGAGCGGCTTCTGGACCGACTCCCCCACGGCTTTGAGGCCGGCGAAGTGGATAACTGCGTCGAAGCCACCTCCCGCGAAGACGGCGTCGACGGCGGGCGCGTCGAGCAGGTCGATCTCGCGGAAGTCCACGTTTCTGCCGGTGAGCTGCTCCACCCGCCGCAGGGATTCCGGGTTGGAGTTCATCAGATTGTCGAGGACCACCACCTCGTGCCCCTCTTCGAGCAGGCATAGCGTGGTGTGCGATCCGATGTAGCCGGCACCGCCGGTGACCAATACCTTCATGCGGTCCAGTGTATGAGGGTCACGCAACCACAGCGAACCGGTCCGCTCGCTCGCTCCTGCTTAGCCACTTCAGCCACAGGATTCACACCCCTAACGCTGGTAACAAGGTTTGTCCGGTGTTACTGTGAGCGCGATAAGTCAGGTAATACCACCGTTGCTTGGTGCCGAAAAGGCTTTCCGGGCGACACGACACCTCGTCATGCAGCGCTCACGAAGCGCTCCAGCGTTCCGGAGCACATAATGAAGCGGATCCCACTCTCCCGCACCAAAAACATCAGCGCCAGATCCGCATTCGTCCTGGCGGTCTCAACGCTGGTGACAAGCGTCAGCCTTGCAAACCCGCTATCGGCACTCGCGTCACCGGCCCCGGAGCCGGGGGCCACCACTACGCTGTCAACCCCCGCGCCCGTTCCGGCCACCACGCCCGCTAGCACCGGGATTACGGCCGATACTGCGGTTACCCAGCCGGCACCGTCCGCCACGGCGACCGCTATGCCGACGGCAACGGCAGCGCCCAGTCTCGCGCCAACGGCAGTGCCCAGTCCCGCGCCAACGTCGGACCGCTCGGCCTTTGCGGCCGCGATCGGTGCTGGCGCCGAGATGGGGCAGCGCTCTGCGCGAGTCACCGGCTCCGCCAAAGCCATGCCGGCCGCAGGCCCCACCACGCTCGGTACAGAGTCTCTGACAACTGAAGGAACGTGGCGTCCCACCTTCGGCGTACAAGGCCTTGACGTCAGCAGCCACCAGCCGTCCGTGGACTGGCAGCAACAGTGGAACATGGGAGCCCGGTTCGCCTATGTAAAGGCGACGGAAGGCAACTACTACCCCACCGAGATGGACAACCCGGTCTACAAGGAAACCTTCGACTCCCAGTACGCAGGCTCGCGGAGCGTGGGAATGTTCCGCGGCGCCTACCACTTCGCCGTACCGAACTGGTCCTCTGGAGCAGACCAGGCGCGCTACTTCGTCCAGAACGGCGGGGGCTGGAGCGCCGACGGCTACACGCTGCCCCCGGTTCTCGACTTCGAATTCAATCCGTACGCCGGCCGCACCATCAGCGGCTTTTACTTCGGCGATACGTGCTACGGAATGTCCGCGGCCAATTTGGCATCCTGGGTCCGCGACTTCGGCAACACCATGCTGTCCTTGACAGGGCGTTTGCCGGTCATCTACACCAATACGTCGTGGTGGAACGAGTGCCTGGGAAACGTGACAGGACTTGGCAACTACCCGCTGTGGGTGGCCAACTACCCGGATGGCCCCAGCAACGACGCCGGCCCCCTCCCGGCGGGCTGGAGCACCACCAGCATCTGGCAGTACAGCAGCACCGGACCCTTCGAGGGTGACTCCAACGTCTGGAACGGTGACTACGCCGCGTTACAGCGCTTCGCATCCGGTTATACCGTCAACCCCTTGGGCTCCATCGGCATGGCCTGGACGGCGCAGGGCGGAGGCAGCGGCAAGCTCGGCTGGCCCGTCACCGGCGAAGTCTGCGGTCTTATCAACGGTGGGTGTTACCAGGGCTTCCAGAACGGCACCATCCACTACGCCCCCGGCATCGGCGCCTACGCCACCTGGGGGGGAATCCGCGCTGCGTGGGGCAAACTCGGTTACGAGAAAGGCAAGCTCGGCTACCCGGTAACCAACGAGATCTGCGGCCTGACCGGTGGCGGCTGCTACCAGGGCTTCCAGAATGGCACCATCCACTACGCCCCCGGCATCGGCGCCTACGCCACCTGGGGCGGAATCCGCACGGCCTGGGGCAAGCTCGGCTACGAAAACGGCAAGCTCGGCTACCCCGTCACCAATGAGATCTGCGGGCTGGCCGACGGCGGCTGCTACCAAGGCTTCCAGAACGGCACCATCCACTACGCCCCCGGCATCGGCGCCTACGCCACCTGGGGCGGAATCCGCACCGCGTGGGCCAATCTCGGCTTTGAGGGCGGCAAGCTCGGCTACCCCGTGACCAATGAGATCTGCGGCCTGGTCAACGGCGGCTGCTACCAGGGCTTCCAGAACGGCACCATCCACTACGCCCCCGGCATCGGCGCCTACGCCACCTGGGGCGGAATCCGCACCGCGTGGGGCAAACTCGGCTTTGAGGGCGGCAAGCTCGGCTACCCCGTGACTAACGAAATCTGCGGCCTGGTCAACGGCGGCTGCTACCAGGGCTTCCAAAACGGCACCATCCACTACGCCCCCGGCATCGGCGCCTACGCCACCTCCGGACCCGTCCGGACGACGTGGGGCAGCTTTGGTTACGAAGGCGGTCAACTGGGCTACCCCGTCACCAATGAGATCTGCGGTTTGGCCGGCGGCGGCTGCTACCAGGGCTTCCAGAACGGCGCCATCCACTACATTCCCGGCAGCAGCGCCTACGCCACCTGGGGCGGAATCCGCACTGCGTGGGGCAAACTTGGCTACGAAGGCGGCAAACTCGGCTACCCGTTGACCAACGAAATCTGCGGGCTGGTCAACGGCGGCTGCTACCAGGGCTTCCAGAACGGCACCATCCACTACTCCCCGGGCATCGGCGCCTACGCGACGACCGGAGCGATCCGGACGTCTTGGGGAAGCTTGGGCTACGAAAAGGGCAGACTGGGCTACCCTGTCACCAACGAGATCTGCGGCCTGGCCAGTGGCGGCTGCTACCAAGGCTTCCAGAACGGCACCATCCACTACGCCCCCGGCATCGGCGCCTACGCCACCTGGGGAGCCATCCGGGCAACATGGGGGTCCCTCGGCTACGAGAACGGCAAACTCGGCTACCCGGTGGAAAACCCCCGCTGCGACGCCACCGGCGCCTCGTGCACCCAAAAGTTCCAGCACGGCAGTGTCAGCGACACGGGCACGGTTTCGATCCGTTGACCCGCTTCCAGTAACGTTGTTGCGGACGCCGCCCGATCTGCTTCGGCGTCCGCTGGCGTCTCCGCGAACCTCATCGGGCCGGGACGCCTTGCCGACCACTACAAGGAACGCCGCCAATGACTACGGATCAATTGCCATACGTGTCGGTCGTGGTGCCCGCGATCAGACTCGATTCCTGGCTCGATCAAGCCCTTGACTCTCTTCTGCGCCAAGACGGGGTCGAGCTGCAACTGATCGTCATCCTTGACGGCGTCGAGGAAGACGGGCACCGCCCGTGGATGGAGGAGCGCCGGGTGACGGTGCTCAGGAACCCGACCCGGCTGGGTGTCGGCTCGACTCTTCGTCGGGCAATGGCCGAGGCGCGCGGCGAGTTCGTGGCCCGGCTGGACGCTGATGACATCGCCAAACCGGGCCGGCTCCGCGAGCAAGCCGCGTACCTTAGGGACCACCAGGATACTGTGGCCGTGACATCGCAGACGGAGCTGATCGATGACTTGGGCAAGGTGACCGGCACGATGGCCTTCGGCGCAGGCCCGGATGTCCGTTCGCGGCTTCTCCTTCAAAACGTGGTGGTCCAGTCTGCGGTGATGTTCCGGCTCGGCGCCTATCAACTGGCCGGCGGCTACGAGCCGCTGCGCCAGATGGAGGACTATCTGCTGTGGCTTCGGCTGGCCCAGCACGGGAAGATCGCCATCCTGCCGCAGACCCTCGCGCAGTACCGCGTCCACGGCGCCCAGCTAAGCCGTGGGGCCAAGCCTTTTGGCAGCCACATCTCCCAGGTCCTCACTGAACGGCGCAATCTGCGAAAGAACTTGGGCGCACCCGCTCTTGAGGGGTGGGCCAAGGACGCCACCTGGCTCGGCGTCCAGTACCTGCGCTACTACGTCTTTACCCCGCTTCGAGGCATGGCGAAGAAGGCGCAAACCAAATGATCAGGAGCACCATCTGGCTCACTTTGGCGTTGGCCTTTCGAAGCCTGGGTCAGGCGGGCCTGCTGATCGTCTTCGCCAGGTTCGGTTCACCTGAGACCCTGGGCAGCTATTCCCTGGCACTTGCAGTGACCGCCCCCATCTTTGTTTTTTGTGAGTTCGGGCTACGCACTGTTTACCTGACGCACCGTGGTAACCAACCGTTCAGCGCCTACCTCCGCGTCCGGCTCGCGACCCTTGGCCTGGCGATGCTTTTGACGGCCGCAATCGGTGCGGTATTCGTCCCCGAAATGACAGGAGTCCTGCTGTTGGTCAGCCTCCTGCGGGCCGCCGACTCGGTTGGGGAGCTGTATTCGGCGCCCCTCCAGCGTCACGGGGAGCTGCCCACCATCCTGCGCGCTTTCAGCACCAACGCGGTCCTCACTATCGGAGTCGGCATCGGGGTACTGGCCGCACTCCACAACCTTTACGCCGTCATCGCCGCGTTGATCGTCGTTTCAAGCGCCACGACGTTGTTTCTCATGAAGCGACCCACCGACACACTGCTCGCCGCAAAGGAGCCGGCGACGGCCGGCACTAAGCCGCCGTGGGAAGACCACCTGTCCGTGGTCAGGGCAGGCCTTCCCACCGGAATCTCGTGGGGCCTGTTGTCGCTGCTGTCATCGATTCCGCAGTACTTTCTGGCGGCCTACTATTCCCAAGTTGAGGTGGGGTATTTCGCGATCATCCTCTACGTCGTAGTTGTGGTGGAAATATTTCTGAATGCCGTCAGCCAGTCCTGGATTCCCAGGGCAAAGAAGATGCTAACCGATGCCCCGTCCTTCTTCCGGGCCGTCGTCAAGACAGCCCTGCTTTGGACCGCGGCATTCGTTCCCCTCTCGGCCGTGGTCTGCGCCGCCGCCTACCTCATGCTGCCGATAATCTTCGGTTCCACCTACAGAATCGACTGGGCCGAGATCATCCCGCTGTTCGGATCGCTCGTAGTGCTTCCGCTGGTCTTCTTTTCCGCGATGGCGCTGAACGTGGCCAACAGCTACGTGAAAGCGCTCACGACGAGCGTGGTGGCGGTCGTCCTGGCCAGCGGCGTCGCCTTTGCCGTTATCCCGGACGGCGAGGTTCCGGGCGCCCTCTGGGTAAGTTTTGCTGCTTTGGCGAGCCGAAGCGTTCTCTCCATGGCGGCCTTGGCTCTAGGCCAGCGGAAAAGGGCCGGGCAACTGGTGCGCTAAGACCGCTGGGACAAACCTCAGCCGCGGTTCGAACCCGCCGGCGGTTCAGTGCCGACGCGCGCACCAGGCTGCGGCACCTCATCGATGGCGATCCGCCGGGCGAGCTTGGTCATGGAAACCTCCATCACCCGGAAACGCTGATAGGTGGTGGACATGAACACCAGCACTGAAACAATCGTTCCGTAGAGCACCAGATCCGTGCCCCGGCCAACACCGAAGAACGTGGCGACGCTCGACAGCAGACCCGGGAAGAAGATAGAGAGAACGGCCACAGCGGCGAACAGGATCAGCATCATCCGGCGGATGGCGAGGTGGCGGGCATTAGATCCCCCGCGCATCAGCGCCACGGAGACAATGATGACGGCAAGGACGAGGGCGATCTGCACGAAGATCAACATGTCAGGGGGCCTTTACTACTTGAAGAAAAGTTCGAAGACGATATTGACGGCATTCAGCAGCGACTGCCCCTTCGCCTTGGAGTAGTCCGTGTAGATAATCTCCACGGGGTGCTCCACATACCGGGGCTGCACCTTCGCGAGCTGGTGCACCAACTCGGAGGCGTGGGCCATTCGGTTCTGAGTGAGATGGATACGGGCAGCTACCGAGGGGCTGATCGCTCGAAGCCCGTTGTGCGCGTCCGTCAGGTCCAGGCCGGTGGCAAGCCTGGACTGGATCGCTGCGGTCTTGAGCACCAGCCGTTTGGCCGGGGAGAGCTTTGTCCGCTTGTCCAGGAAGCGCGAACCAAGAACGATTTCCGCCTCACCGCTGCGGATGCGCTCCACCATCGCCCTGGCATCTTCGATTCGGTGCTGGCCGTCGGCGTCGAACGTGACTATGCAATCGAGCTCGGGATCCTGCAGGGCGTACTCGAAGCCGGTCTGCAGGGCCGCACCTTGGCCGAGGTTGATCGGGTGCTGGACGACGACGGCGCCGGCCGCCCGGGC
This sequence comes from Arthrobacter sp. B3I4, assembly GCF_030816855.1. NCBI lineage: Bacteria > Bacillati > Actinomycetota > Actinomycetes > Micrococcales > Micrococcaceae > Arthrobacter > Arthrobacter sp. B3I4. Next base: position 1,876,050 of record NZ_JAUSYK010000001.1, on the reverse strand, counting down.
GATGTCCTGGGAGCCGTCCGAGCTGCCGTCGTCAACGCAGACAACGTTGGGAAACTCCTTCCGGAGATCCGCTACGACCCCGCCTACGACGGTAGCCTCGTTGTACATCGGAATAACGAACCATGTGCGACTCACAAGAATCCAGTATTCCATATGCCCGCCCGGGACCGGGGCTGCAGGGGCCGTGCCGGTATAGTGGTCAGCACTTAGACCCGGCGCATCGGGCCGTCGCTAAGTGCCGACGACGGTGGTGCGCAGCCCCCCGAGAGAAAGCTGCCAATCACTTGACCGCTCCTGTTCTTCCGGCCACGGATCGGCCCCCCCATATTGCATTTGTGGTCAACAACTACCTTCCGAGCGTCGGCGGTGTCGAGTTCCACGTCGCGGCGCTGGCCAAGCAACTCGCCGGTCTGGGCGTCAGGGTGACTGTGTTCTGCCTCGACAACGACACGCCATCGCAGCTGGAGTCCAACCCCAGGATCGTGCGGCTCACATGCACCCCGGCAGTGGGCGGCGTGCTCGCCTGGCCCTGGCCGGGAACGTCCCGGCAGATCCGACGGATACTCAAAGAAGCCCCCGTGACCGCGATCTCAACACACACCCGGTTTTTTCCAATGTCGCTCATCGGGGCGCGCTTGGCGCGGCGGCTTGGGGTGCCGTGCATCCACACGGAACACGGTTCCGCGGCCGTCAAGGGAGTCTCCCCCCTGGTTGGGCTGGCCAGCAAGTTGATCGACAGGACGGTGGGCAGACTGGTGCTGCGCGGTGCCAGTCGGGTGTTGTGCATCTCCGAGGGTGCCCGGGACTTCGTCCGTAACCTCGCCGGCGTTGACGGCGAGGTTTTCCACAACGCCATCGACACCGGGGCATTTACCGCAGGCGGGACCGGCCGGCAAAATCGTGTCGTGTACGTCGGCCGGATCGTCCCGGGGAAAGGCTGGGAGCTGGCTCTCGCCACGGCGGAGCAACTTGCCGGTGACTACCCCCAGATGGAACTGCACATCGTCGGCGATGGGACAGACCGCACGACACTGGCCGCGCGGGCCGCAGCCTCCCCGCTGGCGGACCGTGTCATCATCCACGGCCAACAGCCTCCGGCGCGGATCGCCGAACTGCTCCGAGGAAGCGTCTTCCTGAACCCCACGACGCTCTCGGAGGGCTTCCAGACCACCCTGTTGGAAGCGGTAGCCGCGGGGGCCGCCGTCGTTAGTACCCCAGTGGGAGCGGCACGGTACCTTCTGGCGGAGGGGGCCGACATCCGACTGGTTGAGGCCAAAGACCCGGACGCTTGGGTGGACAACGTCCGGGCGGCCCTGGACTCCCCCGCGGAGCCGCCGGCGGCCGCCTTAGTGGATTCCTTTGACTGGAAGAGTCGCGCTGCAGAGTATCTGGCGGTGGTTGACAGCCTCCGGCCGGGCACCTGAGGTACCGTCGGCAGGGCAAAGGACGGGCAAGGTGGGTGGGCATATTATGGTGGGAGGACATAGCCGTGGTTCCGCTTCTCTATGGCTTGGTTCCGCTCCCATATATCGTCGACGGGCGTCCTCACATGCCCCTCCTGCCCCGGCGCCACCGAGTTCACCTGTCCGTCCCCTTGGAGCGCGCCCGGAAAGAAGTTCAATGTTTTCTCTTAGCGTGGTTGCCGCATGATCTACACCGATTTGGTTCCCGTAGTCGCCGCCGCAGTATTTGTCCTGATGTTGCCAGGCACGCTGGTGGCCTTTGCGACCGGCGCCCGGGGTTGGGTTCTGCTCGGTGCAGGGGCACCAGCGAGTGTCACGATCATCTCACTGACAGCGATCCTGACCGGGGCGGCCGGCCTGCCCTGGGGAGTGCTGCCGGTGCTTGCCGTCTCGGCACTCATAGCGGTCGGGGTATACGTGCTTCGCCTCCCCTGGTCTCCATTACCCGGGAGGCGGCGCCGCCGTCGATCCGGGCCCGGCGCTTCGGTAGCGACACTTCCGGCGCAACGCAAGATCCGGCTACTGTCGGGACACCGCCGGGAGTGGTCAGGCCGCGACCTTGCTGGTCTTACCGTCGGGAGTATTGCCACCGCCGCGGTCTTTGCTGTGATCTCGTGGCGCCTTGGTCAGGCTTTTGGTGGAGCGGAAAACATCTCACAGACCTTTGATAATATCTTCCACCTTAATGCTGTCCGGTACATCGCGGACACGGGCAACGCCTCGTCGTTGAAGCTCAGCGGTTTCACAGCTTCCAGCGGCATCGGCGGGTTCTACCCCGCAGCTTGGCACGACGTGGTCTCGCTGACGCAACAACTGGCCGGGAGCTCCGTTCCGGCGGCCATCAACGGCACGAACGTCGCCATTGCCGCACTGGCCTGGCCGCTGTCCTGCATGCTGCTCAGCACCTCCATCTTTGGAGCCCGCCGCAGCGTCGTTGTTGCGACGGCAGCGCTGGCGGCAGGCTTCAGCGCATTCCCGTACCTGATGGTCGATTTCGGTGTGCTCTACCCGAACTTTCTGTCAATCGCACTCATGCCGGCATGCATCGCCCTATTCGCCCTTGCGCTTGGCGTGGCCCGTGGAAGCCAGTTGCGCCGTAGCACTGCCTGGCTCTTACTACTCGGATCCCTGCCGGGCCTGGCCCTGGCCCACCCGAGCACCTTTCTAGCGCTGCTGGCATGGACTTATCCCGTGGTTCTCGCGGCCATGGCAGCGCTGTCCCGAAGGCTTCGGCCGCGGTCTGGAGCCCTGCGAAGCTACGGTGTCTTCCTCCTCGGATTCGTTGCCTACACCGGCGCGCTCGCCCTGGCGTGGAAGAAGCTCCGTCCCGACGAAGCGCAGTCCACGTGGGAGCCGGTTCAAGCCCTAAGCCAAGCTTTCGGCCAAGCAGTGACGAGCGCGCCACAAGGCCGGCCAATTCCCTGGTTGATCTTCGCTTTGACCCTGGTCGGAATCGCGGGGCTTCTGCAAAAAAGGCGGCACCTGTGGCTTCTCTGGATGTACGGCATCTCGGTCCTAATGTTTATGGTCGTCTCCGGTTATCCCTTCGGCCCGTTCCGAACTTTCGTCGGAGGAATCTGGTACAACGACCCGTTTCGACCGGCTGCGCTGCTTCCGGTAGCCACGCTGCCGGTAGCCGTCCTCGGGTTCGTTTGGCTGTGGGATCGTGCGCAGGCACTACTTCGCGACCGGCGCACACCGTCTGGTCAGAGCCTTCTGGCAGGCTGGCCGTCCGCCCGCAGCGCTACGGCTGGAACTGTCGTGCTGGCTCTTTTGGCCCTTGGCGGCCTGTTCGCGCTTTCACAAAGGGGTGCCGTAACCGTTGCCGTTCGCTCTGCCGCCACGAACTATGCGGCGTCGCAGGACGCTGCGCTACTGTCCACCGACGAACGGATTCTACTCGGGCGGGTAGCGGAAGAGATTCCGGCTGACAACACCGTCGTTTCCAGCCCTTGGACAGGCGCATCATTGATCTACGCGATTGCTGACCGGAGATCGCTGACACCGCATGTTTTCGGCGACTACGATGCCGACACGACCGAGGTCCTCCGCCGACTGAACCAAGCAGGCGAAGACCCGTCCGTGTGCCAGTCCGTCCGCGATCTCAAGGCGTACTATGTGCTGGACTTCGGAGCCCGTGAAGTGCACGGCGGCCACCACCCATTCCCGGGCAGCGAGAACCTGTCGTCGGACCCCGACTTCAAACTCATCGACTCCCAAGGCAACGCAAAGCTCTACAAGGTGGTCGCCTGCGGCTGACCGCACGTAAAGGGGGGGCAGGAGCCAGCACGGACATCGGTGCAGGGACGGTCCGCCCATGGGCAGTCGCTGTCCCCGTCGGCCGCTGCCGGCCCCGCGGGATTAGAGTCGTTTGTCCAGGTACGGAGCGAGCTGCGTTGAATATTGCCTGTTGAGGTGGTCGGGATCAAAGTACACGGCAACCCCGCCCACCCCCCCGTAACAGAAAGTCGCGTCGCAGAAGTACTCGGACAGGTCCAGCAGCCGCACGTGCCCGCCGTCCGACGCTGCTTTTGCCGATTCGACGAGCGGGTCGACCGGAAGCGCCTGGTCCCGGGGGGCCCGGCACTGCCTCGGGTCAGCGGCGCTCACGGCGATGCAGTTCACGTCCCGTACTTTGTCGTTCAGCGGGGGGTCCGCGATTGGGTATACCACCGCGCCCGTAGCGGCCCATCGTGACCAGTAGCGGCGGAACCCGTCCTTATACTGGTCCAGCTGATTCCGACCGGTGCCGTCGTCGATCTGTTCCCCCGCCGCGAAGCTCGAGGTGAATACTCTGGCCGGCTTGTCGCGTTCCACGGCAGCTGCGACGTTCAGGCCCCACGTGCGGCAACTATGGATCTTAGCCGGGTCTGCCGGTCTTCCGCGGTACCCGACATATGGCACGTCGGCCAAGGGACAGCCGCCGCTGTAGCTCAATTTGAGCTTCCAGTGCTTCTGTCGCGCAAGCTCGATAACGGCGGACTGCCACTGCTGGGCATGGGAGTCACCCACGAGCCAAACCGTTTCGGCTTCCGGACGCCCGCCCGAGTAGTCACAACCGGCCGGCCCACCCGGCTGTTCCAGATTGAGCGTGTCCTCTTTCTCCTGGCAATCCGCGGGCAGCCCCCAGTACTGGTTGGCGGGCCCCATGTTGGGATCCACAATCGGACGCGCAAAAGGATCGCCACACTCGGGCTTGCCGACAGCCCGCGGACCGAAGCAGGGCGCTGCGGCGTCCGTGCGGCCGAGCTCCGCCGCCGCTGCAGCTTTGGGTGCCACCTGCAGGTGCAAGGTGAGGCCCGCCAGCAGCATGGCCAGCATGCCTGCTACGACGGCAGCCAAGACCCGGTGCGGCCGGGATGGCGCCCGGGAACGTGCGATCCAGCGGTCCTCGATCCACCGTTTTGAGAGCCAGGCCAGCAGCACCGCCGCCACCGCGAGGCAGACCTTGGCGGCCGTACCCAACGTGGTGCCGAGCAGGAATGGGGCGACCACGATCAAGGGCCAGTGCCACAGATACAGCGAATACGAGATATTGCCCAGAAACTGGATCGGCCGTAGCGCGGTAAATCGATCATGCCAGAGGCGTCCGCTGCCGGCACCTGCGAGAATCACAAGGGCGGTTCCGGCCACCGGGACCGCAGCGGTCCAGCCGGGAAACGGCGTCGCGTGGTCAAAAACCAGCGCTGAGAAAACCACCAACGCGAAGCCAAGCAGCGCCATGATGTTTCGGACAAGCTGCGAAAGCGTGCACCGGGAACCAGCAAGGGCGAGCAGCGCTCCGGCGCCAAACTCCCATACGCGGACCGGGGTATTGAAGTAGGCCTCACTGCGCGAGGCCTCGGTCAGGTAGATGCTGAAGCACAACGAAGCAGCCGCGGCGGCCGCAAGCCCTATCACCAGGACCCGGCGTTGCGCCCACCGCCGGCGCACCGCGAGGACGTAGAGTCCGATGAGCGCCAGCGGCCAAACAAGATAGAACTGCTCCTCGACCGAGAGAGACCAATAGTGCTGCACCATCGACGCCGACGAGTTCATTTCGGAGTAATTCACTGCCTTGGCTGCGAGTACCCAGTTCTCGATGTAGAAAGCACTGCTCACAATCTCTTGGGCGTTGGCATTCCAGCGGGTGTACGGAAGCCACAGCCAGGCGCAGGCCAGAGACACCGCGAGGACGGTGAAAGCCGCCGGGAGCAAGCGCCGGGTACGCCGCGCATAAAAATGCCCAAGCCGTACTGTGCCGCTGGCAAACAATTCTTTGCTGAGGTGGGCCGTAATGAGGAAACCGGAGATGACAAAAAAGACATCGACGCCTACGTAACCGCCGGGCAGGCGCACCGGCCAGAGGTGGTTAGCGACGACGAGGCTGACAGCAAGCGCGCGGAGCGCCTGGATGTCCGTGCGGAAGGCCCGCTCGGGAGCGGTTTGCGGAAAGGCTCCCAGAGCCGGCCCTGCTTCGACTTCCGTGGCCGGCGCGGACCCCTCCACCTGGTCATTGGTGCGTGTTGAAGGCGCGTCCGTAGGCGGTTGCACCGGCTCAGCGCGAGCTTTCGGTGCGGAGCCGGGCGACGGCCTCGTGGATCGGTCCGTCGAAGACTACGTTGCCGTGTTGCAGGACCACCCCGCGGTCGCAGATCCGTGAAACGAGCTCGAGGTCATGGCTGACCACGACGAGCGTCTTACCAGCGGCGGACAATTCCTTGATCTTGTCGAGGCATTTGCGCTGGAACGGTTCATCGCCCACGGCCAGGATCTCGTCCACGAGGAAGACCTCGGGGTCGGTGTGCACGGCCACGGAGAACGCCAGGCGCAGGTACATGCCCGAGGAATAGAACCGCACCTCCGTGTCGATGAACTCGCCGATCTCGGCAAAATCGACGATTGAGTCGAACTGCTCGTTGATCTGGTCTTCGGTCATGCCCAGGATGGCACCGTTCAGGTAGACGTTGTCCCGCCCCGACAGGTCGTGGTGGAAGCCTGCACCGACCTCGATCAGGCCGGCGACCTTTCCCCGGGTTCGGACCGTCCCGCTGTCCGGGAGCATCACACCGGAGATGTGCTTGAGCAGGGTGGACTTTCCCGAGCCGTTCAAGCCGAGCAGGGCCACGGTTTCACCCTGTTGCACTTCCAGGTCGACGTCGCGAAGAGCATGGAACTTCTTCGAGAGGTCGCCCTTGCGGCCCGTGAACAGCCACACGATGGTTTCCTTGAGGGACCTCGTGTGCCGCAGCACGAACTGCTTGCTGATCTTCTGTACTTCGATTGCCACCGGCATGCTACAGCTCCTGCGCGAAACGGCCCTCAAGCCTACGGAATGTCCACTGGCCCAGGAAGAGGGTCAGCAACGCCACGACAAGTCCCACTGGGATCCACAGCGACAGCAGGTTCGGTGGGATCGGAGCGGAGCCGTCCGTGGTGGGGAGCCAGAATGCAAAGTGAAATGCCTCGACGCCGATAGTAATCGGATTGACCTGGTAGATCGAGTACCAGCCCTCACCGAGCTTGTCCCGAACCATGGTCCAGGCGTACATGACTGGGGAGGCCCAGGTGGCGACCATGAGCAGCATGTCAACGATGTTCTCGAAGTCCCGGAAGTACACGTTGGCCGAACCGAACAGCAAGCCCAGACCGGTAGCAAGCATGGCAACGATGACGAAACCTGCCGCCGCCGCCGCCAGCTGGAGCAGCGAGGGCTGCCAGCCGACGACGAGGCAGGCAGCCACCAGCACGGCCAGCTGAGGCACGAAGTGCACCGCGGACACCCAGACGGAAGCGACCGGGAAAAGCTCCCGGGGCAGGTAGATCTTCTTGATCAGGCCACCGTTACTGACGATCGAGCGCGCCGCGTTGCTCAGGGCTTCAGTGAAGAAGTTAATCAACACGATGCCGGAAAACAGGTAGATCGCGTAGTTCGCGAGACCGTCCGGGTTCCGTGGGCTGCGTTCCAGCCCCAGGAAAACACCCAGCGCAATATAGAACACCACAAACTGGACTCCGGGTTTGACGTAGGACCACAGAAGTCCGAGCACCGAACCCCGGTAACGGATCTGCAATTCCTTGCGAACCAGGAGTTTCAGCAGGAACCGCTGCCGGAATACCTCTGCGAGACCTCCGCCCACGCCGGGGCGGACAAGGGCGGAGGACCCCCCGTGGGCACCGACTGAGGTCACTTCGACTCCGGTGTCTGCTCTGCCGGCTTGACCGTCATGGCTTCGAACGTCTGCTTCCACGCCTGCGGCGACGTGAACTCGGGAAGCGCTTCGCCGTAAACCTTGGACAGTTTGTCCCAGTCACGCAGGAGCTGCTGGTGAAGCTTGACGCTACGGGCAATCATGGTGCGGAACTGCTCGGGCTGGCGCTTGTACCAGGAAGCGCCCGACCCGTCTGCCGAGGAGACGATGGCCGAGTCCAGCTGGGACAGCCGCCACCAGCGGGCATCCATCGCCGGAACCAGGGCCTCGGGGTTCTGCAGGGCGCCCGGCCGGACCCCGGAGACCTGCCGGACACCGGCGGTTGCCGCGGTCGCGAGGGCGTTCAGGATCGACTTCGGCGCGCTGGGCTTCTTGCCCCGGCGCGGTGGTTTGACCCGCCTCACCTGCGGGAAGCCGGAAACTTCCTTGGTGATCCGGGCATCGTCGAACTCCGCCCGCCGGGCACGAATCTCGGGGAGCTTTGTCCTGATTGTCTCGTGCAGGTGGGACGGTCCCTTGAGCAAGTCCTCGAGCGCGTCAAGGCGCAGTTCAACAGCGGAATACTGCATCGACAGCAGGTGCTTGACGTCCACCATGAAGCTCAGACGGGGCAGGATGCCGCCCTTCTTGTAGGGCGAGTAGACGAGGGCAGCCAGCCACCGGTTGCGCTGGTGGAAGTAGGCCTGCCAGTCGATGGTGTCGTCCTTCTCCGTCCACGGCATGTGCCAGACTGCAGCGCCGGGCAGCGTAACGGTCTGGTAGCCGTGGCGGCGGGCACGGATGCCGTACTCGGCGTCGTCCCACTTGATGAACACCGGCAGCGCCAGGCCGATTTCGCGCACGATGCTGGTCGGCACCAGGCACATCCACCAACCGTTGAAGTCGACGTCGATCCGGCGGTGCATCCAGGGGGGTGGTCCGCAGGTTGCTGGCAGAGAAATCGTGGCCTTCCCGGGTGCTTTCGACGGCACCCCAGAAGAACTTGTACTCGTTCACCTCCTCGCCGAAGGTGTGCATCACGGACCGCTCGTAGAGGTTGAACATGTGGCCGCCGACGATCGTCGGCTTGCGGGTGTAATCGGCAAAGTTGATCGCCCGGAGCACACCCTCGGTCTCGATGATGACGTCGTCATCGAGCAGCAGGACGTACTTGCTGCGGCCGTCCTCAACGGTTTCCTGCATGCCGCGCGCGAACCCGCCCGAGCCGCCGAGGTTGCCCTGCTCGATGATGGCGAACTTGTCGCCCAGCCGGGCGGCGGCTTCCGCGTAACCGTCCTGGTCGCGCACCTTCTGGGTGCCCTGGTCGGTGATAAGCAGCCGGTCCACCACTTCGAGCAGTTCCGGTGATTCAGCGAAGGTCGTGAGGTGCTTGACGCAGTAGTCCGGCCGGTTGAACGTCGTCACAGCCACAGTGGCGGTCCCGGGCACGAAGCCATCCGGCTTGCGGACGGACCACTCGGCGCCAATCAGCTTGACCTTCTCTGAGCCTGCGACCAGGTCGAACCAGTACCAGCCGCCGTCGCCGAAGTTGGCCAGCGGCAGCACGACGTCGGCGGGGGAACCGGCGTCGACAGTGATGCTCTCCACCCGGTTGGAAGTTCCTCGGGACGTGGAGCGGGAAATCACGACGGTGGCCGGGGCGTCCACTGCTACGGTCAGTCGCACGGCGGCAACATCGGTGTGAGCACGCCAATAGCTGGCCGGGAAGGCATTGAAGTAGGTGCCGAAAGAAACCCGGCGGAACGCCGGGAGGTGCAACTGTCGGCGATTGTCCAGGAAATCCGTACGCACTGCGGCGCCGGCAGAAGAGACAGCGGTGACACCGGAACCGGACTTTGAGTCCTGGGCTTCGCCGGACACTACGCGCTGCGCGGCGTTGAAATCCAGGTACAGGGGAAGGGTATCCGTGTCGCCGTCCGTCGGGAAGACAACGCGGTGGACGATCTGCCACTCTTCATTGACACCGGCCGCGGATTCTTCGTTCAAAACTTCGGTTGCAACGCTCATGCGTCCACACCCCCGCTTTCAATCTTGGCGCCGCCCTCAAAGTGCGGGCGGATCTTGTTGTCGAACATGGTCAAGGCGGAGCCGATGGCCATGTGCATATCCAGGTACTTGTAGGTGCCGAGCCGTCCGCCGAAGAGGACGTCGCGCTCAGCGGCCGCAAGGTCGCGGTACTTCAGCAGCCTTTCGCGGTCTGCGGCGGTGTTGATCGGGTAGTAGGGCTCATCGCCCTTCTCCGCGGCGCGGGAGAACTCGCGCATGATGACGGTCTTTTCCGTCTGGTAGTCGCGCTCGGGGTGGAAGTGGCGCGGCTCAATGATGCGGGTGTAGGCGACGTCGGCGTCGTTGTAGTTGACCACCGAGGTTCCCTGGAAGTCCCCGACGTCGAGCACTTCCTCCTCGAAGTCAATGGTGCGCCAGGAAAGGTCGCCCTCGGCGTAGTCGAAGTAGCGGTCCACCGGACCGGTGTAGACGACCGGAATGTTCCCGACGACCTTGTTCTTGCTGTATTCGTGCGACTCATCGAAGAAATCGGTGTTGAGCCGGACCTCGATGTTCGGATGCTCCGCCATCTTCTCGATCCACGCGGTGTAGCCGTTCGTCGGCAGACCCTCGTACTTGTCGTTGAAGTAGCGGTTGTCGTAGTTGTAACGCACGGGCAACCGGGAAATGATGCCGGCCGGCAGGTCCTTCGGGTCCGTCTGCCACTGCTTGCCGGTGTAGTGCTTGATGAACGCTTCGTAGAGCGGGCGGCCGATCAGCTGGATGCCCTTGTCGTTCAGGTTCTGCGGGTCGGTTCCCGCGAGCTCTCCGGCCTGTTCCTTGATCAGGTCCTGGGCCTGGCCCGGGGTCAGGTTGGCACGGAAGAACTGGTTAATGGTGGCCAGGTTAATGGGCAGGGAGTAGACCTCGCCCTTGTGGACGCCGTAAACCTTGTGCACGTAGTTCGTGAAGGTGGTGAAGCGGTTGACGTACTCCCACACGCGGTCGTTCGAGGTGTGAAACAGGTGCGCGCCGTACCGGTGGACTTCGATGCCGGTCTGCTGCTCCTTTTCGCTGTAGGCATTGCCGCCGATGTGGTGGCGGCGGTCGATGACGACGACCTTCAAGCCCAGCTCGGTGGCGGCCTGTTCTGCGATTGTCAGGCCGAAAAAGCCCGACCCTACGATAACGAGGTCAGCGGTCACAAAATCTCCTGGTTCGAATGCGGGCAGCACAACGATGCGCATTGTCTGCTGCTCTAGCCTACCCGAGGCAGAGTGTGAACCTGCGAATTGCCGGGCTCGCAGTAAGCCGCACGGCCGGGAAGAGTTGTCCACATGGCCGAACTGTGCGAAGCGCGCAAAGGCTGTGATTCGTACTGTTGACGGTGGAGGGCGGTGTGAAAGGCTTCGGCGATGCTCCTGCATTACACCCTGGCGGGCGGGGCGGGTTCCGTCATTGGCTACCCGGTTGAGCTCTCCGTCGAGGTGCCGGAAGGCTGCTCCGGCGCCCGTTTACAGGAGGCGGTGGCGCGGCAGTTCGGCACTGGGCGGCTGGTTGTCGCGGGGGCGCCGCTGACCGCCCTGACGGCCGGAACGCCGCCGCTTGTGAACGGAGCCGTCCTGATCGACGGCTGGGCGCCGGGCGAGCCGTCCGACGGTAAGCGGCCGCAGCCAGGCGCACCCCTGCTGCTGGCCGTGCTAAGCGGACCGGGCGCCGGAATGGTCCTGCCGCTGCACCGGGGGAGCTATGGGATCGGCAGGAGCGGAACAGACCTGTCGCTTCCGGACGCCGAGCTGTCCCGCGAACACGCACGGCTGGATGTTTCGAACGCGGGGATAACCCTGGTTGACCTCGGCAGCGCCAACGGAACCTGGGTCGACGGCCGGCGCGTGCTGTCCACCGCTGTCTCCACCGGCTCCCTCATCCGGTGTGGAAACTCGACGCTGTCGGTCATCTTCCGTGAAACTTCTCGCGAAGGTCCGGAGTTGTATCCGGCCGGGGAAGATGTATCAGAACCGCTGCTTGTCGCCGGTCCCGGCCCAGCCAGCCAGCGCGGACTTCTGGTGCTGGCGGCAGGGCTGCCGCTCGTTGCCGGTGTAATCCTGGCGGCGGTTACAGGGACGTGGATGTTTCTGGCCTTTTCCGCGTTTTCCGCCATCCCGGTGCTGTTGCCCGCAGTATCCGGCCGCAGGCAGCGCCGGGAGCGGAGGGAGGCCGTCGCCGCCGCCGTCCGGCTGGACGCAGAACGACGATGGGGGTGCGCGCCGCCGGCGGCTCGGCTGGTCCTCGCCACCACCCGGGCCGGACCCGGAACGGCGCTGGGCCAGGACTCGCCGGCGGCTCCGGAAAACGCGGCGGGAGCCGCCGAACCGTTGAAACGCGGACCGGTGTGGTTGCGACTCGGTTTGGCCGAGCAGTCAGCAAATATCCGGCTTGAACCGCCAGAGCGTGGGTTCCGCCCGCCACCGCCCGCCGCTCTTCCGGTAACACTGGGCGCGTCGGCCGTCACCGCTTTGCAGGGACCACCGGAGGCTGTCGGCGGGCTTGTCCGCTTCTTCCTCATGCAACTGGCCGGGTACCCCCGGGGCTCCGGCACGTGGGTGCACGTCCACGGCCCGCTGCATTCGATCCCGCTCGCCGCCCGCTTTCTTCCCCGGGTCTCACTCTCCGCCAACCCGGCCGTCACGGCCGCAAGACTTGGGCAGGGCCCGGGTCCGGGTTGTGACCGGGGCGTGCTGGTCCTGCTGCCCGGCACCGGCTCCGCAGACGCCCTGCGTTCCGCTGATATCCTTCGCTCCGCCGCGGCCCGGTTCGGTTGGCAGCTGATCGATTGCGCGCGAGTCGCCATGATGGCCGCCGCCAGCGGAGACCAATCGGTGGTTCTTAGTGGTTCCATGGGCCGGCTCACCAGCGGGTCGCACACTGTTGACTTCGTCCCGGACTTGGTGCCGGAGCAGGTTTTTGATCGTTTCTGCCGGCAGTTACCTGGCGAGGTCGTGCCGGCCCGAGAACCCCGCGCCGTCCCTGCTTTCTGTTTCCTGGACGAGGTTTTGCCGCTCTCTGAGGCCAGGGTTGCTCAGCGCTGGGCGGCAGCTGTCCGGACGCCGCTACAGCCAGTGGCCCTCGCCGTCCCGGTTGGCCGCGGAATGACCGGGCCCGTAGGCGTTGACCTGCAGTCGGACGGGCCCCACTTGCTCGTGGCGGGGACTACCGGTTCCGGTAAATCGGAATTCCTGCGCACCCTCGTGGCCGGGTTGGCGGCGTCGTACCCCCCGGACCGGGTTAATTTCCTGTTTGTTGACTTCAAAGGCGGCTCGGGACTCGCGCCCTTGACCGGTTTGCCACATTGCGTCGGACTCCTCACCGATTTGGACCCTCACGAAATGGACCGGACGCTCATCTCGCTGCGGGCGGAAGTGCGCCGCCGGGAGATGTTGCTGGCCGAGGCGGAGGTACCCGACCTGGTCAGCTACCGTGCCCGCGGAATGGACCTTCCGGCACTCCCCCATCTGGTCCTCGTCATCGATGAGTTCCGGATGCTGGTGGAGGAGGCGCCGGCGGCATTGGCTGAACTGATGCGCCTTGCGGTGATCGGCCGCGCCCTGGGCATCCACTTGGTTATGGCGACCCAGCGGCCGCAGGGTGCCCTCACGGCGGACATTCGGGCGAACGTCACCAGCAGCGTGGTGCTCAGGGTCCAGTCGGATCTCGAGTCAGCGGACGTCATGAACTCCCGAGTCGCGGCCGCTATCCCGGTCGACTGCCCGGGACGGGCTTACCTGGTCCGGGGCAACGGGACCCCGGTTCAGCTGCAGACAGCCACCGTCAGCGCACCGCTGCGCATCGCTGCCGTCGACGCCATCACCGTGATGCGGGCCGAGACGCTGCTCGACCTGCCCTCGGGTTTGCTGCCTTCGACGGACGGCCGGCCATGTCCGCCTGCCGGATCCGTAGATTCTGTTGGGCCCTTCGTGGAGCTCACCGCCCGGTTGTGGGCCTCGCAAGGTGGCGCCCCGGCGCGGCGACCGGTCGTCACACCGCTGCCGCCAGTGCTGGTCTCGCCTGGCCTGCAGGAATGTGAGCGTGACGGGGCGCTGTCTGCGCGCGAGGTCCCGCTGGGCGTCGTGGACCTCCCTGAGCAGCAGCTGGTGCGGCAGTTAAGTTGGGACCCGGACCGGCATGGCCACCTCGCAATGGTCGGAGGAACGCGGATCGCTGGTCCTGGCGGCCCCGTGGAGACGCTGCGGCTGGTTCTGGAACGGCTGATCCAGGCCGACGTTGAGTCTCACTTCTATCTTCTCGACGGGGACGGATCCCTGGCTGCCGCCGCGCCATCTCCCCGGGTGGGCGCCTGGGTAGGGCCACAGGATGCCGGGCGGGCCGCGCGGGTACTGACGCGTATCAGCGAGGAAGTAAACAGCCGGCTGGTCGACGCGCCTCTTCCCAAACCGCCGCCTCTGATCCTTGTTCTGCACAACTGGGGCTCCTGGCTTTCGAAGTTCCGCTCCGGCCCGCTGGCTTGGGCCGAGGACGTTGTGCACGACATCCTCCGGGACGGCCCCAAAGCGGGCGTTGTTGGGATGCTGACCGGCGAGCGCGAACTCGTGACGTCACGGTTTTTCGCGGCCCTTCCCAACAGGATCTACTTCCCCGCCGGGTCGACGGAGGAAGACCGGCTCGCGTGGCCACCGATGCCGCGGCTTCCGGCGCTTCCGGGCCGGGTCGTCGTCTCGGGGATGTCTGCGAGAACTGAGACCCCCAACGGGTGGCCGGCGCCGCCGGGCAACGGCTGGTCTACACGGGATGTGCTGCGGGCCGCGCAGTTGTTCCAGAAACCCGCAGGGACATCCGGCGGCCGGCCGCTGCCCAGTCCTCCGGCAGGCAACGTGCAGAGCCGGCCGTTCCGGGTGGAGGCCCTTCCTGCACTGGTGACGGTGGAGGAAGTCCGCTCCCGGCTGGAGACCCTTCACCGAGAGAGCGCCCGGCGAGGGGCGGTCGTCGTTGAGCCGGCACTCCGTCCCGCACCGCCAGCACCGACAGCGCCGACAGCACTCTGTCCGGCACAGACAGCACCGGAGGCACCGAAGGTACCCAACGCACCGAGGGCACAGTCAGCACCGACAGCACCGACAGCACCGACAGGCACGTTATTGGTGGGGGTTGGCGGCGATGAACTGCTCCCGGCCGGCATTGTGTTGCCGCCGGGGGGCGTGCTCGCCGTCCTTGGCGGTCCGGGTTCAGGAAAGAGCGCCCTCTTGCGGGCCCTGCCGCTGCTCAATCCGGCCCGGACGTGGATAGGCTCCAGGGAGGAGACCGGGCGGGAAGCGTACTGGACTGGAATCCGCGCACAGGCGTTGGCCGGAGCCCTTGACCGGGCCGCCATCATTCTCGCCGACGATCTGGACCTGGCCACAAGGGACGTGAACGATAAGTTGCTGCAGCTGAACAGCCTCGGCTGGACGGTGGTCTTCACGGCCGGGCACGGCCCGGCGTTGCAGCAGCGCGTGCCGCTGGCTCTTTCCGTCCGCCGCCACGGCAAGGGCATCCTGATTCAGCCCCAGAGCATGATGGACGCGGAGCTGTTCAGTATTCGCTTTGAGCCGGAGCCACGTCCGCCGGCGGGCCGGGCGGTCGTGATCTCAGACTGCCGGGTCATGGCCGTTCAGCTCGCGCTGGCTCCAGACCGCGCCCAGCCCGGCACCGATCCATAGCTAGCGATGCGGCTGTTACAGGGCCGGCGGCGCGCCGCCTGCGCGCGAAGCAAAGGCAATCACGCGCTTGTCAAACAACAGGACGATGGCAACGGCGGCCGGCACCAGCATGGCCAAACCGGCAATCACATAGCCGCCAGTCAGCGTGGGAAAGCCAATAGTGAGCATAAACAGCTGGGCCACCAATGCCCCTGCCCGCGGCCAGCGGTAGCCGCGGAACAGGAAAACCGCCACCGCGAACAGCCAGGCGGAAAAGGCGAGCAGCAGGCCCAGAGTGAAGACGGCTCCCCAAAAGGACAGCACCGGGGCGCCGGACACCAGCTGAAGTCCGTACCAGCCTGCGGCCACAAGCAATGCCATCGCTTCGAGCACCACGACCAGAGAGATCACTTTGATGCCCGCAGGCCTGCCGACAGGATGCGGTCCAGAACCCCCTTGCTGGTCGCCGTCGGGGTCAATTGGGTTCACAGGGGGTCTTGACACACTGGCACCCTACCCGACATAGTCAAGCAGAAGTGGGGGCTCCGCCAGCCAATGTGATGCATCGCTCACGATTCGGCGGCATTTGTACAGCAAAAACCCCTTGTTTACACAGCGTTAACATGACACGCTTAATCCAGATGACCGAGGGGGCCCACAGGGCCCCTTTCTTATGAAGCCTCTAGTGAATATTTTCACAAGAGGCAGCAAATGAATTCCCACGAATGGAGTTACTGATCAGCATGGATTGGCGTAACCGCGCAGCGTGCCTCGACAAGGATCCGGAGCTGTTCTTCCCGGTAGGAAACACAGGTCCCGCCCTCCTGCAGATTGAGGAGGCGAAAAGCGTCTGCAGGCGGTGCCCCGTTGTGGACACTTGCCTCCAATGGGCGCTCGAGTCCGGGCAGGACGCGGGCGTCTGGGGCGGTATGAGCGAAGACGAACGCCGCGCCCTGAAGCGCCGAGCCGCCCGCGCTCGCCGCGCCTCCTAGTTTTCACCGCCGGGTATCTGGCAACGCAATGGCCCCGGACCAACGGTCCGGGGCCATTGCGTTCAACGCGGCCTTTAGCGTGATTCGAGGCTCAGGACCACCTGCACGGCCGTTCCGCCGCCCTCCCGAGGCTTCCACTGGATACTGCCGCCCAATTCGCTCGTCACCAGGGTGCGCACAATCTGCAGGCCCAGCCCTTCCGCGTAGGACCCCGCCGGCAGACCAACGCCGTCGTCCGCCACGGTGACGGTCAGCAGTTCGTCGCCGTCTTCGCTTTCCGAACGGTCGGCGAGTAGCCAGACAGTCCCGGCCCGGCCCTCAAGCCCGTGCTCGACGGCATTGGTCACCAGTTCGTTGATGACCAGGGCCAACGGTGTGGCAAAATCGCTGGGCAGTTCGCCGAACAGCCCCGAGCGCTGGGTTTTCACCTGTTGCGAAGGGGACGCCACCTCGGCAGACAAGCGGAACTGGCGCCCAATCAGTTCGTCGAAGTCCACGCTCTGGGTCAGGCCCTGGGAGAGCGTTTCATGCACCAGGGCGATGGTGGCGACCCGCCGCATGGCCTGCTCGAGTCCCTGCTTGGCCTCGTCGCTGACCATCCGGCGCGACTGCATGCGCAGCAAGGCCGCCACCGTCTGCAGGTTGTTCTTGACGCGGTGATGGATCTCGCGGATGGTGGCGTCCTTGGTGACGAGTTCCATCTCCCGCCGGCGCAGCTCCGAAACGTCGCGGCACAGCACGAGCGCCCCGAAGCGCTGCTGCTCGTCCCGCAGTGGAATGGCCCGCAGTGAGAGGCTGACACCGCGGGATTCGATTTCGCTGCGCCACGGCATACGCCCCGTGACCACCAGGGGTAGCGTCTCATCGACCATGCGGCGATCCCGCAGCAGACCAGCGGTGACCTCGGCCAGCGACCGCCCCTCAAGCGACTCCCCGTCACCGAGCCGGCGGAAGGCGGACACGCCGTTCGGGCTCGCGTACTGCACAATCCCTTCGGCATCGAGCCGGATCAAGCCGTCCCCCACCCGGGGCGCGCCACGGCGGGAGCCGGTGGGCGAGGCGAAGTCCGGCCAGAGGCCCAGGGTTCCCATGCGCAGCAGGTCGTACGCGCACTGCCGGTACGTCAGTTCGAGCCGTGAGGGCATCCGGGAGCTGGACAGGTCCATGTGTGAGGTGACAACAGCGAGGGTCCTGCCGTTGCGGACCATCGGGACGGCCTCCACCCGCATTGCCAGGTCACTGCTCCAGTTGGTCTCGTTGGAGCGTTCAATCACGCGGCTCTCCCACGCCTTGTCGACGAGCCGCTTCAAGTCTGAGCGAATGCCCTCCCCCACGAAGTCGGCGTGGAACACCGTATGCGAGGTGGAGGGGCGGACGTGGGCCAGCGCAACGTAACCGAGCTCGGGATGCGGAAACCACAAGGCAAGGTCGGCAAAGGCAAGGTCGGCCACCATCTGCCAGTCCCCCACGAGCAAGTGCAGCCACTCGGCATCCCCCGGCCCGAAATCAGCATGCTCCCTGATAGGGTCCGTAAAGATTGCCACAGCACCTCCATTTGCGTCGCGGGGGCCGGCAGACCCTAGCGTCGAACGATTGACCTCAAGAGCCTCAATGCTACCGAGAGCGAGGCCATGTCATCTGCCTCGAGCGCGTTCACCTCGTCAAACATGCTCTTCGCCCGTTCCAGTTGCTCAACGTTCTTGCTTTCCCACGCCACCAGCCGTTCCTCCGCCGGCATGTCCGCGGGCGTCGCTTCCAGCACCGCAGTCGTCATGTCGGACACGGTCGAGTACAGGTCATCACGCAGCGCTGCACGAGCCAGGGCCTGCCAGCGGTCTTCGCGGGGCAGCTTGCTGATGCGCTCAAGCAGCGAGTCCGCGTGGAAGCGGTTGAAGACGGTGTAGTAGACGTGGGCGATGTTTTCTACCGGCTCGCTGCTGGCGTGGGCGATCTTCGCGATGTCCAGCAGTACGAAGCTTTCGAAGAGCTCGGCCCAGCGGTGCGCGAGGTCCTCGGGAAGCTCCCAGCTGCGGGCCTTCGCAAGCCACTGCGACACCCGCTCGCGGTCGTCGCCGCGCAGGTACTCAAGCAGCCGTGCCCGCATCGGGTCCATCAACGGCTTGAAGTCGTTCACGACGTCGGCGATCGGGCGTGCGGTGTTGCCCTGGCTCAGAACCCAGCGGACCGCGCGGTCCAGGAGCCTGCGAATATCCAGGTGGACGGTGCTCCAGTGCTCGGTGGGGAACGACGCCGGCAGATCGTTGAGCTCCTGAACCATGATGTCCAGTTCGTATACCTCCCGCAAAGCAACGAATGCCTTGGCGACAGCGACCTCGCTGGCGGAAGTTTCCTCCATGGCGCGGAACGCGAAGGTAATGCCGCCCAGGTTGATCATGTCGTTGGCGACGACAGTGGCGATGATTTCCCGGCGCAGCGGGTGCGTGTCGAGGTCGGCGTCGAACCGTTCCCGAAGCTGCTTCGGGAAGTACGCCCGGAGCGTCTTGCGGAACCACGGATCCTCCGCCAGGTTGCTGTCGCGCAGCGCGGTGGCAAGCTCGATCTTGGCGTAAGCGGCCAGCACGGACAGTTCCGGCGAGGTCAGGCCCTGGCCCTGTTCGAGCCGCTCGCGCAGCGTCCCGGTGGTGGGCAGCGCCTCCAGTTCGCGCTTGAGGTCAGCAGATTTCTCCAGCCAGTCCATCAGCCGTTCATAGCTGGGGCTCCACTCCGCGACGCGCATCCGGTCATTGAGGAGCAGGATGTTCTGGTCGATGTTGTCCTCAAGTACCAGGCGGCCGACTTCGTCGGTCATCGAGGCGAGGAACTCTGCGCGTTCGGACGGGTCCAGCTTGCCCGCGGCCACCATGCGGTCGACGAAGATCTTGATGTTGACTTCGTGGTCGGAGCAGTCCACGCCCGCCGAGTTGTCGATGGCGTCGGTGTTCAGGATGACGCCCTGCAGCGCGGCTTCGATGCGGCCCCGCTGGGTCATGCCCAGGTTTCCACCTTCGCCGACGACTTTAACCCGCAGTTCCCGGCCGTCGACGCGGATGGCGTCGTTGGCCTTGTCGCCGACGGCGGCGTTCGTCTCGGTGCTCGCCTTGACGTAAGTGCCGATGCCGCCGTTGTACAGCAGGTCCGCCGGGGCCAGCAGGATCGCGCGGAGCAGTTCCGGCGGGCTGAGCTGCGTGGTTGCCTCCGGCAGTCCCAGCGCGGCCCGGACCTGCGGCGAAACCGGAATCGACTTGGCCTGGCGGGCGAATACGCCGCCGCCTTCGCTGATCAGGGACTTGTCGTAGTCGTCCCAGGAGGAGCGGGGAAGCTCGAAGAGCCGCTGCCGCTCGGCGAAGGACGCAGCTTCGTCAGGATTCGGGTCCAGGAAGATGTGCCGGTGGTCGAACGCGGCGAGCAGCCGGATGTGCCGTGAGAGCAGCATGCCGTTGCCGAACACGTCCCCTGACATGTCGCCGACACCGACGACGGTGAACGGGTCGGCCTGTGTGTCCAGATCCAGTTCGCTGAAGTGGCGCTTGACCGATTCCCAGGCGCCGCGCGCGGTGATGCCCATGGCCTTGTGGTCGTAGCCGACGGACCCGCCGGATGCGAAGGCGTCACCGAGCCAGAACCCGTATTCGGCAGCGAGGCCGTTGGCGATGTCAGAGAACGAGGCGGTTCCCTTGTCAGCCGCCACGACGAGGTAGGAATCAGCATCGTCATGGCACACGACGCCGGCTGGGGGCACCAGGGTTTCACCCTGCGGTGAGGTGACGAGGTTGTCGGTGACGTCCAGCAAGCCTCTGATGAAGGTCTTGTAGCTCTCGATGCCCTCAGCCATCCAGGCGCTGCGGTCCGCGGCGGGGTCCGGCAGTTGCTTGGCGTAGAAGCCGCCCTTGGCACCGGTGGGGACAATCACGGCGTTCTTAACCGTCTGGGCCTTGACCAGGCCGAGGATTTCGGTCCGGAAATCTTCCCGGCGGTCCGACCAGCGCAGTCCGCCGCGTGCCACCTTGCCGAAGCGCAGGTGGACGCCCTCGACCCGGGGCGAGTAGACCCAGATCTCGAACATCGGCCGCGGAAAGGGCAGGCCATCGATGCCGGAGGGGTCGAGCTTAAAGCTGACGTGGCTCTTGTTCTGGAAGAAGTTGGTCCGCAGTGTGGCCTGGATCAGGTTCTTGAAGGTCCGCAGAACCCGGTCCGCGTCCAGCGTTGCGACCTGTTCGATGGCCGCGTCCAGACCGGTGCGGACTTCGGCCTGCCGGTTTTCGCGTTCCTCGCCGGTCACCGCCGGGTCGAAACGTGCGGCGAACAGCGCATTCAGTCCGCGGGCGACGTCGGGGTTGGCCAGCAGCGTGTCGGCCATGAACTCGAAGGAGTTGGTGTTTCCCATTTGCCGCATGTACTTGGCGTAGGCACGCAGGACGACCACCTGGCGTGAGTCCATTCCTTCGCGCAGGACCAGCCGGTCGAAGCTGTCCGATTCCACCGCCCCGGACACCGCCGCGCCGAAGGATTCCGCCAACAGGGCCCCGGTCTTCACGGGGTCCACTCCGGTCGGGTACTTCAGGCCGAGGTCATAGAGGAAAAAGTCGCGGCGGTCAGAGGTTTCGATCTCGAAGGGCCGTTCATCCAGGACCTCAAGGCCGAGATTGTGGAAGAACGGCAGGATCTGGCTCAGGCTCTTGGGCTCCAGCATGTACAGCTTGACGCGGGCGTCCTCCTCAAGCGTCGCACCGGCACCGGCGGGCAGGTAAACGTGGACGCCGGGCTGCTCTTGCGCGGCCTCGCCGCCGCGCTCGGCGGCAGCGCCGTATTTTTCGAAGCGGGCAATATCCTCCAGCGCGTCCTCGACCTCGTAGTCAACGCGGTAGCTGGCGGGAAAGGCCTCGGCCCAGACCGCAGCGAGTTCCTTGGCACCGTTTTCGCCGTCCGCGCTGGCTCTGGCGCGGAGCACCTCCGCGATGCCCTCACTCCAGGAGCGCGCTGCCCGGACCAGCCGCTTCTCCAGCTCATCGCTGTTGACGTGCGCGGTGTCGGCGTCCTTGGGGAGCCGGATCCGGAAGAACAGCCGGGCGAGGGCAGATTCGGTCATCCTCGCCTCATAGTCGATGGAGACCGCGGCGAAGGTTTCCCGCAATTCCTTTTCAATGCGCAGCCGGACGTTGGTGGTGTACCGGTCGCGCGGCAGGTAGACGAGCGCGGACATGAAGCGGCCGTAAATGTCCGGGCGGAGGAAGAGCCGGGTCCGGCGGCGTTCCTGAAGCCGCTGGATGCCGGTGGCGATGGCAGCAAGCTCGGGAATCTCAATTTGGAAAAGCTCATCGCGCGGGTAGGTCTCGAGGATGCCCAACAAGTCCTTGCCGGAGTGCGAGTCCGGCGGGAACCCGGCCTCGCGCAGCACGGCGTCGACCTTTTCGCGGACCACCGGGATGTCGCGGACCGAGCCGGCGTAGGCGGTCGTGGCGAACAGACCGATGAAGCGCCGTTCTCCGTTGACGTTGCCGGCCGCGTCGAAGCTCTTAATACCGATGTAGTCCAGGTAGGCCGAGCGATGCACGGTGGACCGGGAGTTTGCTTTGGTAATGACCAGGGCGCTCTTTTCGCGCGCCTTTTTCCGTCCCGTTTCGGTCAGGTGCTGGATTTGGTGGCGGGTGTCACCGCCGTCGCGCAGCAAGCCGAGGCCGCTCTCCTCGCGCAGTTCCAGCACATCTTCGCCGGACTCGCTGCGCAGGTCGTACTCCCGGTAACCGAGGAAGGTGAAGTTCCCGTCGTCCAGCCAGCGGAGCAGCTCCTGCGCCTGGCGGAGTCCGGCGACGTCGGCGGCGTTGGTTACCTTGTCGAGGCCGTCGGACACTTCGCGCGCTTTGTTGCGCATTCTCGGCCAGTCCTCGACGGCTGCCCGGACATCGCCGAGCACCCGCTGCAGGCCCTCGACGAGCTGCTGGCGTTTCTCATCGTCCACTCGGCCGATTTCGACAGCAATCCAGGATTCCATGTGCGAGGCGTTGTCGCCCTGGGCGATCAGGTGCGAGAGATTGGGCATCGCCGCCGTGTCGCCGCTGGAGATGCCAAGATGCGAGGGAACCCGTGCGACCTTCACCAGCCGGCCGGTCGCACGGTTTCGGGTCACGACGAAGAGGGGGTGCATGACGAGCCGAATCGGGGACTTCTGCCGGACCAGTTCTGCGTTGACCGAGTCCACCAGGAAAGGCATGTCGTCGGTGACGATATAGACGACGCTGGAGTCCGTCTCGTCCGCGATCACGACATGTGCATCACCTGGCTGCCGCGTCGCAGCGGCCTCCAGATGGGCCTGGCAGCGGGCGGTCAGCGCTTCCTCGCCGTACGTGCGGGCATCCTCCTCAGCGAGGTGCTCGTAGTAGTCGGCGAAGTACCTCTCACTGGCACCGATCGAAACGGGTTGATCCTCAACACTGGACCCAGACGACATCGACAAACGCCTCCATGAAGAAAGTTCTCGGCCGCACCGTTGCGGCCCTCATGGCGAGCCTATCCGGTCGTCCGTCGCTTTGCTGTGGAAGACAAGACAGAGGATTTCCGCTTTCGCTGGACAGGTGCACAAACCAAGGCGGCGATAGCCTTCCGGAGCGAGGAATCCGGCGCGCTTTCGAGCAGCAGGGATCCGGCCAGCAGGGCCGCGTCACAGGCGGCTGCGTCAGCCGGGATGAAAACCTCCAGCGGCGAGCCGGGGCCGAAGCGAGCCCAGGCGTCGCGGAGCTGGCGCTCCGGAGACCGCCCGACGGCGGACGCCCGCACCTTGTTCAGTACCACGCGCGGGGACGCCTGCGGGACGGCACCCTCCAGCTCGGCGAGTCCGCGCACCAGCCGTGGCACCCCAACAGGATCTGCGGTGCCTACGGCATAGACGGTGTCCGCCAGCTGGAGGCTGCGCAGGGTCGCTGCGTTCCGCCGTGGGGCCATCGAATCGAAGCTAAGCTCTTCGTCGGTTTCCAGACAAAAGCCGGTGTCCACCACCGTGAAGTCGGCGACCTCGCGCGCTCGCTCGTAAACCAGCGAAAGGGCGGCGGCCCGGAGTTCAGTCCAGCGGTCGGCCCGGGTGATGCCGGTGAGCACACGGAAGGAACCGGCGCGGGTGGCCACGGGCACCGCGACGCCGACCAGGGCCGCAGCGTCCAGGACGCCCTGATCCGCAAGCCGGCAGGCTTGGGCGAGACCCGCGGCCTCCTCCAGCAGCCCCAGCGCAGCTGCCACGCTGGCACCGTAACTGTCGGCGTCGACCAACAGGACCGACTTCCCTTGGGCCGCCAATTCACCTGCGATATTGGTGGCGAGGAGGGTCCGGCCCGGCGCCCCGGCCGGCCCCCAGACAGCGATGATCTGCCCCGCCGCCGGCTCCGCCGCACCCATGCGCTCATCACCGTTGGCACCACGTGCCTGCTCCGGAGTGGAAAAGCGCAGGCGCTCCTGTCCGCGGCCCAGTGGAGGGTACGGCCCAGGCCGGCCCGCGAAGGCGTCGGCGGCCGGAGCCCATACCGTTCCGGCCAGCCCTGCAACGGCGCCGGCGATGACGTCGGCGAGAGCGGCGGCCGCTACGCGGGAGGGGTGAGCGGTGACGCCTATGCCCTGAAGCCTGGCCGCCTCCGCCGGCTGGTCCGTCAGGGCCACGACGGCGACCCCCACGGCGGACAACCGGTCCACCAGCGAGGCGGTCAACTCGCCACTGCCCTCGGCGACGACGGCCGCGCGGGCAAGCCCGGTCTGGCAGGCAGCCAGCAGTTCGGCGAGTTCAGTGCAACGGCGCACCACTGACACCGGGCCGTGAAGCTGCTCCAGGGCGCCCACGAGGTCCTCCGTGGCGCTGCCGACCGTCACCACCGGAATACCCATCAGGTGTCTCCGCCCGGATTCCAGACGACCGATATCTTTGCCTTATTGGCCTGTGCTCCCAGCAGCTTGGGCATCTGCCCGTCCGGGACGAGGACCATCACGACGGTGGAGCGCTGCGCCCCCAGTGCGCTGCTCCCCGGCGTGAGCTGCGCAATCTCCGCTCCCCGCAGCAGCAGCGTGGGTTCGCTGAAACCGTTGCGGTTGTCGGGCAGAGCGACCCAGACGTCCACTCGTGATCCTGCAACAGCTTGTGGCGGCAGCGCTTCGTCGATGGTCACAGCGACGGGCTTGCGGTCCAGCTTGTCCACTGTGCCCAGGCTCTCCCGGGGCAGGAGCTGGTCCTTGCCGATGCGCTGGACCGCGACCAGGCCGTAGTCAGCACCGGATGCCGGGGTGAGGTAGTGCTGCTCCACGTCGCCGAGACGGACCTTGACCCGGTGCAGCTTGTCCGGTGTCAGCTGCTCTCCGACGGCGATCGGCTGACTTGCCGCGAACGCCTCCGTGGTCTGGTCAGCGGCGGCCACCAGTGACACGACGCCGGCCACCGAAGCGAGCACGAGCAGAATGCCGACGAGCAGCCGCGGGTCCCTCCACGAGGGTTTCTTCAACCGCGCGCCGCCGGGCGCCGTAGTCACCGTCATGCGTCCTGCTCCCCCTGTAGTCGCAATCCGCACCCCCGGGGCCGGACATCCCTATTGTTACCAATAGGTGGCCCGGCGGGAAGACGCCGGGGCCAACAACACCAAATTGTGGACAACGGCCTCAAACGACCCCACCGGTGGCAAAATGGTGCCATGCCACGATTCCTGACCCTCGCGGACGTTGCCGAGCAGCTCCAGATCAATTCGCCTGCCGCCTATGCCCTGGTCCGGAGCGGCCAGCTCAAGGCCATCCAGGTGGGCGGAAGGGGCCAGTGGCGGGTCGAGGAGACGATGCTGGAGCAGTACATTCAGGAGCGCTACGCCGAGGCAAGCCGGATGATCGAGGAATCCCGGTCCAAGGGCAGCTGAGGCCGCTGCCCTGCAGCCCGGTCCGCGTTCCTCCGGCGGACCGTCAGCCCGCGGCGCTTCGAACGGAGCGCAGCGCGGCGAGGGCGCCAAAAGGAATCGTTGCCACCTCGGTGACGTTCGAGCCCCGCCGTTCCTCACCCGGTGCGGTGACGGCGAGATCGAAGAAGTCGCGTCCCACCCGGTCAATGACACCGTGGAGGACGGCTTCTCCCCCGGCTGCCCGCCACACTGTCACGGTGAGGCTGGCACGGTCGCGGGCCAAGCCCCGCAAGGCGCTCGCCAGCCCGAGGCGCTGCCGGACTGCAGTTCCCGCGCCCACCGCCTGCCGGGACAGCCCGGCGTACCGCGTCGCCGCTGCATAGGGAATCAGTACCTGGTGGCGTGCCTCGTCGAGAACGAGCCACTGGCTTCCGGCGTGGCTGAGGCTGCCTTCGCACACCGTGCCTGAGCCGAGGTGGACCCGGACCAGAAGGCCTACCGAGCCGCGCACCCGGTCCGCCAGCTCGACGTCGACCGCGTCCGCGCGCGCCCGTTCATCCACTTCCAGCTCCAAGCCCCGCCGCTCCGCCTCGGCAAGCTGCGCCTCCAGGTCTGCAAACAGGGCGTCCCAACGCATGGCGACAGCGTAGGCGGCAGCACGTAAGGGGTCAATCCACTTTCATCCTGCTGCCTCTAGACAAGCACCCTCACTCCGGAGCAAACTGCAATAAAGGCACCAAAACGTGTCAAACAGCATCAAACTGCATCAAATGGATATGGCCAAAGGAGGCACCAGGTGGTCACCGCAACATCCGCCGGCAGGGCGCAGGGACGGCGCGCGGACGCAGCCATGGCGGCGCTCATCCTGCTGCTGGGAGCATTCCTGGCGTGGTCCGGGGCGCAACTCGCACAGCGCCTGCAAACCTCCACGGCCCGGCGGCAGTCCCTCTCTTTTGAGGACCACATCGGACTGGTGGCCAACACCACTGGCTTGATTGTCGTCGTCTGGTGGGTGCTGTCCTTTCTGATCGCCGTCGCGGCTGCACTGCTGGAACGCTGCGGGAGCCACCGGGCCGCTGTCGCTGCGGGGAAGTTCAGCCCGGCGTTCATGCGCCGGCTGGCACTGGCCGCCGTCGGACTGCAGCTCGCCACGGCGCCCCTGGCGCAGGCGTCAACGCGGGCCGGGGATCCGGCGGGCCAGGGCACCGCTGCGTCAGCGGTGGTTGCGGCCTGGGTGCCCAGCGGCGGCGCGCTGGCCGCACAAGCTGTTGCCCTGCCGCGGGCGGCAACTCCGGCCCCGGATCCGCCGGCGCCCTTGCCGCTCCCGCGGAGCCTTGGGGTGGATCCGCACTGGACACCGTCACCGACGCCAATGGACCCCCGCGTCCTGGCGGCAGCCCCGCATCGGGACCAGGCCCGGGCGGCCAGGACGGCTGAAGTAACCGTCCAAACGGGTGATTCGCTGTGGAGCATCTGCGCGGAGGCGTTGGGTCCCCTCGCCTCCGACGTGGACGTTGCGCTGGCGTGGCCGCGGCTTTACCAGGCCAACCGCGGCGTCATTGGCCCGGATCCCGGCCTGTTGCTCCCCGGACAGGTCCTGATCATTCCCGTCGGCTTCTGAGGCAACTCACACCGCAACTCCTCCAACGACAGCAAAGGAACCCCATGAGCCCCTTCACCGGTATCCGCGCAGGCATCGCAGTCCCGGTCCCGCCGGCCCCGCCTGATCCCCATTCCACTCCCGCAACGTCAGCGCCCTGCGCCGACCCGCCGGTTTTGCGGCTCGTGGACCAGGAGAAGGAAGTCTGTGCCATCTGCCGCTCCACTGTCCAGGCGGCTATCGAGGTGCTGGCCGGGACCCGGCCGGCCCAACAGCTTGCGCGCCGGCTGGATGAACGCTGCCTGGCCGCACTCCAGCACCGGGCCGCACTGACCCGGCGCGTGGCGTCGGGCTCTTCGCCCACCGCGGGCCGGTTGCACCGCAATCCGTGCGTCCGATCGGTCCGCGCCTGCCGGGTAGCCGACGACGTCTACGAGGCCAGCGCCGTTGTCTCCGACGAATTGCGGGTCCGGGCAGTGGCACTGCGGCTCGAGCGGTGCCGGATGACATGGCGGGTCACCGTGCTTGAGATCGGCTAGACGTCCGCGCAAACCCAGAAAGGAGGGCTGCCTTAAACACACAGGGCCGGAACTTTCGTTCCGGCCCTGTGTCACTAACCTTAGCGGCGCTTCTTTTTGCTGGCCCGGCGGGGCGACTCCTGCGCCGCTGCCTTCGCCGGGTTGCCGGAGCGTCCCGAGGTTTTCGCCTCGATCCGGGTCTGGGCTGCGCCGTCCTCGCCCGGCGCCGTGTACTGCAGCTGGGCCGGCTTCTCCGGAGCCTCCAGTCCTGCGGCGTGGACCTGCGGCTCCTGGTGCTCGGTGTGCTGGCCCGCACCGTCGGCCACCACGACGTCCTGCGCCGGGGTCACTTCCACGTCCAGGTTGAACAGGAAGCCCACGCTCTCTTCACGGATGGCCTCCATCATGGCCTGGAACATGATGAAGCCTTCGCGCTGGTACTCGACCAAGGGATCGCGCTGGGCCATCGCCCGCAGGCCAATGCCTTCCTTGAGGTAGTCCATCTCATAGAGGTGTTCCTGCCACTTGCGGCCGATCACCGACAGGACCACGCGGCGCTCGAGTTCGCGCATGCTTTCGGACCCGATCACTTCCTCGCGGGCCTGGTACATCAAACGGGCGTCGGAAAGGATCTCTTCTTTCAGGAACTCTGCGGTGATCCTCGACTTCCCGCCGGCTTCATCGATCACGTCGCGCGGTGAGAAGCTGACCGGGTAGAGGGTCTTCAGGTTGGTCCAGAGGAGGTTGAAGTCCCAGTCGTCGCCGGTCCCCTCCGCGGTCGCCTCGTCGATGAACGCGGTGATGGTGTCCTCGAGGAAGTACTGGACCTTTTCATGCAGGTCGTCACCCTCCAGGATGCGCCGGCGGTCACCGTAGATGGCTTCGCGCTGACGGTTCAGGACGTCGTCGTATTTCAGGACGTTCTTCCGCTGTTCGGCGTTGCGGCCCTCAACCTGGCCCTGGGCCGAGGCGATGGCGCGCGACACGAGCTTGGATTCAAGCGCAACGTCGTCCGGAACCGAGCTGTTCATCAGCCGCTCGGCTGCCCCGGAGTTGAACAGGCGCATCAGGTCATCGGTCAGCGACAGGTAGAAGCGGGACTCGCCCGGGTCGCCCTGGCGCCCGGACCGTCCGCGGAGCTGGTTGTCGATCCGGCGGGACTCGTGCCGCTCGGTGCCGAGCACATAGAGACCGCCCAGGTTGAGCACTTCCTCATGCTCGTCCTTGACGGACTGCTTGGCCGCTTCAAAGGCTGATGGCCAGGCAGACTCGTATTCCTCGGAGTTCTCCTCCGGGTCCAGTCCGCGCTGGGCCAGCTCGGCGACGGCAGTGAACTCGGCATTGCCGCCCAGCATGATGTCGGTGCCGCGGCCGGCCATGTTGGTCGCGACGGTGACGGCTCCCTTGCGGCCGGCCTGCGCCACGATGGATGCTTCCCGGGCGTGGTTCTTGGCGTTCAGAACCTCGTGCCGGATACCTTCCTTGGCCAGCAGCCGGGACAGGTATTCGCTCTTTTCGACGCTGGTGGTGCCGACCAGAACCGGCTGGCCCTTTTCGTGACGCTCGGCAATGTCCTTGACCACGGCGTCGAACTTGACAGTCTCGTTCTTGTAAACGAGGTCCGCCTGGTCCACGCGCTGCATGTCCCGGTTGGTGGGAATGGCAACGACGCCGAGCTTGTAGGTGCTCATAAACTCGGCGGCCTCGGTTTCGGCGGTGCCGGTCATGCCTGAGAGCTTGTCGTACATGCGGAAGTAATTCTGCAGCGTAACCGTGGCGAGGGTCTGGTTCTCCGCCTTGATCTCGACGCCTTCTTTGGCTTCGATCGCCTGGTGCATGCCCTCGTTGTAGCGCCGGCCGGCGAGGATGCGGCCGGTGTGCTCGTCCACGATCAGCACCTCGCCGTCGAGGATGACGTAGTCCTTGTCCCGCTTGAACAGTTCCTTCGCCTTGATGGCGTTGTTCAGGAACCCGATCAGCGGGGTGTTGGCGGACTCGTAAAGGTTGTGGATCCCGAGGTAGTCCTCGACCTTCTCGATGCCGGCCTCGAGGACACCAACCGTGCGCTTTTTTTCGTCGACTTCGTAGTCGGTTTCCGCCTGGAGCCGCAGCACGACCTTGGCGAATTCGCTGTACCAGCGGTTGGTGTCGCCCTGCGCCGGTCCGGAAATGATCAGCGGGGTCCGGGCCTCGTCGATGAGGATCGAGTCGACTTCGTCGACGATGGCAAAGTTGTGGCCGCGCTGGACGAGCTCGCTCTTATCCCATGCCATGTTGTCGCGGAGATAGTCGAAGCCGAATTCGTTGTTGGTGCCGTAGGTGATGTCGGAGGCGTACTGTTCCCGGCGGACGGCGGGGTCCTGGTTGGACAGGATGCAGCCGCTGGTCAGGCCAAGGAAGCGGTAGACGCGCCCCATCAGGTCCGACTGGTATTCGGCGAGGTAGTCGTTCACGGTGATGACGTGCACGCCCTTGCCGGTGAGGGCGTTAAGGTAGGCCGGGGCGGTTGCCACGAGGGTCTTGCCTTCACCGGTCTTCATTTCGGCGATGTTGCCCAGATGCAGCGCGGCACCGCCCATCAGCTGGACGTCGAAGTGGCGCATCCCGAGGGTCCGCGATGACGCCTCGCGGACGGCGGCGAAAGCCTCGGGCAGCAGGTCGTCGAGCTTCTCGCCGTCGCTGTGGCGGGCCCGGAGCCGGTCGGTCTCTTCGCGTAGTTCGGCGTCAGTGAAGGTCTGGAAGGAGCTTTCCAGGGCGTTGATGGAATCGGCATAGTTCCGCAGTTGCCGCAGGGTCTTTTTGTCACCCGTGCGGAGAAGTTTTTCAATAAGTGATGCCACGTGAAATTGCTCCCAGTCTCCAGCTGCCGAATTCCGGCGTGTTTAGTCTACGGGAGAGACGCAGGGCGGGACGCGCCTGTTCCCTCAGAGCGGATGCAGGCCGTCCACTGCCTGCGCAAGCGCCGCCGCCAGGGCCCCGACGGGGGCGACAGCGATCCGGTCAAGCTCCAACCACTCTGCCATGAGCTGCAGTTCCTCGGCGAGTTCGACGGCGGTATCCGCCGGCGCGCCGGGCTCTGCGTGGCTGCTCCGAACCAGCAGGCTGCCCGCTGCCCGGTCCGCTTTCAGATCCACCCGGGCAACGATCCCGTCGCGCAGCAGGAAGGGCAGCACGTAGTAGCCGTAGCGGCGCTTGGCTTCCGGAGTGTAGATCTCCAGCCGGTAATGGAAGCCGAACAGTTCCTCCAGCCGGCGGCGCTCGAACACCAGTGAATCGAAGGGGCTCAGCAGCGCCCGGCCGCTGGCAGTCCGCGGCAGCCTCGCCTCGACGTGCCGGTACAGCGGCCGGTTCCAGCCGGCAACGGTCACCGGTTCCAGCCGACCGGTGCCGACGAGCTGCTCCACGGCAGCGGCGGCGGCGCGCAGCGGACTCCGGAAGTAGTCGGCGAAACACCGCACCGTGCCGATGCCGTGGGCCAGCGCAGCGGCGTCGATCAGCCGGACCATGGCGGCTGCGGCGTCAGGCTCCGCCGCGCCGGCGCCGGCTGGAAGACCGGCGCCCCCTGCAAGACCGGCGCCGGTTGCAAGACCAGGCGCAGCGGTCGGCGGAAGGACCCTCGCGGTCAGCGTGTAGCGGCGTTCAAAGGAATCGGTCCGGGAGGCGGCGGAGACCAGCCCCTCTTCGAACAGGTGCTCAAGGACGCGCTTGACGGCGTTCCAGTTCCATCCCCAGTTGTCCCTGGCCCGTTCCTCAACGTGGCCCAGACGGACAGTGAGTTCGCCTGCCGTTAAGGGCGGTCCGTCGGCGAGCGCCTGCAGCACGCGCTGAGCCACCTCGGACCGGAACTGCGGATCCATGGCGTGCGCGCCGACCCAGCTGCGGTTCTGCCAGATCACGAGGTCACGGAAATGCTCGGGACGGATGAAGCTGGCCTCATGCGCCCAGTACTCCATCATCCGGCGCGGACGGGTGCCCGCCATCCGGTGCAGGATGGAACGGTCGTAGTTACCGAGCCTGGAGAAGAACGGCAGGTAGTGGCTGCGCGCAAGCACGTTCACGGAATCGATCTGGACTAGCTGGAGGCGGGCAAAGGTCCGGCCCACCGCCCGTGCGCTCACGGGTGCGGCGGGCCGGACCTTATCCAATCCTTGGGCTGCCAGTGCAATCCGCCGCGCCTGCTTGAGGCTCAGCGATGCGGGCACATTCTTCCCTTCGTCGAAAAACCGCCGCTCAGGCGCTGGCGGGCTCATCCTCAGAACGATAGGCGATGATCTTCTCTTCCAGCGGAGCCTCGCCGGGCTCGCCCGGCTCGCAGGTCTGGTCCAGGCTGATCACCCCGTAGGTCCAGCCTTCGCGGCGGTAGACGACCGACGGTGCCTTGGTGTCCTTGTCCACGAACAAGTAGAAGTCGTGTCCGACGAGTTCCATGTTGTCGACGGCGTCGTCGAGGGAGAGGGACGCAGCAGGAAAGACCTTCCGGCGGATCAACACGGGCGAGTCGCCAGCGGGGATGTCGTTCGCCACCTCGTAGGGTGACTGTTCAGCCGGCCGATCCTCGGACCAGTGGGCCGCTTCCTCATAAATGGGCTCACTGGTGCTGGCCGGTTCCAAGGTGGCGGTAGCCTCGGTCACGGACTTGGGCGTGTGCCGGCCGTGGTGGACCTTCTTGCGGTCCTTGGCCCGGCGCAATCGTTCAAGAAGCTTGTTGTAGGCCAGATCGAAGGCGGCGAACTTGTCCGCCGCGCTGGCTTCGGCACGGATCACGGGGCCGCGGCCCAGAACGGTCAGCTCGACAGTGAGCAGCTCTGCGATCTGCCGGACTTTGGTCTCTTTGGTGACCTTCGCGTCCACCCTCTGGACCTTGTCCCCCAATGATGCAATCTTCGAGATCTTTTCCTCGGCGTATTCGCGGAACCGGTCCGAGACCGTCAAATTGCGACCGCTGATCATGAACTCCATGGTGCCCTCCAAATGACTTCGGTGACACGACGGCGGCACTTCCAGGGGCCGTTCTGACGGACAGTCGAGCCCCTGTCCGAGCCGCTATCGACAGGTACATCTCTTCTTGGTACCCATGTTCGACGTTAGTTCATGGACTCCTGTTATTCATCCTTTTTTGGTTTATTTGTTTTCCGTTACCCGTTGCTTCCGCACGGGTGCGGGGTTTGTCCCGGCACAGTCACCGCGCACAGGCGGGCGTGTCGCCGCGAGGACCACCGCTCCGCGGACCACGGCTCCCGCGGCGCCCAGGGCCCTGGCCGCCTCGGCGAGGGTGGCCCCCGTGGTGAGCACGTCGTCTACGACGATGCAGGCCCTTCCTTTCAGCTCCGGCGGACGGATTCCGCCCTTCACCCGCATGGAGCCGCGTACCCGCCGTGCCCGCGCCGCACGGCCCAGTCCTTTCTGTCCAGGCCCCTTCAGGTCCAGTCCCCTTCGCCGGGAGGCCCGGGCGGCCCGAAGTACATCGGCGACCGCTGCGCTCTGCAGCCCGGGGCTGCGCCGCGCGTGGGCCAGCAGGAGATGGACGGGGCCGAAGCCCCTGCGTCGGAAGGCCGCCCCGCTGGTGGGGACGGGGACCAGCAGGACCCCCTGTACCGGGGCCGCGGAGGCGGCGATGGCCGCGGCGAGTGGCTTGGCCAGTGCCACCGCCAGCTGGCGCTGACCGTGTCGCTTGAAGGAGAGCAGGCTCTGCGCCAGCTCGTCACGGTAGACCCCGGCCGCCACAACCGGCAGCAGCACGGAGCCCTCCATGTCGACCAGCGCCGGAGCCCTCGCCTCGGCCCGGAACGCCCGGCGCGTGAGCTGGCGGAGCCGGTTGGCGCAGGGAGCACAAAGGACCCGGTCCTCGGCGCCGCAACAGACGCACTCGACTGGGAACGCGAGTGCCAGCAGCTCCCGGGCGGCTGCGTCCGCGCGCTCAGCGAACCGCGCCGTCCAGCCGGAATAACGGCCGCGGTGTTTCGCGGCAGGCGGCGCCGGATCAAGGTCCGGGTCAAGGACGGAGGCAGGGGTGGGGTCGCGGTCAACCCGGTGCTTCTTCACCCCCTAAGCTTCGTTGCCCCGTTCCCCCGGTCCCGGCCTTGCGGCTGCTATGTGGACAACCGGCGGCAACCCGGCTATGTGGACAACCGGCGGCAAAGCGCCCGGTGTCAGCCCGGGTACGACGGGTCGACGGCGCCCTTGAGCTGCAATGACCAGCCGTTGCCCAGCCGCTGGAAGATGCCCTCCGCGGACTGGCCGAAGATCTCGGCCGGACCGTTGCCGGCGCTCAGCGCAGTCAGCCCCGACCAAGGCGCCAGCTGTTGTGGTTCCGCCGCGGTCAGGGAGAGCAGCTCGGGAGTGACGTTGTCACTCGCGGAGCCTTTCATCACGGCGACTGTCGTGTCGTTTACCCAGACGCCCTGGTCCGGGTCGCGGACCGTCAGCAGAATCATCGGCGGCGTGAGATCCCGGGGGGTTCCGTCGCTGGTGCGGACGATGCCGGTGAGTTGCACCCGGGTCTTGCCGTTCAGTTCGGAGATCACCAGCGCCCGGGTCCCTTCACGTGAGATCCGGAACTCCTTGACTTTCCGGCCGGCAAGCCAGGACGGGGTCAGCGTCACGCCGGGCACGTTGGCGCCCTCCGCTATCCCCGACGGCCGGTAGGCCAGGACCTCGGTGGAACCGTTCCCGCCCGGACCGGCCGCCCACACCCAGTCGTACCGGTCGAAGGACGGCCGCGAGACGCTCGCCCGGGTGGTCAGGGCACGCGCGGGCTGACCGGGGACGATCGAATACAGCGTGTTGCGGTCCGAGTTGAGGAAGGCTACGGCCTGGGACGCCGGCGACTCGGCCGGAAGGCGCGGGGACAATGTGCTGACGGGCTTGATGTCCGGCAGCGGGCCGAGCTTGTTGTTCTCATAGCGGACCAGATCGTTGTTGCTGACGGCGATCTGGTGGGCTGGGACCTCTTTATCGCGCACTGGCGGCAGCACGGAGCCGTTGTCTTCCACCCGTACCAGGTCCTGGTTTGCCCGCAGCTCCACGTTGATAACGTCCGGCTGGCTGCGGAAGGTCAGCGCCAGCTGGGTCTGCATGCGCAGCCGGTCCTCGTTGGATGCTTCCACCAGGTCCTTGGCCGAGAGGTCCACCTGCGCGGCGCCGGAGACCACCGGAACCGATTCGCGTGCCAGCTTCATCCCGGCGGGGAAAGCACTGACCACGGCGCCTTTCAGGTAGGGGGCCGGCCCGCCCAGCAGCGCGCTGGTCATGGCTTTGACGGTCTTCTTCTCTGATGAACCAGCGCACGTCCGGGACGGCGTAGGTGAAGGTGGGGTCGTAGAAGTAGATGGGGTACGCGCCGTAGATGACTTTGAACGTCTCCTCGGGGATGGCGGTTCCGTCGGGGATATCCGCTATCCGCCACTCCCCCTCCACCTTGGTCAGCGTGGCGGGAATGCTCTCCTTGGTGCCTTCAGGCAACCGAGTGGCGATGCCGTCGGCGTCGACCGTATAGGCGAGGTCCAGTTCGTAGTTGAAGACATTTTCGACGGCGGTTGCCACGACGCGGGCGGAACGGAAGACCAGCACCCGCTGGTCCGGCTTCCACTTCACCGAGGAAGCCTGGGTCAGGTACTGCCTTGCCACCGCGTAGTCGTCCTCATAACCGCTGCCCGCCAAGTAGAAGTCTTCGATGACCGATTCAGGGCCGGCCCCGGCCCGGGGGGCCACAGGGAAGAAGACCGGGGCGTTGTTCGGTTTGCCGGCGCTCTCGTCGGTGCTCTTGCCCACCGGCCCGGACCGCGGTATCTGGGCACAGGAGGTGAGCAGCAAAAGGACCACCGCCAGCACGGCCGCGGCGGCGCTGGTGAGCTTTTTGGTGCCGCTCATGGTTGTTCCTTCGTTTCGTGCGGGCCCTCGGCCGGCGTGCCGGGAACCGGAGCAGCCTGGTCAAGCAGCAGCATCATCTGTCGGCCTTCCCCGCCGCCGTCCAGGTTAACGTCCGCGGGCTCCAGCTGCAGCGGGGATTTTGTAATTACCTCGCCCTGGCGCAACGGCAGCGTAAGGCGGAAATTGGCGCCGGACCCTCGCTTGCCCCAAGCCTGCAGCCAGCCGTTGTGGAGCTTGGCGTCCTCGGTGGCGATGGAGAGTCCCAGGCCGCTGCCGCCCGTCGTGCGTGCCCGGGCAGGGTCGGCACGCCAGAACCGGTCGAAGACCCGGGCCGCTTCCGCTGAGGTCATGCCGATGCCATGGTCCCGGACAGCCACCGCCGCAGCGGTGCCATTGGCGGCCACGGAGATGTTCACCGGGCGGCCTTCGCCGTGCTCGAGTGCGTTCAGCACCAGGTTGCGGAGAATCCGGTCGATCCGCCGGTCATCCATCTCGACCACGACGCTGCCCTGC
The DNA here is from genome assembly GCF_030816855.1 of Arthrobacter sp. B3I4. NCBI lineage: Bacteria > Bacillati > Actinomycetota > Actinomycetes > Micrococcales > Micrococcaceae > Arthrobacter > Arthrobacter sp. B3I4. The sequence goes on along the minus strand of NZ_JAUSYK010000001.1, from coordinate 1,840,373 downwards.
GGAGCATTCAGCGTTACCTCCGAGCCGTATTCGGCGGCAACGGGTGCCACGCCCTCCATCACGTGCGTGATGAGCTGGATGATGTCCGTCGGTTCAGCATCGAGTACTGCGACGCCGGCGTCAAAGCGCGAAATTTCCAGCAGGTCGGCCAGCAGGGACTGGAAGCGCTCCACCTGGTGGTACAGCAGCTCAGCAGAGCGCTTGTTGATCGGATCGAAGTCCTCCCGCGCGTCGTACAGCACCTCCGCGGCCATCCGCACCGTGGTGAGCGGGGTGCGCAGCTCATGCGAAACATCGGAGACAAAGCGTTGCTGCATCTGGGACAGGGTGGCCAGCTGGGTGATCTGTTCCTGCAGGCTGGCGGCCATGTGGTTGAACGACGCCCCCAGCCGGGCGACTTCGTCTTCGCCCTTGACCACCATGCGTTCCTGAAGCTGGCCTGCTGCCAGCTTTTCGGACACGACGGCGGCGTGGCTGACCGGACTGACAACGTTGCGGGTCACGTACCAGGCGACGGCCCCGATCAGCAGCGCCAGCACCGCGGCGCCGGCCAGCAGCACGTTCTGGATTTCGTCGAGCGTCTTTTGCGCGGTGTTCAGGTCGTAGATCAGGTACAGCTCGTACACGGTGCCGTTGAAAGTCACCTTGTTGCCGACGGCGATGCCGGGACGGTCCTCGGTGCCGACCGGGAACTCCGTGGAGGCCCAGAACTGGTCCTTGCCCGATTCCTGGACGGCTTTACGCAGGTCCGGCGGGATGACGCTGATGGTGAGCTGGTCCGAGGCCCGGGATTCGACCCAGCGGTTGCGCGGCTTGGTCTGCTCGGGCATCGCCTCAAAAACGTAGCGGCGCTGAATCACCGAACCGCGGCCCTCGACGGCGTTCAGCGTGTCGTAGACCAGGGTTATGACGCTGGACTGGTCGGTGACCTGGGCGCCGTCGAACGTGTCCTGGACCTGCTTGACGTTGTAGCGAGTCTCCGACTCCGCCTGCGCCAGCCGCTCTTGGAAGAGGTTGTTGGCAATCTGGTTGGAAAGGTACGCGCCCACCACGACGAAGGAGCCAATCGCCAGCATCAGGGTGGTCAACACCGTCCGAAACTGCAGCGACCGCCGCCAGCGCCGGTGCAGGGCGCGCAGCAGGTACCGGATCGTCGGCAGCACGCGGGCCGCTCCGATGCGGACCAACCGCAGTACCCGGGCGGTGACAATCCGGCCACGGCGGACCCAGATTCCGGCGCGGAACACTGCGCTCTGCCCCCGGGGCGGGCCGGCCGGGCTCTCCGGGCTTTCCGGGGCAGGGCTCTGGGGGCCCGGACTCGCCGGCGCGGCGGGCTGCGCGGCGGCTGCGGGGTGGCCGTCCGCCGGTTCAGGAACCTGCTTTGTAGCCGACACCACGGACCGTCAATACAACTTCGGGGGCTTCGGGATCGCGTTCGATCTTCGAGCGCAGCCGCTGGACGTGGACGTTGACCAGCCGGGTGTCCGCCGCGTGGCGGTAGCCCCAGACCTGCTCCAGCAGCAACTCCCGGGTAAAGACCTGCCAGGGCTTGCGGGCCAGCGCAACGAGCAGATCGAATTCGAGCGGCGTCAGCGAAATGCGTTCGCTGTCGCGGCTGACCACGTGGCCGGCGACGTCGATCGTAACGTCGGCGATACGCAGCGTTTCGGGGGCCTTCTGGTCTCCGGGACGCAACCGCGCCCGGACCCGCGCCACCAGCTCGGCAGGCTTGAACGGCTTTGGGACGTAATCATCGGCGCCCGACTCAAGGCCGCGGACGACATCAGAGGTGTCGGACTTCGCCGTCAACATGACGATGGGGACGTCCGATTCGGCTCGGATCTGCCGGCACACCTCAATGCCGTCGATGCCCGGAAGCATCAAGTCCAGCAGCACCAGGTCCGGCTTGGAGGAGCGGAATACGTCCAGCGCCTGACCGCCGTCCGCGCAAAAGACGGGGTCAAAGCCGTCGTTGCGCAGCACAATCCCGATCATCTCGGCCAGCGCCTCATCATCGTCCACTACCAAAATCCGTGCCTTCATAGGTTATATATTCCCCTATTGCCATGGCTTTGTCGTATTCGGCCGACCCCCGGCATGGCGCGGGTGGAGCGGCGCCGCAACTATAGGCTGGGGGCAGGCCCGGCCCCGAGCCTGCCCCGCTGCGAACCTGCGTTGACAGGCCACCGGCGGCCCTGTAACCGCAAGGAGAATGCCGTGACCGGCTACGAACCGATTTACCAGCTCGGCCTGGGAAAGGACTTCTCCCGGCTGCAGCCTGAATTGCAGGAGTACTTTTCGTTGGCACCGGGATCCGGGAGGTACGGCGTCGGCGAGGGCGTCTTCGACGTCGTCGGCTGCCGGCAACGCTGGCTGCGGCCGCTGATCAGACTGGCCAGCGGCGAGCAGGCCTTCTTTCCTGAGTACGGGGAGGGCATCAGCTTCCGGATCGAGAACCACGCGCACCTGGATCCATTCGGGCGCCCGAGCCTAACCGCCCGGCGGGAGATCTTTTTCCCGGAGACCACCCGCGTTTTTTCCGACACCACCAGCCTGGACTCGTCCACCGGCACGCCCCGGCTGGTCGATTATGTCGGCCGTTACCGCCGGCTGGTCACCGACTTGAACCTTAGCGTGACGCCGGAAGGACGGCTGCGCGGCATCTCGGAGGTCTCCCGGCTCTTCCTTGGCCCGCTCCGGATACCGCTGCCGGGCATCCTTGACGCCAAAGCGTACGCAGAGCAATGGTGGGAACCGGCCGAGGGCCGGCACCGGATCCAGGTCAAGGTGATCCAGCCCCAGTTCGGTCTGGTACTGGTTTACGCCGGGCATTTCGACTATCGCCTCGAGCCGTACCCGGCCGGTGCTGGGACCCCCGGCCACCTTCCCGCACCGGCCCTGCCGACGCGCTGGGAACGCAGGGTGTAGCGCCCTAGCCGAGCGCGAGCTGGTTCAGCCCGTCGGCTATCTGGGTCAGCCGGGTCAGCACCGCCGTCGCGGACGACGGCGTGTGCCCGGCCAGGCCGCCGGAGGGTGTGACCCGTACGGAGCCAAGCGACGCGGGCGGCAACCCGAGCTGGCGCCAGGGCCGCCAGAGCGTTTCGACTGCCTGCGGCACCGCCGGGAAGGTGGCGACCGGATCGTCGACCGACAAAACACCGGCCCAGAGCTGCTTTCCGGCCTCTACCGCCCCGGCGAGTTGCTCCCACTGCCGGGAGGTCAGCGCCCGCAGCGGCACCGCGATCCCGTCCGCACCGGCGGCCAGGATCCGGTCAAAGGGCGCCTCGACCTCCGCTACCGCCACCACGACCTCCGCCGCGCCGGAAGCCCGCAGTGCGTCGATGACGAGCCGCCAGGATTCGGTGACCTCGGAGCCGGCCACGGCGCGCAGGGTCCGGTAGCCGCTGGACGTGGGGATGGTGCCGGCCATGACCGCGGCGATATCCGGTTCGTCGATTTGCACTACCAGCCTGGCGCCCGGGACCGCGGCGGCCACCCTGCGCAGGTGGCCACCCACGCCGGCCGCGAGCGAGGCCGCGAGGTCCCGCCGCGCGCCGTGATCGACGAGGGCCCGTTCGCCGCTATGCAAGTGCAGGCCGGTGGCGAGGTTGAGCGGGCCGCGCAGCTGGATCTTCAGTTCTGTGGCCGGTGATTCTTCGGCACCGGCGACGTCCGCCAGGACGTTGATGTCGGTGGAGAGTGCCGAACTCGCCCGTCGGTGGTCCTTGCCGGGCCGGTCCACCAGGCGCCAGCCGTGGGGCTGGACGTCGACGGCGAGCCCCTCCAGCAGCGAGGCAGTTCGGCCGAGAGCGTCGGAGCCGACGCCGCGGTCCGGGAGCTCGGCAAGGAAGGGCAGGTGCGGGCTGCCCAGTTCGCCGCGAATGATGCGGGCCGCTTCAACCGGGTCATCCCCGGGCCACGGTCCGAGGGCGGTGGCGGTGACCTGGCCGGGCGATTCGGGCACGGCTATGCCTCGGCGCTAACGGCCGGGTCCGCAATTGTCCGGCCGGCGGCCTCGGAGGCGGCCGCCTGGTGGTCTTCGGCGATGGCCTCGTGGTGGCGGATCACCTCGCCGATGATGAAGTTCAGAAACTTTTCCGCAAAGGCCGGGTCCAGATGGGCTTCGGCGGCGAGCCGGCGCAACCGCGCGATCTGAGCGGTCTCCCGTCCCGGGTCACCGGCGGGCAGCTGGTGCGCAGCCTTGAGGAACCCTACTTTTTGCGTCGCCTTGAAACGCTCGGCGAGGAGGAACACGAGGGTAGCGTCGATGTTGTCGATGCTGGACCGGATCGAGAGCAGTTCCGCCATCACCGCGGGATCCACCTGGCCGGCCAGCGAGCTGGCAGCGGGGTCGTAGGCATCGGCGTCGGGAAGGTTCTGGCTCTGCTCGGTCATTGATCCAGTCTAGGGGCTGGGCGGCAAATCCCCTGAGGTGTTAAGCAGCGGCCGACGGAGCCCAAAAGGGCATGTCCGCCGCTCAAAGTGAGCGGCGGACATGCCCATTCGTACCGGGGTCGTGCAGCCTGCAGCTAGGCCCCGAGCACCGCGCGGAACTCCTCACGGCGCCGGGCCTGCTCGTCCGGGTCGGGGACGGGCAGGGAGGCGATGAGTTTGCGGGTGTAGTCATGCTGGGGGTTGCCCATGACCTGGTTCCCGAGGCCCTGTTCCACCATCCTGCCCTTGTAGAGGACGCCCACCCAGTGCGAGAGGATGTCAACGACGGCGAGGTCGTGGCTGATGAAAAGGCAGGCGAAACCGAACTCGGCCTGGATCTCCTTGAACAGTTCAAGCACCTTCGCCTGTACCGACACGTCCAACGCCGACGTCGGTTCGTCGGCGATCAGCAGCTTCGGGTTCAGGATCAGGGCCCGGGCCAGCGACGCGCGCTGGCGCTGGCCGCCGGAGAGTTCGTGCGGGTACCGCTCGGCATACGACGCCGGCAGCTGCACCGACTCGAGCAGTTCGCGGGTCCGTTGGCGGGCCTGCGCCGGCGTCGGCTTCGTGTGGATGATCAGCGGCTCGGCGATGCAGTCGCCGATGGTGAGCTGCGGATTAAACGAGGCGGCCGGGTCCTGGAAGACAAAGCCGATCTGCTTGCGCAGCGGTTTGAAGGTGCGCTCCTTGAGATTGAGCATCTCGTAGTCGAGCACTTTCAGGCTGCCCCCCGTGGTCTTGTTTAGTCCCGCGATGGCGCGGCCGATCGTCGTCTTGCCGGATCCGGACTCCCCGACAAGGCCGAAGACTTCGCCCTCCGAGAGGGTGAAGTTCACCCCGTCCACGGCCTTGAACGCCGGGCTGCCCAGCCGGCCGGGGTATTCGATGGTGAGGTTCTTCGCCTCCACCAGCACCTTGCCGCCCTGGTGGGCTCGTTCGGTCATGCCGGCGGAGGCGGAGTTCCGCCCCAGGTGCGGGACGGCGGCGAGGAGCTTCTTTGTGTAGTCCTGCTTCGGGGCCGCGAAGAGCACCCGCGAATTCGCTTCCTCGACGACGTCGCCCTGGTACATCACGACCACACGGTCCGCGAGGTCGGCGACGACGCCCATGTTGTGCGTGATCAGCACGATCGAGGTGCCGTACTGGTCCCGGAGGTCGCGCAGGAGTTCCAGGATCTCCGCCTGCACGGTCACGTCCAGGGCCGTCGTCGGCTCGTCCGCGACAATGAGTCCCGGGTTGAGCGCCAGCGCAGCGGCGATGACGACGCGCTGCTTCTGCCCGCCGGAGAACTGGTGCGGGTAGTAGTTGACCCGCGTCTCCGGGTCCGGGATGCCGACTTTCCGCAGCGCGTCGATGGCACGGGCCTTGGCGTCCTTCGCGCTGACCTTGCCGCCGCCCTGGCGGCCGGCGTGGGCACGGATACCCTCGGCGATCTGCCAGCCCACGGTGAAAACCGGGTTCAGCGCCGTCGACGGCTCCTGGAACACCATCGCTACGTCGCGGCCCCGGATTTCCCGCAGTTTCGAGGCGCTCACGCTGATCACGTTGTTCCCGTTGATCAGCACGGCACCGGAGCTGATGGCCGTCTCCGGCAGCAGCCCCAGAATGGTCTTAGCGGTGACGGTTTTGCCGGAGCCGGATTCGCCGACGATGGCGACGACCTCGCCGGGGTTTACCTCCAGGCTGACGTCCTTGACGGCGTAGACGTCCCCGGCGTCCGTGGCGAAGGTGACCTTGAGGTGGTCAATATCCAGCACCGGTCCGGCACCACGGCCGTGCTGGTCTGAAACGGAACCGATGTTGGTGCTCATGAGTTGCTCACTTCCGCTGTGGGCGCCGCCTGCGAACCGGCAGCGCCGGATCCGCCGGTGTCCGGTCCGGTTTTACCGGAGGCAGCCTTCTTGCGCCCGCGCAGCCGCGGGTCGTTGAGGTCGTTGATGCTTTCGCCGACCAGGGTCAGCCCCACGACGGTGAGGACAATGGCCAGGCCGGGAAACACACCCGTCCACCAGATCCCCGACGTCGTGTCCGCGAGCGCCTTGTTCAGGTCAAAGCCCCATTCGGCCGCCGACGTCGGTTCGATGCCGAAGCCCAGGAAACCGAGACCTGCGAGGGTGAGGATGGCTTCCGAGGCGTTCAGGGTGAAGATCAGCGGCAGGGTGCGGTTGGCGTTCTTGTAGATGTGCCGGGTCATGATGCGGATGTTGGACGCACCCACCACCTTCGCCGACTCGACGAAGGGTTCGGCCTTCAGCCGGATGGTCTCGGCCCGGATGACGCGGAAGTACTGCGGGATGAACACCACAGTGATGGAGATCGCCGCGGCCAGGATGCCGCCCCACAGGCTGGAGCGGCCGCCGCTGATCACGATGGCCATCACAATCGCCACCAGCAGGGACGGGAAGGCGTAGACGGCGTCGGCGATCACCACGAGGATGCGGTCCAGCCAGCCGCCGATGTAACCGCTGAGCAGGCCCAGGATCACACCGATGAAGATGGACATGATCACGGCGACCACGATGACCATCGCGGCCGTCTGGGCTCCCCAGACCACGCGTGAGAACACGTCGTAGCCGCCCACCGTGGTGCCGAGCAAGTGCTTGCCGCCGGGGGCCTGCTGCGCCGGGAAGCCGCCGTCGGCGTCGGAAATCTGCGCGAAGCCGTAGGGGGCGATCAGCGGCGCGAGGACCGCGGTCAGCAGGAACAGCGTGGTCAGGATCAGGCCGGCGACCAGCATGCCGCGCTGCAGGCCGACGCTCTTGTTGAAATGGGACACGACCGGCAGCCGCCGGAACCATGGGTCCCTGCGGCTCTCTGCGGCGATGGTTGGTTCGATGCTCATGTCAGTACCTCACGCGGGGGTCGATCAGCGCGGCGACGATGTCCACGATGAAGTTGGTCACGGCCACGATCACGGCGAGCAGCACCACGATGCCCTGGACGGCCACGAAGTCGCGGGCCGTCAGGTAGGTCGCGAGCTGGAAGCCGAGGCCTTTCCATTCAAAGGTGGTCTCGGTCAGCACGGCGCCGCCGAGCATGACTGCGATCTGCAGCCCCATCACGGTGATGATCGGGATCAGCGCGGGCTTGTAGGCGTGTTTGGTGACCAGCCGGAATTCACTGACGCCGCGCGAGCGTCCGGCTTCGACGTAGTCCTTGCCGAGGGTGCCGATCACGTTGGTGCGGACCAGCCGCAGGAAGATGCCGGCCGTCAGCAGACCGAGGGCAAGGGCGGGCAGCACCGCGTGCGCGATGACGTCCCCGAGCGCTGCCATGTTGCCGCTGCGGACCGCGTCGAGCCAGTAGATGCCCGTGGGCGCCTGCAGCGCCGTGAGGGCCAGCTCGGTGGACGTCTTCGCCCGCCCCGCGACCGGCAGCCAGCCGAGCCAGACGGAGAAGGTCAGCTTGAGCAGCATGCCGGCGAAGAACACCGGGGTGGCGTAGCAGAGGATCGCGAAGATCCGCAGGACAGCGTCGGGAGCCTTGTCCCGGCGGTGCGCGGCGACCATGCCCAGCGGGATGCCGACGACCAGGGCCACCAGCAGCGCGTTGATGGACAGTTCCAGCGTCGCCGCCCCGTAGGTGGTCAGCATCTCCGAGACCTGCCGGTTATCCGAAAGCGTGGTGCCGAAGTCGCCGGTGATGAGCTGTCCGAGGTATTCGAAGTACTGCACGAAAATGGGCCGGTCGTAACCGGCGGCGTGGATTCGTTCCGCCAGCTGCTCCGGCGGGAGCCGGCCGCCGAGGGCGGCCGTGATGGGGTCACCCGTGATCCGCATCAGGAAAAACACGAGCGTGACCAGGATAAGGATGGTCGGGAAGATCAGCAGGAACCTGATCAGAATGTATTGGCCCAGTCCCCCACCGGACGCCTTCTTCTTTGTCGGCAATAGGCCGTCGGCATCGCTGGGCGGTGCCTCAATAAGTGTTGTCATTGGTACCTAAATCTGTGTTTCCGTCAGCTTCGTGGGCGTGGGAATCGGTTGTCCTGCCCTCAGCAAAAGAGGCGGGACGCCGCGCAGGCGCCCCGCCTCCATGGCTGGTCAGGACCGGATGGGGAATGGACCTACTTGGAAATCACACCAAGACGGGTCTTGAACGACGCATCCAGGGTCTTGTCGACGCCCTGGACGTCCTTGCCGGCGACCATGAGCTGGGCGCCCTGCAGCAGCGGCAGGGTGGAGAGGTCCTTGGCGACCGCCGTCTGGGCGTCACCGAGTACCTTCTCACGTTCGGCCTTGTCCACCGTGGTCAGCTGCTTCTTGATCAGATCAGTCACAGCCGGGTTCTCGTAGTGGTTCTTCAGGAAGTTCCCCGGGATGAAGAACGGGGTCAGGTAGTTGTCGGCGTCGGAATAGTCCGGGAACCAGCCGAGCTGGTAGACCGGGTACACGTCCTTGGTGCGGTCCTTGGAGTAGGTGACCCATTCAGTGGACTGCAGGTCGACCTTGAACAGGCCTGACTTCTCCAGCTGCTCCTTGATCATGGCGTATTCGTCGCCGGAGGACTTGCCGTAGTGGTCCGGGTTGTACTGCAGTTTCAGGGTTACCGGGGCGGTGACGCCGGCGTCGCTGAAGGCCTTCTTGGCCTTCTCAAGGCTGGGCTTGCCGTTGCCGTCGCCGTACATGTCCTTCAGCGGCTTGATGGCACCGACGAAGCCGTCGGGAACCACGGAGTACGCGGGCAGGTAGGTGCCCTTGTAGACCTGCGTGGCGATCGCGTCACGGTCGACGACGTCGGCCATCGCCTGGCGCACGGCGAGTGCCTTCTTCGGGTCGGCGTCGGCGGTCTTGGCGCCGAACGGCATGGTGTCGAAGTTGAAGACGATGTAGCGCAGCTCGCCGCCCGGGCCCTTGTGGACCTTGACCTTGGAGTCCTTTTCGAGGTCGGCGGCGTCGGTCGCGGTCAGGCTGCGGCCGGCGACGTCGATGTTGCCCTGCTGGACGTCGAGCTTCAGGTTGTTGGAGTCGGCGTAGTACTTGATCGTGGCGCTGTCGTTCGCCGGTTTGCCGAGCAGACCCTTGTAGTCGGGATTGGCTTTGAGGCTGACAAGTTCGTTCTTCTTGTAGCTCTCGATTGTGTACGGGCCGGCGAAGGGCTTGCCCTTGACGATGTCGTCGTCGCTCATCAGCTTGCCGGCGGCGAAGACTTCTTCGTCGACGATCGGGCCGGCGTTGGCAGCGAGCACGCCGGGGAAGACCTGGTCGTTGCCTTCCTTGAGCTTGAACACCACGGTGGAGTCGTCTTTGACTTCCACCGAAGCGAGGTTGCCCAGCAGGGAAGCCGGACCGTTGTCGTCGTTGATCTTGACGACGCGGTCGATCGAGAACTTCACGTCCGAGGAGGTCAGGGCATGCCCGTTGGCGAACTTGAGCCCGGACTTGAGCTTGACGGTGTACTCGGTGGGGCTGGTGAAGGAAGCGGATTCGGCGATGTCCGGGGTGGAGTCGGCCGTTCCGGGCTTGGAGTTCAACAAGAACGGGTAGATCTGGTTCATCACCATGAAAGAGCCGGCGTCGTAAGAGCCGGCCGGGTCGAGGGTGACCACCTTGTCCGTGGTGCCGTACGTAATGGCGCCTCCGCCTGAGGCGCTCCCGGACGCCGTTCCGCCGCCGGAAGGGCCGGTGCAGGCCGTCAATGCAAAGGCGGAAACCCCGGCAAGCGCGATGGCGCTCTGCAGGGCCTTTTTGTTCATTGCCATCTGTGAACTTTCTGTTCGATGAGTACTCGTGCGCCGCCGAAGTAGCTCGACTCGAAGGGCAGCACACTGTCCTGATTCCTAGATTCAACCAGAACACCGCGGCTGAGACCGCTAAATCCTGTGAAGTGAGACACAAAATTTATACGATCCGCGGGAACTCATCGTTTTCTTCGCCGCACGGGTCCGTTTCCGGCACTGATGCGGGGCGCAGACGGGTGCGCGCTGCAGCGGCGGTTAGAGGGCTGCGCGCCGCAGCGGCGGTTAGAGGGCTGCGCGCTGCAGGGAGCGGGCGGCGTCGATCGTGGCCTGGCCGAGGACTCGGCTGCCCTGGTACAGGACCACGGTCTGGCCGGGGGCGACGCCGCGCAGCGGCTCGGCGAGGGTCACCACCAGGTTCCCCTGGTCCATGCGGGCGGCCGCCGGCACCGGGTCGCCGTGGGCGCGGACCTGGGCGTGGCAGTCAAACTCCTCGCCGGTGGCAATTTCACCGATCGGCAGCCCGGCCCAGGAGACCTTAATGCCCCGGATCTCGTCAATGGCGAGCAGGGCCTCCGGACCCACCACCACCTTGTTTTCCTTGGGCCGAATCTCCAGCACGAAGCGCGGCTTGCCGTCGGCGGCCGGGGTGCCCAGCTTCAGGCCGCGGCGCTGGCCGACGGTGAAGGCATTCGCGCCGGGGTGTTCACCGACTTTGGTGCCCGACTCATCGACGATGTCGCCGGTGCTCATCTCGATCTTTTCGGCCAGCCAGCCGGCCGTGTCACCGTCCGGGATGAAGCAGATGTCATGACTGTCGGGCTTGTTGGCCACCGACAGCCCGCGGCGCTCGGCCTCGGCGCGCACCTCGGCCTTGGAGGGGGTGTCCGCCAGCGGGAACATCGAGTGCTTCAGCTGTTCGTGCGTGAGCACTCCCAGCACGTAGCTCTGGTCCTTGGCCCAGTCCGCGGCCCGGTGCAATTCCGGATTGCCGTCGGCGTCGGTGATCACCTTGGCGTAGTGGCCGGTGCAGACGGCGTCGAACCCCAGGGCGATCGCCTTTTCCAGCAGGGCGGCAAACTTGATCCGCTCGTTGCAGCGCATGCACGGGTTCGGCGTGCGGCCGGCGGCGTACTCGTCGATGAAGTCCTGGACGACGTCTTCCTTGAAACGCTCGGAGAAGTCCCACACGTAGTAGGGGATGCCGAGCACGTCGCAGGCCCGCCAGGCGTCGCGGGAATCCTCGATCGTGCAGCAGCCTCGGCTGCCGGTACGCAACGTTCCCGGCATGCGCGAAAGCGCAAGGTGGACGCCGACGACGTCGTGCCCGGCTTCGACGGCGCGGGCGGCGGCGACGGCGGAATCAACGCCGCCGCTCATGGCTGCAAGAACTCGCATGCTGGCTTTCTATGGGGAATGGGGAGTGCCGGCGTCGGAATAACACAACGCCCTGCCGCTCCAGTCTATCGCCACGCCGATTCACCGCCCAAAAGCGCGGAACGTGCAAGGGGGCTCAGCCGGGGGCGCCAGCCTGGGTGCCTGCCGTCTGGATGCTCGACACGTGCCCCGCCATGCCCGCCAGCCGGGCGCGCGCGTAGGCATCCGGCAGGGCGGCCAGCAGGGCGTCGACGTCGGCTTCGGAAGACAAATGGCCCAAGGTGAAGCGCTGGGCGCCGCGGGCGGTCTCCTCGTCCAGGCCCATGGCGAGGAGTACGTGGGAGGGCCGGGGAACGCCGGCGGTGCAGGCTGACCCGGTGGAGGATTCGACGCCGACAAGGTCCAGCAGGAACAGCAGCGAGTCGCCCTCGCAGCCGGGGAAGGTGAAGTGGGCGTTGCCGGGCAGGCGGCCGACCCCGGGGGCCCCGCGCAGCACGGCGTCGGGAACGGCGGCGCGGACACCCTCGATCAACCGGTCCCGGAGCCCCGCGATCCGCGCGGACTCTGCGGCAAGGTTGCCGGCGGCAGCCTCCGCGGCAGCGGCGAAGGCTGCAATAGACGCGGTGTCCAGCGTGCCGGAGCGCACATCGCGTTCCTGTCCCCCGCCGTGCTGGACCGGGGTCAGCTTCACGGCCCGGCCCAGGACCAGGGCGCCGACGCCGACCGGGCCGCCGATCTTGTGCCCGGAGATGGACATGGCATCCAGGCCGGAACCGCGGAAGTCGACGGGGACGGAGCCGAACGCCTGCACGGCGTCGGAATGCACCGGCACGCCCGCGGCGTGCGCCAGCCGCACGATCTCGGCGACCGGCTGGATGCTGCCCACCTCGTTGTTGGCCCACATCACTGTGACCAGGGCGATCGAGGCGGGATCCTCGGCCAGTTCCGCGGCCAGGGCGGCCAGGTCCAGCACGCCTTCGGCGTCGACGGGCAGCCAGCGGACGTCGGCGCCTTCGTGCCGCTCCAGCCACTCCACGGTGTCCAGCACCGCGTGGTGTTCGACTGTGGAACACAGGACGCGGGTGCGCCGCGGATCCTCCGCGCGCCGGGCCCAGTACAGGCCTTTGACGGCGAGGTTGTCAGCCTCAGTGCCGCCGGAGGTGAAGATGATTTCCGAGGGGTGCGCACCCGCGGCGGCGGCCAGCGCCTCCCGGCCGTCCTCCACGGCCCGGCGGGCGCGGCGGCCCGAACCGTGCAGCGAGGAAGGGTTCCCGGTCCTGGCCAGCTCCCGGGTCAGCGCGGCCAGCGCCTCGGGAGCGAGGGGCGTAGTGGCGGCGTGGTCTAGATATACAGGCACAGGTCAATTCTACCGTGGCAGTGCGGGGCCTTCCCGGCCGGAGGGTAGTGGCACTGCGGTACATTCAAGCGGTGAAAGCGCCCTTGTACCTTGTCCTGGCGACCCTCTTCTGGTCCGGCAACTACGTCGTCGGGCAGGCGGCGGTGGCCTCGATGACGCCCCTGCAGCTGACGTTTTGGCGCTGGGCCCTGGCCGCTGTGCCGCTGCTGGTCCTGGCCCACCTGGTGGAAAAGCCCGACTGGCGGACGGTGCTGCGCCGCTGGCCGGTGCTCCTGCTGCTGAGCGTGCTCGGCATGAGCGGCTATACCCTCCTGCTCTACAGCGCACTGGGCTACACGTCGGCATTGAACGCTTCCCTGATCACGGCCGCCAACCCGGCCCTGATCGTCGTCCTGGCCATCGTCGTGCTCGGCGAGAAAACTACGCGGCTGGGCTGGCTGGGCATCGGGCTGGGGATGCTGGGCGTGCTGCTGGTCCTGACCCGCGGTGAACTGGAACGGGTGGTGAGCCTCACGATCAACACGGGCGAGCTGATGATGACCGGCGCCATCGGGGTCTGGGCTTGTTACACCATCGTCGCCCGACGGCTCGGCGTTGCGCCCATCACCTCGACGGCGGTGCAGGTCGCCATGGCCACCGTGACGCTGGCACCGTTCGCCGTGGCACTCCACGTGCAACTGCCCTCCACCCCGGCCGATGCCTGGTCACTGGCCTACATTGCAGTCTTCCCGTCACTGGGCGCGTACCTCTTCTGGAACCTGGCCTTGAAGACCACCCCGCCCGGCACCGCGGGCAACTACCTGAACCTGATGGTGGTCTTCACGGCCGTCATTACAGTTGTGCTTGGCACGGCGCTGACACTGGTCCAGGTCGCAGGCGGCATCCTGGTCCTCGCGGGCGTCCTGTTGACCGGCACGAAGGGGCAGGCCAGGGTCAAAGCGGCCTGATCCTTGCGCAGCACTGGGCGGAGCCGGCGGAGCCCTGCGCCCTGAGCTCGTCAATTGCGAGTGGCTCCACCCGGTCCGGGTCGACGCCCCAGCCGGCCGCAGCTCCGCTCAGGAACGCACCGTTCATGGCACAGACCACCCCGGCGTGGCCCTCCGCCACGCGGTGGAAGGGGCAGTTGAGCAGCACCAGCCCGCCGCTGCCGTCGTCCGCCGGGCGGTAGCCTTCGGCCGCCAGCAGACCGGCGAAGTCCGGAGCGCCGGCCGCCTCCCCCGCCCCGAACCCGCGCTCATACGCGGCCCGCAGCAGCTCCTCGCGGGCGGAACTACCGTCGGCGGCTGACCGCTCAACCGCCGTAACCAGCAGTTCCGCGGCGAGGTCGTAGTTGCGCTCCGGAACGGAAGCGGACACCTCCTGTACCGCAGCCCGGTATAGCTTGGCCGGCCGGCCGGACCCCGGACCTGCCTTGTCGCCCAGTTTCCGGAACTCCACGCCCAGCAGACCGTCGTCGACCAGCCGGTCCAGGTGGAAAGACGCCGTACTGCGTGCCAGCCCCAACGCTCCCGCGGCATCGTCCCGCCCCACAGCCTGCGGCGCGGAGGCGACAAAGTCGAAGAGCCGACGGCGGTTCTCGTCGCGCAGGGAGGCGACGGCGGACAGCCTCCGGTTCCACGTAAATCGCTTCATGTCTCGAGCCTAACTCTAAAAACAAGATCCATTGCTTAACTTCTGATCCCATTCTAAAATCAGGTTACCTACTTTTAGAAGGAGCAATCCCATGAAATCTGCAACAACCCTCGCGACTCCTGCGTCCGCAGCCACGGCGGACCGGCAGCGGCAGGCGTTCATTTTGCTGCGCACGGTCTTCACCGCCGCGCCGATCATCTTCGGGCTGGACAAGTTCACCAACATCCTGACCGACTGGACTATGTATCTGGCCCCCGTGGCCACGTCGGTGATCCCGCTTCCGGCGCAGAGCTTTATGTATATCGTCGGCGTGGTCGAAATCGTCGCCGGCGTTGCTGTCGCGGTCCGGCCGCGCTTCGGATCGCTGCTGGTCGCCGCCTGGCTGCTCGGCATCATCATTAACCTGCTGGTGCTGGGCAGCTTCTTCGACGTGGCCCTGCGCGATTTCGGCCTGCTGGTCGGGGCGCTCGCGCTCAACCGGCTCTCCCCCCGGCAGGACCCGCTAGCGTCCTCCGCAGCCCGGCGATCCGCCGCCGCCCCTCCCGCCGAATGCGGGACAGGACGACGGCGGCCGGCGCGCGCAGGGGGCGGGCCGCCCGGCAGGCGCCGCGTTCTGCCCGCAGGGGAACCATCCACTGCCCCGCGCTCGTTATTCCCCCAGCCGGTTAAACTGGCCACGCCGGACGTCCCGGCAGGACTGGCTCCACTGACGCAAAGGAATCGCGCTTGACGCAGGGCAGCTCGCACTACCAAGTCCTCCGGATCCCCGTCACGGCGACGGACAAGGACATCAAGGTGGCGTACCGCAGGGCCGCCCGCACGGCGCACCCCGACCACGGCGGTGACGCCGCCACCTTCCGCCGGGTGACCCTCGCCTACGAGACCCTGATCGACGCCAAGCGCCGGGCTGACTACGACCGCTCCTACGGCAGTGGCACCGCCTATGCCAGCCGCACGGCACCGGCCGAGGAAGGCGCCCACTTCGATGCACCGGCAGCCGGCAGCCGGGCCTCCGCGCACGTCCGCCGTCCCAATGAGCCGCGAAACACCTCCGCCGACGCCCCGGTCTACGTCCCGTCCTTCGACGACGTGGCCGCAGCGGGCGAGGTTCCGCTGATCCCGGCGTCGGTGGCCCGCCAACAGATCCACGGCATGCCAAGGCGGCGCGGCATCTTCGGGGCGGAGGCACGCATCCAGCGCGAGATGCGGACGGTGCAGTTGATTACCCGGCAGATCCTCCCGGGCATTCCCGCCGCCCGCCTGATCAACGGCCTGCAGTCGCCGGCGGACAACAGCCACATCGACCACGTGCTGCTCTCCGGATACCGGATGGCCGTGATCGGTTCCATGCTGCTGCCGCCGGGTGCCTACGCCTGGAACGGGCACACCCTGAACCATGGCGGCCGGTCCGTCGCGCCGCCGCAGCTTGCCCACGTGGTGCGCCGGATGCAGGACATTTTCCCGGAGTTGAACGTCACCGGCTGGACAGTGGTGCACAGCAGCGACGGCAACCTCCACGAACCGGTGATCGACCGGCACGGCCGCTCCCGGGGCCGCGGGGAAAGTCCCGAGACCGTGCAGGTGGTCAACGGCGCCGGACTGGCCCGCGGCCTCAAGCAGTTCCTCGGCTCGGGACCGGCCCCCAACACCGTCAACGTACCGGTACTGGCGCGCCTGCTGCGAGGGATGCACTAGGCGGCATGGGCAGGGCGGAAAACACGGCCGTATGCACGGTCCCCGGGGCCGCTCGCTAGGATGGGTGGGTGTTCCGCATCCTCTTTCACAGCCCCGAAATCCCCGGCAATACCGGCAACGCCATCCGGCTGGCCGCCATTACCGGCGCCCAGCTGCACCTAATTGAGCCGCTGGGTTTCGATTTCTCCGATGCCAAGCTCCGCCGCGCCGGCCTGGACTACCACGACCTGGCCGTCGTGACCGTGCATCCGGACCTCGGCGCCGCCTGGGAGGCTCTGCAGCCCGAGCGGGTCTTCGCGTTTACCTCCGACGGCAATACCTCCTACACCGACATCAGATACCGTCCCGGCGACGTGCTGATGTTCGGCCGTGAATCGGTCGGGCTCTCCGAGGACGTGAAGCACGATCCGCACGTGACGTCCCGGGTCCGGCTGCCCATGCTGCCGGCGCTGCGCTCGCTGAACCTCGCCAACGCGGCGTCGATCGCGGTCTACGAGGCCTGGCGGCAGCAGGGCTTCGCCGGCGCGAAGCTCTAGGCGCGGACGCAGAGTCGGCCGCGGCCGGCAGGGCCGCTGCCGAATTAGCCCCGTGTTCCGCCCATCCTCCAGCCCGGCTGCCACGAACAATAGGTGAGACAACCTTCCAGGTAGGCGTCGAGGGAGCAAGGAGCCGCAGGTGAGCACACTACAGGTGGGCAGACCCCCGGCCGCCGGTGCGGCCGGCCGCGGAACACGCGGCACTGGCCCGGGATCGGCGGCGGGCGCTCTATGCTTGAAGGTGATGGAAACTCCGAATGCCCCGAACCCCGAGGCCGCCGCTCCCCCCAGCGCCTCAGCCGACGTAAACCGCCGGCTGGTTGCCTTGCTGGGGCAGATCGCCGCCGGGGACCAGGCCGCCTTCGCCGAGTTTTACCAGCTCACCTCGCGCCGGGTCTTTGGCATGGCGCGCCGGGTGCTGATCGACGCGGAACTGAGTGAGGACACCACCCAGGAGGTCTTTCTCCAGGTGTGGCAAAACGCGTCGAAATTCAACGCCGACGCCGGCACCCCGCTCGCGTGGCTCATGACGATTTCGCACCGCCGGGCCGTTGACAAGGTCCGCTCCTCCCAGTCCGCCAGCGACCGGGAAGCCAAATACGGCGCCAGCAGCCAGGAAGTCGACCACGACTCCGTTTCCGACGAGGTGGGCAGCCGGCTTGAAGCCGAAGCCGTGGTCCGGTGCCTGGACACGCTGACCGACACACAGCAGGAATCCGTCCGGCTCGCCTATTACGGCGGCCTGACTTACCGGGAAGTCGCCGAGAAGCTCAACGCGGCCGTCCCCACCATCAAGTCCCGCATCCGCGACGGACTGATCCGCTTGAAAACCTGTTTGGGGGTGAGTTGAGATGAACGAAATGAATCCACTGAACAGCGGCCGCACGCCCGGCGGCTTCTCCACCGACATCGCGGCAGACCTCAGCTCCGGCCGCGCCGTAGACCTCGCCGAAGTCTATGCGCTGCACGCCCTCGACGACGCCGAGCGCAGCGCCGTCGACCGCTACATCGCCGGAGCCGCGCCCGCCGAGCGCGCCGAGTTCCAGAAACGTGTCCTGCAGGCCCGTGAAACGCTGACCCTGAGCTTCACCGCGGAGGAGGAGCCGCCGGCCGGGCTCTTTGACCGCATCGTCGCCGCCCTTCCGGCGCAGCAGCCCGGCAGAACCGGTGAAGGCCTCCCCGCACCAACTGTTCCCCCCGTCGTCGCGCGACCGGTCCGGGATCAGGCCGGGTCTCCGGTCCCGGACGAACTCGGCGCTGCCCGCCAGCGCCGTGAGGAACGGCGCCGGCCCCAGGGCATGCGCAACTGGCTGGTCGGCGTCGCCGCGGCGGCTCTTATCGCGGTGGGCGGGGTCGGCGTCGGCGCCTATGTCGCCAACCAGAACGATCCGCTCAACCAGGTGATGCAGGCCGGTGACGTCCGCAAGGCCACGATCGAGGTGAAAGGCGGGGGCACGGCGTCCCTGACCCTCTCGTCCTCGAAGGACGCCGCTGTGGTGAAGATGAATGACGTCCCGGCCCCGCCGGCCGGCAAGGTCTACCAGATGTGGCTGATCCCCAAGGACGGCTCCGCGCCGGTGTCCAAGGGGTTGATGGATGCGGAAGCGCTGTCCAAGCCGGCTGTCGTTACGGGCATCGGCTCCGCGGCATCCCTGGGAATCACGGTGGAGCCGGCGGGCGGCTCCAAGATGCCCACCACACCCACCGTGGCCAACGCCCCGCTTGGCGCCTGAGCCGGTAGGGCTACCGCCCGGCGGCTTCCCCGAGGTGGAGGCGGTCGATGATTTCCTGGGCTTCCTCCGCCGGGGTCGCGCCGACACACAGGGTAAGGAAGTCCTCATCCTCGGTCGGGGCCTCCAGCGCGTCGAACTGTGACTCGAGCAGGGCCGGCGGCATGAAGTGCCCGTGGCGGGACGCGAGCCGGCCCGAGATCCTGTCCTTGCTGCCTTCGAGGAAGACAAAGACGATGCCCTCCCCGCGGAGGACGTCGCGGTACCGCTTCTTCAACGCCGAGCAGGTCACGATGCCGGGCGTGCCTGCGGCCCTGTGCTCCCGGATCCACCCCGCGATGCTGTCCAGCCAGGGCCAGCGGTCTTCATCAGTCAGCGGCTGGCCGGCCTGCATCTTGGCCACGTTGGAGGCCGGGTGCAGGTCATCACCTTCGGCGAAGTCCCAGCCAAGCCGGCCGGCCAGCAGCCCGGCAACGGTTGACTTGCCGGAGCCGGAGACGCCCATGATGACCAGTACGGGCTGTTGCGCAGTCTTCGCCATTAAAGTCTGCCTTCCATAAATAAATATGATTTAAACATGGCCAGCATATGGCAGGCGGCAGCCGCGGGCAAACCTAGAAACCGGCGATGGTCCCGGGTCCGTTGACGGCCACCACGTGAAAGGCCTCGGCGCTGCGGCCCGGCGCCAGTCCTGCGCGCTCCGCGTTGGCCAGCATAAGGCCGCGGACGGTGCGTTCCATCGCCCCGGCGTCGGGATGCTGGCTGACGTGGATGTGGATGGCCGCGACCTTGTCCTCGACGTGGTCGGTGACGTCAACGAAGTGGTTATCACGTTCATCCGGCCCCGCGAACAGCCAGAGCCAGGGCAGTTTGTACGCGTCCAGCCCTGCGGCTGCCAGTTCCGGGTAGGCGAACGGGTTTTCCAGCGCCGGATAGACCGCCCGGGTCACGGCCTCCCCCACTGCCAGGTGGTCGGGGTGGCTCTTTTGGATCCGGTTCCAGTTGCGTTCCGGGTGCATCGCCAGCACGACGTCGGGACGGACGTCGCGGATCAGCCGCACCACCTCGCGGATGACCTCGTGCGAGGCCTCGAGGTAGCCATCGCGCTGGTGCAGGTACCGGATGTCGGTCACCCCGACGAGGGCAGCGGCGCGCTGCTGCTCCTCGATGCGCAGCCGGACAATCTCGTCGCGCCGCTCCGGGTCGAAGCCTCCGGCATCACCGTCGGTCATGATGCAGTATGAGACCTGCACGCCGGCCGCAGTCCACGCGGCGATGGTGCCGGCAGCGCCGAAGTCGATGTCGTCCGGGTGGGCGGCAAAACACAGCACCCGCTCAATCCCGGCGCGCTCCGCGTCGAACGGGCTCGGGGCCGTGGCGGCCTCCGTGCTCAATGGCCACCCCTCCGCTTCTTAATCTCTTCGGTGGCTTGCGGCAGCACCTGGAACAGGTCGCCCACAATGCCGAAGTCGGCGATCTCGAAAACCGGCGATTCGGCGTCCTTGTTCACCGCAACGATGACCTTGGCGGTTTGCATGCCGGCTTTTTGCTGGATGGCGCCGGAGATCCCGGCGGAGATGAACAGCTGCGGCGAGACGGTCTTGCCGGTCTGCCCCACCTGCGCATCGTGGCTGATCCAGCCGGCGTCGGTGGCCGCCCGGGAGGCTCCGATGGCTGCGCCGAGGGCGTCCGCGAGGTCTTCCAGCGGCCCGAAGTTCCCGTCCACGCCGCGGCCGCCGGCCACAACGATCCGGGCCTCGGAAAGCTCCGGGCGGCCGCTGGCGCTTTTTTCCGTCCGCCCAGTAATCCGGGCGGACGCGGCGGCGGCGGTGTCCGGCACCTCGACGGTGGCGGCTCGCGGTGCCGTGCCGGTGACCGCCGGCTCGGGGAGGGTGCTGTTGGGCTTGACGGTGAGTACGGCCACCGGCGTGGTGGCCCTGGCCGTGCTGCTGTACGAGCCGGCGAAGACCGACTTGTGGGCGGTGCCGTCGGGATCCACCGCGACGACGTCGGTGATCACGCCCGCACCGAGCTTGATGCCCAGCCGGGCCGCGACTTCCTTGCCCTCGGCGGAGTTCTCAACCAGGACGATGCTTGCTCCGGAGGTCTGCACGGCGGCGGCCAGGTAGGAGGCCTTGGGACCGACGAGGTAGTCGTCCAAATCGTCAGCGGAGGGCCGGTAGAGGCCCTGCACGCCATACTCACCTAGCGCCGCCGCGACGTCGTCGTGCAACTCGCCGTTGAAGGCCACGGCCGGCTCCCCGAGAGTGCGGGCAATGGTGAGCAGCTCAAGGCTGGACTTCTTCAGCGCCCGGCCGGGGTTGTCGATGAATACCAGTACTTTTGCCATGTTCGGATAATCCCCTTAGAGCAGCTTCTGGGCGGCCAGGAACTCGACCAGCTGGAGGCCGGCGTCGCCTTCGTCGGTGATGATGGTGCCGGCGGTGCGCGGCGGGCGGGCCTCGGCGGACTCGACGGCGGTCCAGGACCCGGCCAGTCCCACCATGCCGGGGTCGACGCCGATGTCGGCCAGCGTCAGGGTGGTGATCGTCTTCTTCTTGGCGGCCATGATGCCCTTGAAGTTCGGGTACCGGGGCTCGTTGATCTGGTCGGTGACGGAGACAAGTGCCGGCAGGGCGGCCTCGACCGTGACCGCGTAGGTGTCGCCCTCGCGCCGGGCCGTGAGCCGGCCGCCGTCGACGTCGAGGGAAGCGGCAAAGGTGACCTGGGGCAGGCCGAGACGCTCGGCGAGCTGGGCCGGGACCAGCGAGGTTTCGGCGTCGGTGGAGGCCATGCCGGTCAGGACGAGATCGGCGGCAGCGTCTGCGCCCAGGTGGCGGATCGCGGCGGCCAGCGCGAAAGAGGTGGCGGAAGCGTCCGAGCCGGCCAGCGCTTCGTCGGTGAGGTGGACGCCTTCGGTGGCGCCGATCTGGAGCGACTTTTTGACCGCGTTGACGGCACCGGCCGGGCCCATGCTAAGGGCGATGACTTTGTTCCCGGCAGCCTCGCCGCCGCGTGCTTCGATCAGCTGCAGTGCGGCCTCGAGAGCGTATTCGTCCAGCTCCGAGAGAATGCTTTCGGACCGGTCCGTAGTGTTGTCCGCGCCGCTGAGGTGGCGGTCGAACTGCGCGTCCGGTACATGCTTGACCAGCACAATGATCTTCAGGGTGTCTTCCACTGTGGTTACAGCAGCCTTCCGTGCGGGTGGGACGGCCAGCCGGGTCGGGTTGGCCAGCAAACTTCCGGGGGCCGGTTGCCCCTAACTAACCATATAGCCCGTCCGCGGGCGGTGCGGGGTCAGTGGCGCTGCCGGCAGCGCTCCGGCGGGGAAAGGAAACGGCGCTTTCTGCGGTACGCAACGGGGCCGGGACGCACCTGAGCGTGCGTCCCGGCCCCGTTGTTGAATGCCGCCCGGCCTACAGCTCCGGGGCAGCTCCGAGGGTCACGTCGAGTTGCTTCTCCTGGCCGCCCCGGAGGACGGTCACCTTGACCGTCGCCCCCGCTGCCTGCTCGCGCACCGCGGCGGTCAGCTGGTTAGGGTCGCTGATGGCCAGGTCCTGGAACTTCGTCACCACATCGCCGACCTTGATTCCGGCCTTGTCAGCGGCCGAGCCGGGCTCGACGGTCGCAACGTCGGCGCCGACCGAGAAACCGGAGGAGGACGCGCCTGCAGGCTTGGACTTGACGCTTACGCCCAGTTGGCCATGGGTTGCCTTGCCGTTGCTGATAATCTCCTGGGCCACCCGCTTGGCATTGTTGATCGGGATGCTGAAACCGACGCCGATGTTGCCGCTGCTGCTGCCGCTCGAGTCCCCGCCGGCTGAGGCGATGGCGACGTTGACG
This sequence comes from Arthrobacter sp. B3I4, assembly GCF_030816855.1. Taxonomy (NCBI): domain Bacteria; kingdom Bacillati; phylum Actinomycetota; class Actinomycetes; order Micrococcales; family Micrococcaceae; genus Arthrobacter; species Arthrobacter sp. B3I4. The sequence goes on along the minus strand of NZ_JAUSYK010000001.1, from coordinate 1,818,092 downwards.
CCAATAATCTCACCCTTGGCGTTGACCAGGGCACCACCGGAGTTGCCCGGGTTGATGGCCGCGTCCGTCTGGATCACGTTGATCGAGATGCTGCCCTGGTCTGCGGTACTCGGCGCCTGGCCGCCCCCGGGAGGGGCGAACTGGAAGCCCTGGTCACCGCCCTGGGATTTGTCAGCACCGTCCTTGGGCGCTGCCGAGGAGGCCACGCTGATAGTGCGGTTGAGCGTGGAGACGATGCCGTCAGTGACGGTTCCCGTGAGTCCAAGCGGAGAACCGATTGCGACGGCAGTATCGCCCACATTGAGTTTGCCGGAGTCGCCGAGCGTGGCCGGTACCAGCCCGGAGGCGTTGTCGATCTTGATTACGGCGAGGTCCGAAAGCGGGTCGGTGCCCACGATCTTCGCACTGTAGACCCTGCCGTCACTCGTGCGGACCTCGACGGCGGCCTTGGCCGTCTTGCCGTCCAGCGTGACCACGTGCGTGTTGGTGAGGACGTGGCCCTCACCGTCGAGGATGATGCCCGAGCCCGTTCCACCCTCGGAGCCGCTGGTGGCCTTGATGGTCACGACGCTCGGTGACGCCTTCAGGGCGGCGGCGGTGATCGCGTTGACGTCTTCCTTGTTGTTGACGATCACGGTGCCCGGCTGGCTGGTGCTGCCCGTCGAGGCGAGCGGACGGTTGCCCATTAGGGCGGTGCTGCCCGCCACCACACCGCCGCCGACCAGGCCTGCGGCAAGGATGCTGGCCACGAGGGTGGGAACACCGAAAGCGGCCTTCCGCTTGGGGGCGTTGCCGGCGTGGTTGTACGCGTTGTGGGGTGCCGGACCGGTCGGAGGCTGGTTACCGTACCCGCTGTACTGGCTCTGCCCGTACCCTGCGGGCCCCGCTCCGGAATGATTCGGCTGGGCCGGGCCCTGGGCAGGGCGGCCGTTGTCAGGCTGATGGGCCGAAGCGCCGAACTGGGTGTCGGGAACCCCATGCTGGCCGTAGGCCGGCTGGCGCTGCGGGTACACCGGATGTGGAGCGCCGCCCGCCGGCTGGTCGAGCCTCATAGTCGGGTTCTCCTGCGCCGAACCCTGCGCCGCTGCATCCTGCGCCGACGCGCCATGCGGTGCCGCGGGGTTACCCGCGGACTGGTCGGCCGGCTCGCGGTGCGCCTGTGAGGGATCCGGTGACGCGCCCTGCCTTGGGTTCTCAGTCATGGGACTTCCTTTCATCCTTGTCTGCAGTTAACTATGGTGCGGCAGGCTGGTACAAGAGCGGGCATTTGCTGGGAGGTTCCTGAACGCTGGCAAGGACCTATTGGCCCCGCAGGGTTCCGCTCACGGCAGCCGCCAGCCGTTTCGCTGGTGGCATATTCGCTGCTGTGGACGCCCCCCGGGGTGCACCATAGAATCAAATGGAATTGCCACAGCGACCTGCGGCTTTACACCTGCGTGGGGGCGCTGCTGCATTCTGAGACGACCGGTTCGGCCTGTTCCGGTCACAGAAGTGCTGAAGGGTTGCAGATGCGGTCAATGATGAAACGATTCCTTGCGGGCCTTGGCGTCGCCGGACTGCTGGCCCTCCCCGCCGCTCCCGCGCTCGCCGAAGACCCGGTGACCATTCCGTCCGGGCAGAACGTCGTGGACAGCGGAAATCTGCTGGGCAGCCGCAAGGGCGAAGTTCAGGACGCGGTGCAGAAGCTCCTGAAGGACCACAAGTACAACCTCTACGTCGTCACGGTGAAGAGCTTTACGAACCCGGCCGACCCGAAGGCCTGGTCCCAGGCCGTGGCCACCAAGAAGGGCATGGGCCGGGCTGACGTTATCCTCGCCATGTCGGACGAGGGTAAGTATTACTTCTCCCCCAACTCGGCCAGCGCGATCTACTCCAAGACCAGCACCATCAGCCAGAATGCCATCGTCGCGAACCTGGCCGGCGGCAAGCGTGACTTTGCCCAGGCCGCCATTGACACCGCCGCGGCGGTGGGCGACGCCGCCGGTGGCGGCAGCGGATCGGTTCCCTCCGGCGCCGGAAACGGCGCCCTCGTCGGCGTCGGCGTGGTGGCCGCCGGCGGTGTCGGAACCTACCTTTATTTGCGCAGCCGGCGAAAGAAAGCCGCGGGGACCAACACTGCCGGCTACGGCCCGCAGGGCGCCGAACTGGACCCCCTTGCCGGGCTGAGCGTCACGGAACTGCGGCGTAAGAGCGGGTCGCTGCTCATCGAGGCCGACGACGCCATCAAGTCAAGCGAGCAGGAGCTGGGCTTTGCCCAGGCGCAGTACGGTGATGCCGCCGTCGGTAACTTCACAACGGCACTGCAGGAGGCCAAGGCTCACATGACCGAGTCCTTTAAACTTCAGCAGCAGCTCGACGACCACATCCCGGACACTGAAGAGCAGCAGCGGACCTGGCTGGGTGAAATCATCCGCCGGTCCGAAGCGGCATTGGCTTCGCTGCAGGAACAGAAAGCGGATTTCGATTCCCTGCGCGAGCTTGAGAAAAACGCCCCGCAGGCCCTGGCGGCCGTCGGCGCCGGCGCGAGGGAGGCCGAGACCCGGATTGCCGCAGCGGAGCAGTCCCTGACCGAGCTGCGGGCCAAGTACGCCGAGAGCGCCCTGACGCAGGTGACGGACAACATCAGCCAGGCCAAGGAGCGGCTGGCCTTCGTGCAGAACGCCTCCGGCACGGCCGGGGACAAGCTCGACGCCGGTGAGGGCAGCCTCGCCGCCGTCGCCGTCCGGGCCGCCGAGGAGAGCCTGCACCAGACCAACGTGCTGCTCGGCGCCATCGACAAGGTCGCAGCGAACCTCAACGAGGCCCGCAACGGACTCGAATCCGCCGTCGTCGATACGTCCCAGGACCTGGCTCAGGCGCAGGCCATGATCCGGGCGGGTGCGCACCCCGAACTTGCCGGACCGGTCGCCGCCGTGGAGGCTGCCCTGGCCCGGGTGAAGGCCGAAATGAAGGCCGGCAAAATCGACCCGATCGCCACCCTGGAGCGTGTGGAGGCCGCCCATCAGTCCCTCGATGCGGCCCTCACCGGCATCCGGGACCAGCAGGAGCAGGCACGCCGGGCGCAGGCCTCGCTGCAGCAGAGCATCATGTCCGCCCAGGCGCAGATCGGTGCCACCTCGGACTACATCACCGCACGACGCGGCGGCGTCGGCACGGAAGCGCGCACCCGGCTCGCGGAGGCGCAGCGCAACCTCGACTACGCCCTGTCGATCTCCCGCACAGACCCGGTCACCGCCCTTCAGTACGCCCAGCAGGCGCACTCGCTCGCCGCCCAGGCCGCACAGCTGGCCCAGTCAGACGTTGACCAGTTCGGCGGCTACGCGAGCCAGGGCTACGGCCGCGGCGGGATGTTTGGCGGCGGCGGGGGCGGCGGCCTCGGCGGCGCCATCCTCGGCGGCATCCTGATCAACTCCATCCTGCATGGCGGCGGAGGCGGCGGCTGGGGCGGCGGAGGCGGCTGGGGCGGCGGCGATTCCGGCGGCGGCTGGGGCGGCGGCGACTTCGGCGGCGGCGGCGACTTCGGCGGCGGAGACTCCGGAAGCTTTTAGCCGCCCGGCTACAGACTAGACGCCGGCAACGACCGTAGCCGGCGGGTAGAAGCGGTACATTTCACTGTTCACCGAATTCAGTGGCCACCACTGGACAGGACGAAAGGTAACACCATGGTTAAGCAGTCCATTTTCGGCCGCATGGCGCAGCTGGCGAAGGCGAACATCAATTCCTTGCTGGACCAGGCCGAGGATCCGCAGAAGATGCTGGACCAGATGGTCCGCGACTACACCAACAACATCGCCGAGGCTGAATCAGCGGTCGCCCAGACCATCGGCAACCTGCGCATGCTCCAGGACGACTACAACGAAGACGTCAAGAACGCCCAGGACTGGGGCAACAAGGCCCTGGCCGCCTCGCGGAAGGCCGACGAGTACCGCGCCAAGGGCGACACCGTGGACGCCGAGAAGTTCGACAACCTCGCCAAGGTGGCCCTGCAGCGGCAGATCTCGTCCGAAAACGAGGCGAAGTCCGCCGAGCCCAGCATCGCGTCGCAGACCGAGGTGGTGGACAAGCTCAAGCACGGCCTGGACCAGATGAAGGGCAAGCTCAACGAGCGTCACCAGCAAGCGCAACGAACTCATCGCCCGTTCGAAGACGGCGGCGGCGCAGTCCCAGGTGCACGATGCCCTCCGGAGCATCGACATCATGGATCCGACCTCCGAGGTGGGCCGGTTCGAAGAGAAGATCCGCCGCGAAGAGGCGAAGGTACGCGGCCAGCAGGAACTCGCCGCCTCCAGCCTGGACGCCCAGTTCAACTCGCTGGAGGACCTGGGCGAGCAGACCGAAATCGAAGCACGCCTGGCTGCCTTGAAGTCCGGCGGCACCACCCAGGCCCTCGGCGCCGGAACCGGCGCCAAGACGGGCACCACCGTCGACGAGGCCGACTTCGACAAGCTCTAAACCGGCGCCGGCCTTTGACGGCCGGAAGTCGACCCGGAGGCCGGGCCAGCGTGCAGCACTTCAGCGCGCGGGCCCGGCCTCTGCTGTGCCGGGGTTCGTCGGCCCGCCGGCCCGGTGATCCAGTAGCGTGGAACCATGTCCTCGACCTTGGTTTGGCTCCGCGATGACCTCCGCCTCGACGATAACCCTGCCCTGGCGGAGGCAGCGGCGAGCGGCAGTCCGCTCACGGTGGTCTACGTCCTGGACGAGGTCTCGCCGGGGATGCGGCCCCTCGGGGCGGCCACCAAGTGGTGGTTGCACCACTCCCTGGCTTCGCTTGCCGGGGACCTCGAGTCGGCCGGCTCCCGCCTGGTGCTCCGCCGCGGCCCGGCGGAGCAAACCATCCGGCGGCTAGCCGAAGAAACCGGCGCCACCAGAATCCTTTGGAACCGCCGTTACGGCGGGCCGGAACGCGCCGTCGACGCGGCCTTGAAGGACTGGGCGGCCAGCCAGAACCTGACAGCGGCCAGTTTTCAAGCCAACCTTCTGTTTGAGCCCTGGACGGTGCGGACCGGCTCCGGAGGGCCCTACAAGGTCTTCACTCCGTTCTGGCGGGCCTGCCTGGACGCGCACGAACCGCGGCAACCGCTGGCCGCTCCCGACTGGCTTCCGCGGCCCGCTGCCGCGGACGACGGCCAGCTGCCGGGCAGCGAGGCCCTGGACGGGTGGGGTCTGCTCCCCCGGCACCCGGACTGGAGTGCCGGACTGGCTGCGGAATGGGTGCCGGGCGAGGCAGGTGCCCACGCCCGGTTGCAGGACTTCCTGGACGGCCCCGTCAGCGAGTACGGCACCGGAAGGAACGTCCCCGGGGTTGAGGGCACCAGTCGGCTCTCGCCGCACCTGCGCTTCGGTGAAATCAGCCCCTTCCGAATCTGGCACGCGCTCCGGGAGCGCTTCCCGCAGGGAGCACCGGCCGACGTCGCAATCTTCCGCTCCGAACTGGGCTGGCGGGAGTTCTGCTGGCAGCTGCTCTACGAGAACCCCGAACTGGCCAGCCGCAACTACCGGCCCGAGTTTGACCGCTTCGCCTGGCGGGCGCCGTCAGACGAAGAGCTGCAGGCGTGGCAGCAGGGCCGCACCGGCTATCCGCTGGTTGACGCGGGCATGCGCCAGCTATGGCAGACCGGCTGGATGCACAACCGTATCCGGATGGCGGCAGCGTCGTTCCTGGTGAAAAACCTGCTGGCTGACTGGCGGGTTGGCGAGGCCTGGTTCTGGGACACCCTGGTGGATGCAGACGCCGCCAGCAACCCGGCCAACTGGCAGTGGGTGGCGGGTTCCGGTGCGGATGCTTCGCCCTACTTCCGCATCTTCAACCCGGTCACGCAGAGCAAGAAGTTCGACGCCGCGGGCCGCTACCTGCGCGCCTTCCTCCCCGAGCTCGCGGGCCTGTCCGACAAGGCGGTGCATGAACCGTGGAAAGCCGACGGTGCCACAGCGGGCTACCCGGAGCCCATCCTCGGGCTGCCGGAGTCGCGGGCGCGGGCGCTGGGGACGTACCAGCGGCTCAAGGACGGCTAGGGAAACACAAAGGCCCGGATCTTTCGATCCGGGCCTTTGCCTTACTGCCATTGGTTGCGGGGACAGGATTTGAACCTGTGACCTCTGGGTTATGAGCCCAGCGAGCTACCGAACTGCTCCACCCCGCGTCGCAGGATCAACACTACCCTACTTTGACTCCGGCCCCGACCAGGGCGCCCCAGTTGGTTCTTCTGTCCCACGTAACGGCCTCGGGGCCGGCGGCCCAGGTTGCGGGGTGCTCCTGCGACCGGCGGTGACCGCTGCTACCAGGCCCCAGAGCGTCACCCCGAAAATGAGGTTAAAGATCAGGTCGGGTAGCCCCGCCATCGCCGCGGAGCCGAGGACAAACCCCAGCGCGCTGACGGGGACGTGCATGAGCATCGCGATCAGCACGCTCTGGGTGTGCGCGTAGACCCACACCATGAGCACCCGGTAGGGCGGCAGCCAGGCGAAGAGGCCCACCGCGACGGAGAGCGCCCACGGGACATCCCCGGAGGGCGCTCCGGCGTAGAGCGGCAAGTGGAGCAGGCTCCACGGCAGGCCCACCATCAGTCCCGTTGCCACCGGCCCATGCCGCTTAATAAGTTCGTGCGTTGCGAAGCCGGACCAGGCGATCTCCTCGAAGAAGCCGGCGATGAGGCCCGCCACAAGGGCCGTCACCAGCAGACCCGCTTTGTCCTCGGCCGCGATGATGGCGGGGGCATAGGCGCTGGAGGTGAGCCAAAGCGTGCCCTGGATCCCCAACCACAGGAGTGGCGCGGTCAGCAGGGCAACGGCGTACCACCGAACGCCCACCCTCCAGCGCAGGGTCCTTGACCGGAGGCCACGCAGCCCCGCGCGCCCGGAGGTGAGCGCGATCATCAGCATGGCCACCAGCGCGTACGCAGGAGGCCCGGACAGCATGGCCGCGACCATGAGAGCACTCGCATCTGCGGCAGTGGCGGTCCCCGCGTAGATGCCGCCTTCCAGGAGGGCACCGGGACCGCCCAGGATGAGCGCCGGCCCGAACGCGAGGGCGAATATCAGGACATAGAAGAGAACCACCGCATGCCTTCGGCTGAAGGAAAGTGCCCCCGGCTGGCCGGGCGGGTGGTTAAACGAAGAAGTCCGAAACACTTTCCAGTGTTCCGGACCTCTTTTCCAGTTGCGGGGACAGGATTTGAACCTGTGACCTCTGGGTTATGAGCCCAGCGAGCTACCGAACTGCTCCACCCCGCGTCGCAAGATCAACTTTACCTGCCGGCGATCGGGAGGCCAAATCCGCAGGGCGTGATGTCCGTCCCACCGCCGGCCCCGGTGCACCTGCGCGCCGGGCTCTCCCCGCTCAGGCAAAAGGCCGGGCTTCTGCTCCCGGTGAGCAGAACCCGGCCTCCAGCCGTCAGCGGGCTTCGCCGCCTACTTGCTCGGCGAGGGCGACGGTGACGGTGCAGCCGACGGCGTGGCGCTGCCGCTGGGAGCGGGCGTCGGTGCCGGCGTGCCGACCTTGGCCTCCGCATCAATTGCCCGTTGCAGGGCCGCGGAGAGCTTCTTCTGCTGGTCGCCGTACGCTGCGAAGTCGCCCTTGGCGAGCGCCTCCTGACCTGCCTTGATCGCGGCGTTCGCCTCATCCAGCGCCGCCTTGAGCTCGGCCTTGGCGTCCGTGCCGCCGGCGGGCGGCGGCGTGCCGCCCGGGGCCGGGGCAGCCGGTGTCTGCCCGTTATTGGCGGCGTCGCCGGCGGTTGCGCCGGACCGGCCGCCGAACAGCTGGTTCAGCGCCTCGTCGAGGGTCGGTGCGAAGCCAATCTTGTCGCCAAAGGCGACCAGCACCCGCTGCAGGGTCGGGTACGACGTCTCGCCGGTCGACTTCAGGTAAACCGGCTGGACGTAGAGCAGGCCGCCGCCGACAGGCAGCGTCAGCAGGTTGCCGTTAAGTACCGCCGAGGCTCCTTGCCGCAGCAGGTTGAGGGCCTGCGACACGGTGGGATCCGAGTTGAACTTGTTCTGCGCCTGCCCCGGGCCGGGCACCTGGGTTTCCGGCGGGATCTGCAGCAGCCTCAACTGGCCGTAACTGTCCGCCTTCACGCCCTTCTGGTTGCCGGCATCCGAGTCGGCGGCCAGGAAGCCGTACAGCACGTTCCGGGCGCTGCCGTTGACCACCTGCGGGATGAACGAGGAGGTCAGCTGGAAGGCAGGCTTTTCCTGGTCAGGCATTTGCAGTGACATGTAGAACGGCGGCTGCTTGACACCTTCTTCCTTGACGGTGGGGTCGTTCGGAACGCTCCAGGCGTCGTTGTTGGTATAGAAGTTGTCCGTGTTGGTGACGTGGTAGCGGCCCAGAAGCTCGCGCTGGACCTTGAACAGGTCCTCCGGGTAGCGCACGTGGCTCATCAACGCGCCGGACATCTCCGAGTACGGCTTCAGCGAGGAGGGGAAGATGTTCTGCCAGGCCTTCAGGACCGGGTCCTGGTCGTCCCACGCGTACAGCGTGACGGAACCGTCGTAGGCGTCCACGGTGGCTTTCACCGAGTTGCGGATGTAGTTGACCGAGGTGTTCGGCAGCGCCGCGGTGCGGTTCGCCGTCGTCTGCGAGTCCTTGGTGGCGTCCGAGAGCTGTTCCTGCTGCGAGTACGGGAAGTAGGGGCTGGTGGTGTAGCCGTCCACGATCCACTTCACCCGCCCGTCGACGACGGCGGGGTAAGCATTTCCGTCCACAGTCAGGTAGGGGGCCACCTTCTCGACCCGGTCACGCGGGTTCCGGTCGTAAAGGATCTGCGACTCGGCGTTGACGCCGTCGGAAAGCATCAGGTCCGAGGACTGGAACTTGATCGCGTAAAGGACCTTGTTGAAGAAGCTGCCGACGTTCGGGCCGCCGTTGCCGGTAAACGTGTACTGCGTCTCGCCGTCGCCCTCCTTGGCGGCGGGCCGGTCCTGCTCGCGGTGCGGGGCACCGTCCGGGGCGCCGACAATCGAGTAGTCCGGCGAGTTTTCGCCGAAGTAGATCCGCGGCTGGTAGCTGGCATCGGTGCCCAGCACGCCGGTGGACGGGATGCCCGACTGCAGGAAGTCCGGTTTGCCGTCCGCGGTGAACTTGTTGCCCTTGGCTGCAACGACGCCGTAACCGTGGGTGTAGACCACGTGCCGGTTGAGCCAGGACTGCTGGTTGGCGCTCAGTCCGTTCGGGTTCAGCTCGCGGACCGCGATCACGGTGTCCTGGATCTTGCCGTTCACCTCGTAGCGGTCCACGTTCAGCGCACTGGGGAACTGGTAGTACGGCCGGTACTGTTCCAGCTGCGAAAACGCATCCGAGATCAGGTTGGGGTCCAGCAGGCGGATGTTCGCCGTGGTCTGCGCGTCCGGAGCGAGGGCGCCGGTGGTGGCGTTGGTGGTGGCCTCGTAGCGCTTTTCCTGGATCTTATCGAGGCCGTACGCGGCTCTGGTCATGGCGATGTTGCGCTCGATGTACTTCTTCTCCAGCGTCAGTTCGGAGGGCCGGACCTGGAACTGCTGGATTACCCAGGGGTAGACGCCGCCGGCCAGGATCGAGGTGATGACCAGCATGGCGGTGCCGATCACCGGCAGCCGCCACTTGCCGATCACGGCGGCAACGATGAACAGGACGGCCACAAGAGCCGCGGCGACGGCGAGGATGGCCTTGGTGGGAATGACGGCGTTTACGTCGGTGTAGAGCGCGCCGGCCCAGCGGCCTCCGCTGTTGAGCACCGCCGAGTAGCGGTCCAGCCAGAAATTGATGCCCAGCAGCAGCAGGAACGCCGCGCCGGTGACGGCCAGGTGGATCTGGGCGGCACGGCTGGTGAAGACGCCGCGTTCCATCAGGCGGATACTGCCGTAAAGGTAGTGCGTGAGGATGCCGGCGATACCGGCGACGACGACAACGCTGATCAGGAAGCCGGTGACGAAACCGAGGAACGGCAGCGTCATCAGGTAGAAGCTGATGTCCAGGTTAAACTGCGGGTCCTTTTGGCCGAAGGGCTCCTGGTTGAAGAAAAGCAGCACCTTCTGCCATTGGCTGGCGGCCGCGCTGCCGGCGAAGAGCCCGAACAGGACGGGCAGTCCGATCATGACCACCCGGCGGATCGGCTCGAGCTGGGCCTGGTAGCGGTTGAGGTTGTCCCGGACCTCCGAATCGGGCGCGTAGACCGGGCGGGCGGTGTAGGCGATCCGGATTGCGAAGAACACCGCCGCAAACATCACTGCGAAGCCGGCCAGGAAGATGGCGATCCGCGCGAGGTTCTCGGTCAGGAAGACTTCGAAGAAGCCCAGCTGCTGGTACCAGAGGACGTCCGTCCAGACATTGGCGAAGAAGATGAAGCCCACGACGATCAGGGCCACGACAATCAGGGTGGGCGTCAGGGCGCCTCGCCGCTGCTGTGGCCTTCCGGGTGGGACGGTGCTGGGACGGGACAAACTCGGTACCTCATAGCTGGTCTCAGTGCTGCTGGCTTTTTAGTTGTCAGGTGTTCAGTTGTTTAGGTCTTCAGTTGCAGGGACCGCCGGCACCGCCCGGGCAGGGGCGGCAACAGCCGTCATTAGTGCCACGAGTGGCACCGGAGCTTAGTTCCGGGGTCAGTCTAATTGCTGGTGCAGGCGGGAAGTCCCGATGTGTCGCTTCCCCCGGCGGCCAGTTCAACGGCGTGCCGCGCCTCGGTCAGGTTTTCGACCTTGACCACCTGCAGCCCCGCCGGGATATGCCCGACGACGTCGTCGCAGTTCGCCGCTGGGGCGAGGAACAGGGTGGCGCCGCCGGAGCGTGCCCCGACCATCTTTTGGCCGATGCCGCCGATGGCTCCGACGGCACCGTCGGGGTTAATGGTGCCGGTTCCGGCGATGTGCTTGCCGCCCGTCAGGTCCCCTGGCGTGACGGTGTCCACGATGCCGAGCGCGAACATCATGCCCGCGCTGGGTCCCCCGACCTTGTCCAGGGAGATCTTGACGTCGAAGGGGAACTTGAACTTGTACTGCAGCGCGACGCCAAGCAGGTAGCGGCCGGTCTGGGACTTCGTCGGAGTGACTGTGACGGGCAACTGGGTGCCGTTCCGGTCCACGACGACGGCGACGGGCTTGCCCTTTCCGTCCGCGAGTTCCGCCTGGATGACGCTGAGGGCGGTGACCGGCTTGCCGCCGACCGAAACCAGGACGTCCCCTTCCTGGATTTTGCCCTTGCTGGCCGAGTCGTCCGGGATCCCGGCCACCTGCAACTTCTGCTCGAACGCGATGCCGAGTTCCTTCAGGGCAGCGGCCACAGCGTTTTCCTGCGAGGTGGTCATCGCGACGGCGCTCTCCTGCTGCGACTGTTCCCTGGTGACGCCGGTGGGGAAGATCAGTTCCTCCGGGTAGACGGCCTTGGACCCGTTGAGCCAGGCGCTGAGGGCCTCAAAGACGCTGACCGGCCCGTTGGGACCGCCGTCGACGTAGACGGTGGTGAGGTCCAGGCTGCCCTGGGCGGGGAAGGTCTGGTGCCCCGATACGGCAATGACCGGTTTGCCGTTGTCGGTGCCCAGCGTGTTGAAGGTCGGGCCGGGGGATTCAATCACATAGGGAACGGGAAGGGTCATGGCGGCCATGCCCAAGGCGAGAGACAGCAGGCCGGAGACGAGCATGGCGGACGACCGGCTCTCCGCTCCCCCGCCGTCGGCGCGGCGGCGCGGCGTCCTGCCGTCACCGGTGCGTCCGGGGCCAAACCTGGACCAGAGGGTGCCATGGCCGGCACCGCCGCCGCCACCGGCGTCGTCAACTGTTGCCGGCGCTGATTCGCCGCGAGGCTGGCCGCCCTGGGTAAACGTCAATGAAGGACCTCTCCGTGCCGGCGCCAGGGGTGCCCCTGGGGGCGGGATCAAGGCGCTGCGGCTGCGGCCGGAACCGGCGCGGCAGCCTGCAATTATTCCAGCTCCCAACACTACGCGCTTGCACGCTGCCGGGGCTCTTTGCCGACAGCGAACGTGGCACGGTTTCGGGAGACAGCCGCTCGCGCGGAGGGGTAGCGTGAAGTTGAGTACCAGTCACACCGACGATCGGCGGGATCATGACCTCTAACCCACTTAATCCGTCCAGCGGGGACGACGAACCCAAGGATCCGCTGGCGGAGTTGCTGCAGAACCTGATGGGCGGCAGGGGCATGGGGGACATTGATCCGGCGGAGCTCGCCAAGGCCGCCGGACTGCCGGACGATCCGAACCTGCTGGCCCAGATGTTTTCCCAGGTCCAGGCCATGATGAGCGCCCCGTCCGAGGGGCCCGTCAACTGGCAGCTGGCCCACGAGAACGCCCGCAGGGTGGCCGCCAGCGGCTCCGACCCGTCCGTGACCGCCGCGCAGTCCCGGCAGGTCGACGAGGCGCTGCGGCTGGCTGAACTCTGGCTGGATCAGGTGACGGAACTTCCTTCCACCGGACTGATCGGCCGGGCCTGGTCCCGCGCGGAGTGGGTCGAGGAAACCCTCGGCACCTGGAAGCGCCTGACGGAGCCGGTCGCCAACAGCATCGCCAACGCGCTTTCCTCCGCCATGACCGAACAGATGCCCGAGGAAATGAAGACCATGATGGGCGGCGCCTCCTCGATGCTGCAGAACATGGGCGGTGCGATCTTCGGCATGCAGCTGGGGCAGGCGATCGGCGCCCTCTCCGCCGAAGTGGTCAGCTCCACCGATATCGGCGTCCCGCTGGCGGACCTGGAAATGGCGCTGCTGCCGGCAAACGTGGCGAAGTTCGGCGAGGGCCTCAGTCTGCCGGAGAACGACATCCGGCTCTTCCTGGCGGTCCGCGAGGCTGCCCACGCCCGGCTCTTCGTCCAGGTACCGTGGCTGCGCGGCCACCTGCTCGGCGCGATTGAGGCTTACGCCCGCGGCATCCACATCGACACGTCGAAGATTGAAGAGCTGGCGCGCGAGCTGGACCCCAGCAACCCGGAGGGCATCCAGGAGGCTCTCTCGCAGGGCGTGTTCATGCCCCAGCGCACCCCGGCGCAGGAGCAGGCCCTCGAAAAGCTGGAGACCGCCCTGGCACTGGTGGAGGGGTGGGTCGACGAACTGACTGCCGCCGCGACCGACAAGATGCTGCCCTCGGCGTCGGCGCTGCGCGAGACGGTCCGGCGCCGCCGCGCCACCGGCGGCCCGGCAGAGCACGCGTTTTCATCGCTGGTCGGCCTTGAACTGCGGCCCCGGCGGCTGCGCGAGGCCGCCGCCCTGTGGGCCCAGCTCCGGGAGGAACG